>NZ_AP019400.1:1612500-1954166 GCF_004295585.1 Cohnella abietis | reverse complement strand
CGCAGCTTCCCCTATGACTTCAAATCTCGAATCTAGCATTAAATAAGTACGCAAGCCCATTCTAACCATCTCATGGTCATCCACGATAAGTACTTTCCATGGGGAACCCGGTAGCTCTGTCATCTCCATACGCTCCTATGCCCAATTAGCTTATTATTATAGTGATTCTGATTCAAATTTCGGGAACCAAACCCTTACGCGGGTACCTGAGCCCAGCTTAGTGACAATCTCCGCTTCACCGCCAAGCTTCTGAGCACGCTCGCGCATAGTAGACAAGCCGTAAGCCCCTTCTCTAACCTGCTCTCCCCTGAACCCCGAGCCATTATCTTCTATAGTGAGGGAAATTTGACTATCCGTTTCTCCCAGAAACAGGCGAACGGCCTGCGCTTCCGCATGCTTAACCACGTTGGCCATCGCCTCTTGAATAACAAGGAACAACTGATGCTCAATCGCTTCAGATAACAAGCCTTTTTTTTGGATTTCAAGTGTTCCTTGAAGCCCATTCTGTCTACAATACTCGGGAAACCAACGTTCTAACGCTTCTTCAAGCGTTCTACCTTGCAATTCCATAGGCCTTAGTTGAGCAATGAGCCCACGCATTTGACGTTGCGCAGAGGAAGACATTGCAATTAGCTGCTCCATTACCCTCTGCGCCTGATCAGCATCTCGCTCCAACAGCTTTGGCAAGGCAGAGGCCGACATGTGTAAGGCAAACAATTGCTGGCTAACTGTGTCATGCAAATCCCTGGCAAGCCGTCTTCTTTCCTCAAGCACAGCAGCTTCCTGAGAGGATGCTTCTACCAGCGCCTCTCTTTCGCCTAGCTGCTGGAGAAGCTTGAGCTTGGATTCTAGCTGTTTAAGCAAATGATTTAGCTCTCGATTCGCCCCAGTGAAGGCATCTCCTTCAACCTCTGGTAAGCGTAAATCCCAATGCCCTGCAGAAGCTTGTTTCATGACAAGCTGCATTTGATCAAGCTTCCGTTGTGTGCTTTGAGCAAAACCATAAGAAATAGCCATCTGTCCAAGCGCGATTATACTGGTCCAGCCCAGCCAAGTTCTAATTGAAGGAGGATTATCAGTTTGGTTAACCCAGCAATAGTACAGCAGCACCATCAAAGCAAATGCTGTCAATCCTGCATAGATAGATGAAGCCCATTTACTAGTACGGACCGTTTTCAACATCGCTTAGCCTACCTTCGTCACGCGTACATCGCCAATAAAGCTGCTGACGATAAGCACTACGCGTTTATCGGTATCTGCATATCTTGGTGTTTCCACTGACATTTGGTTAAAAAAACCTCCGCGCTTTTGATCTAGCACTTTAACATCTCCGATCAAGCAGCTAGATACAATCTGCAGCCCTACGCTATGATCATTAGGAACATATACCTTCACATCCCCAATAAATGAGGAAACATATACCCTTGTTTCGCCAATCGGAATTTGCGCTTTAGTTAAATCAAGAGTTGTGTCGCCTATAAAATGTGAAATGCTCATTGGTTTAAGCTCCCAATAATCATTGCCAAGATGCACATCCCCGATAAACCGACTATGGTTCACCCGATTCGGGTTATGCCAATCGTTGGCCTTCCACCAGTCTCGATGCTCATGCCTCTGCTCCCATCCATAGAAGGAAGCCTTCTTGGGATTCGACTGCCCTTCACTAGTGGACGAAGATTGCTCTGAATAAGACTGCTTAGGCTGTTGGCTAAATTCTCCTGATTCCCTCCGGTCAAATTCATCCCAAGCAGGAGGTGCTGGAGGAGGTCCTGGAGGTGCAGAAGAAGTAGGGGGTGTGAAGTGGCTCCACTGCTCCTTGCTCTCCTCATCACGCCGCTTATTCTTACGACGATTACCACAAAAAATCATGTTAAAGCCCCAAATAATGATGGCAATCGGACCAATAAACCGGAACATATCGGAGAAGCTCCAATCCATCCATCCCATATTCCGCCCCAAAAACAAAAATCCGATAATAACCGTTAGTAAATTCCACAAATAAGCGTTTCCACGCTGCTGAACTAGCCCTTGAAACCCGAACACAATTAGTAAGACCGGCCAGAAAGTCGACATCAATTGTCCAATGTTAATACTTACTAGTCCTGTTTGGTTCAATAAGAAGACGACTCCGATAATGACGACAACAATTCCCCATAGCATTCTATGCATGGTCGATGATTGCATAGCTTTATCCTCCGTTACAACTTTACTTATTTCTTATTGTAATCAGTATACCGAATAAACTACAAGAATTAACAGCGGCGCGAGTTGTAAGTTTGCCTCGGTCTACAGACCGAGGTGATTGATTGAACATTAAGGGGTAAGTCAGAGCGGCTGTCCCTTGCTTGACTAACATTTTGAGCTACTCGCACGCAGTGGGGCATGTTTGGGGAGAGTTGTGCTAATTTTTCGTGCTACTCGCTCTCAGAGAGCTTACTTGGGGCGAGATGTACGAATATTTCGAGTTACTCGCCCGCAGTAAGGTATGTTTGGGGAGAGTTGTGCTAATTTTTCGTGCTACTCGCTCGCAGTGAGGTATGTTTGGGGAGAGTTGTGCTAATTTTTCGTGCTACTCGCTCTCAGAGAGCTTGCTTGGGGCGAGATGTACGAATATTTCGAGCTACTCGCTCGCAGTGAGGTATGTTTGGGGAGAGTTGTGCTAATTTTTCGTGCTACTCGCTCTCAGAGAGCTTACTTGGGGCGAGATGTGCCAATATTTCGAGTTACTCGCCCACAGTGAGGCATGTTTGGGGAGAGTTGTGCTAATTTTTCGTGCTACTCGCCCTCAAAGAGCTTGCTTGGGGCGAGATGCACGAATATTTCGAGCTACTCGCCCTCAGAGAGCTTGCTTGGGGCGAGATGTACGAATATTTTGAGCTACTCGCTCGCAGTGGGGCACTCTTGGGGCGAGTTGCGCTAATTTTTCGAGCAACTTGCCCGCAGAGAGGAAAGCTCTGTTTGATTCGTTGGCCATGACATGGTTAAGAAACCACAATATCAATGCCAATGACTCCAATAGCCACTCCATCATTACTCCGTAGTGACATTGAGACGGTTAAGCATGGTCGTTTCGTTATAGCAGATATGTAGACCTCAGAAATATAAATATCCCCAGCCATTGCCCGCTTCCACCATTCGCGCCCTCTTGCATTCAGCAATCCCGCCGCCGGCTCAGAATAAACAAACGAGCCGTCGCTTCGGTTTGACCATATCGCCTCCATGCCCGTAGTCCGCGTAAGACAACTGCCCAAAACTTCACGATGCACTTCCATAGCCATCCCAGCAAGATCAGGATTAGAAGTTAATGTACGTAATAGCTCGGTCCAACGCGAAGTATCCGTAGCGACAGCACCCTCCCATACAAGCCCTCCAGTGCTTTGTATAGCGCTTACCAGCTCATCAGCTGATTCCTTAAGCTGCTCCGATACTCGTCCAAGATTGTTGATTTCCGTTCTTTGCTGTTTGTTCTGAGCCAAAGTATCATCCACGCTGCCCATAGTCAAACCCACAGATTCGACAACCTGCTCAAGCATCGTATTCGTTGCAGCTGTTAGATTCGCTTGTCCAACTGCAAATTCCAATGTTTTACTAACGTGTACATCGACCTCCGAGAAGGAGTTAAAGATAATATCCATCTTCTCCCGCGTTTTGTTCATTTCCTCCAAACCGAGGGATACAGAGTTTTTTTCACGTTCAACTGAGCTAACGACTTGGCGAATACCCGACTCGATATTTTGAACTATGCTGGTCGAGCGCTTAACAGCCTGTCCGCTTTGCTCAGCCAGCTTCCGGATTTCTTGAGCCACTATGGCAAACCCACGGCCGTGTTCTCCAGCGTGCGCTGCCTCGATTGCTGCATTGAGAGCAAGTAGCGATGTCTGGGTAACAATTTCCTGAATCAATTCATTAATTTCACCGATTTTAGATGCTTGGGCAATTAATCCATTTACCCGCTCCTCCATCGTGCCGTGATTTTTGGATAGATCGTTCATCACTTCGTCGGTATGATTAAGCGAACGACATACATCAATAACAACATCCTTAGTCTTCCGGCTTTGCGAATTTAACTCCTCCGTAACACCACGAATTTCTTGTGATGCAGCTGCTACCTCTTGCAGCGAGGAGAAGGCTTCATCTAATCGAGTCATCGCAGTTTTGCTGTTTTCCCTCAGCTTCTCTTCCTGCTCAGTTACTCGATCGGCAATAATATTCAATTGACCCATACTTGAGTCCACTTCTGATACGGCTGCCTGAAGACGATCCGATATGACTACAGCTTCCTCCACCATATGGCGGAGCGTTTCCGGATTTGCGCTAGTGGAAGCATTGTCTTCCAGCGCGGAAACATTTGATTGATTCGGTCTCTGAATTTTATTTAATCCCTTCCCGTAACTCCGAAGCCACCGTTGCCATTGCGCCATCACTCATCACTCCGACATGTTATTTGTCAAATTACGTTAGATTTTCTAACATTATATACCGTTTTTCGACAAAAAGAAAGGATCCCCTTGAGGATCCTCTCTTTAATCGTGTTATTCAGTTATTAACCTGACCTAAACGTGACGCAGTAATTGTTCGTTATCGATTGGATTGCGAATTTTTTTGCGCAGCTTTATTGGTACCGCTGCTGTTAGTCGCATTGGATTCGGTTGCAAACTCTGTCTGAAACTCATTGGCATTTGCATTACCGGCTTTTTGCTTTTTGTTCTTTGCCATTGTTGTTCTCACCTCCATGACTTTATCATGAACAGTGAGTAATGGGATTATGTATGGCTTTCTTCTGCTTTTGCCTGAGTTTTTAATCTGGCCTTACCACGATGGATTCGGGCTTTGACCGTCCCCACCGGCAACTGGAGTGCTGAAGCGATTTCAGCATCCTTCAACCCATAATAAAATTTGTAAAGAAGCAGCGTTCTTGTCACTGGATCCAACCGTCCTAACAAATCGGACAGCTCCATCATCGATTCTGAATCAAAGACTGGTGTCGTTCCGGCAAACTCATCCTCTAGGTGATCGAACATCTTCTCATGGCGCCTTGCCCGATTGGCATTGGAGGCAAGGTTAGAAGCAATCGCTTTCGCCCATGGAATTAGCTTTTCTTTGTGACGGAGCGTAGACCTCTTTTCTAGAATACGCACCCAAGCCTCTTGCACCACATCACCCGCGTCGCTCTTGTGCCACAGCTTATGGCGAACGACCTTTAACATCTGAGTATATAGCTCGCCCAACACTTCATCTTCTGACCAGAATGCTTCCGGTAAATTAGAATCACGGAGGAAGTTCATGTATCCAGCCACTCCTAAAAGGATGCATATTTGAAGTATCTCTCATTCTATCATAAACGCGAGAAAAAGAGAATAATTTACATTTACTAGAAAATAAACGACATACATACGCTATACACAAACATAAACGGCTGACGCCGTCTTTTCACTGCGTTCAACGTTTATGTCGGAGGTTATTTAGAAATGAATTGCGTCACATATTGCTTAGGAACTCAGTAACTCTTATTTGATCAAAATCTAATGGTTTTATATTTTTACGAACTCCAGACATCTTATATCCAGTAAAGTAGCGTCGTTCCTCCTATATTTTACTCAATAGCGCCAATGCAGTTCGTAAGAACAAATTAGTAGTTAATTTTTCGGTAATAAGCACGATACGGTTCGTTAGCTAGGACACGAGCTGCCGCAAGCAAGATCGTAATCGGTATGCAGATTGTAGCAGAAGTAGTGGAATTCGGTAGGTTATAAACTGTCTGGCATCGCTTAAATAGGGTACTGATTTTATAATTTCTTATATTGTAAGAAAAAGAGGCGCCCATAAGTCATAAACTTAAGGGCAACCTCATCTAACTACCTAAAGGGACAATAGAGTCCTTAGTCAATTCGTTTAGATGCTATTTCACCGGTAATACGAGTAACAAACTCTTCAACCGCTTGAGCGCCAAGATCGCCTTCTCCACGACGACGAACAGATACAGTTCCGTTAAGCGACTCATTTTCCCCGATAACAAGCATATACGGTATTTTCTCAAGCTGCGCTTCTCTAATTTTGTAGCCGAGCTTCTCATTGCGTAAATCCGATTCTACTCGTACACCCGCACGCTGTAGCTTCTCCTCAACCTCTTTAACAAAAGGCTCATAGATTGGATTTACAGGAATGAGCTTAGCTTGTACCGGCGACAGCCACAATGGCAGAGCACCTGCGAAGTTTTCCAGCAGGAATGCTGTCATGCGCTCCATTGTGCTTATGATACCTCGGTGAATAACGACAGGACGGTGCTTCTTGCCATCCTCCCCGACATATTCCAATTGAAAGCGTTCTGGAAGTAGAACATCGATCTGCGCAGTCGACAATGTTTCTTCCTTGCCTAGCGCAGTTTTAATTTGCACATCAAGCTTCGGACCATAGAATGCCGCTTCACCTTCTGCTTCGAAGAAAGGTAAATCAAGCTCTTCCACTACCTCACGCAGCATTCTTTGCGTTGTATCCCACATTTCATCGTCCGGCCAGTACTTCTCAGTATCCTTCGGATCCCGGTAAGACAGACGGAAACGGTACTCCTTAATGCCGAAATCCTCGTACACTTGGCGAATAAGATTTACTACGCGAGTGAACTCTTCTTTAATTTGATCCATCCGACAAAAGATATGAGCATCATTTAGCGTCATTGCACGTACCCGGTGTAAGCCTGTTAACGCTCCAGACATTTCATAACGGTGCATAGTGCCCAACTCAGCAATACGGACAGGTAGATCGCGGTAGCTGCGCATATCACTCTTGTATACCATCATATGGTGCGGACAGTTCATTGGACGAAGAACTAGCTCTTCGTTATCCAAAGTCATTTTAGGAAACATATCCTCTTGATAATGCTCCCAGTGACCAGATATTTTATATAAATCAACATTCGCTAACACAGGCGTATATACATGACTATATCCAAGTCTTTCTTCCAAATCTACGATATAACGTTCAAGCGTTTGACGCACCTTCGCTCCATATGGAAGCCATAACGGCAATCCTTGACCTACCTCACGGGAAAAAGTAAACATTTTCAGCTCACGGCCGAGCTTACGATGATCCCGCTTCTTAGCTTCCTCCAGAAAATGAAGATGCTCCTCCAGCTCCGTTTTCTTCGCGAAAGCTGTACCGTAAATCCGCTGCAGCATCTTGTTTTTGCTATCTCCACGCCAATAGGCACCCGCAACACTCAGCAGCTTAAACGTTTTAATTCGTCCAGTTGATGGTAGGTGAGGTCCACGACAAAGGTCGAAAAACTCCCCTTGATCATAGATGGTAATCGCTACGCCTTCAGGCAAATCACGGATCAGCTCAAGCTTTAAGGGATCCGAAGCTTCTTCAAATATGCGAAGAGCCTCTTCCCTGCTAACCTCACGTCTTGTGATGGGCAAATTCTCTTTAACGATCTTATCCATTTCCTTCTCGATTTTCACAAGATCCTCAGGAGTAATGGATTGCTCCAAATCGATATCGTAATAGAAGCCATCCTCGATCACCGGACCAATTCCGAGCTTCACCTTGTCAGCACCATAAATTCGTTTAATCGCTTGTGCGAGCAAATGAGCCGTACTGTGGCGCATAACCTCTAGACCTTCAGCATTATCCAATGTAACGATTTCAAGCGCTACATCTTCAGAAATCGGTGTACTGACATCTACTACCTTCCCATTTACTTTTCCCGCAACCGCAACCTTCTTAAGTCCAGGACTTATAGAAAAAGCTACATCCTCAACAGTTACACCTGCATCATAAGTCCGTACCGCTCCATCAGGCAATGTTACTTGAACAGACATTTCTCTTCCTCCCTTTAATGTGAAAACATAAAGTTTATACCTTTTCCGGCGTACAAGTAAAACGGATTCACCGTCCTTAGGACGGAGGTAAACGTTTGTATCGAGCGATCAGATGAGTATAAAGACATTGAAATTTATACTATTCTGGCGTACAAAAAAACACCTCGTCCCGAAAGGGACGGGTGCTCTGTATGCGGCCCGTGGTTCCACCCTCCATCAACTGGCAATAGATAACAACCAGTTCTCAGGCATGTATAACGGTCATGACCCGGCAGGGAATACTAACGCACTCACGTTGGTGATTACGAATTCAACTCTGCAGCTCGAAAGGGGTCAATGCCAGTTGGTTTCGGAAGGAACTTGCAGCCAAGGTTCCTCTCTCTGTACCGTCCATTTCTAACATTGGTGTCTTTCTCAACGCTTCTAAATGTGGATTGATATGAGTTATTATACCTATTTCAAGGGGAATCAGTCAAGCTAGCCCCTTGAAACAGGGGAGTCCGGGAGTCCATGTAACACCTCGAGCGTTAATGTGCCGGCAAATCCGGATACAAAGCAGCCCTATCTCCAAAAATCCCAATAATGGTGCGGATCACTTGTGAATCCGGCTCAGGTGTATGAATATACAGATGGCGCGGAGAAGCGGCCAGCAATCGACTTACTACTCTGCTTTCCTCCTCTTGCTCCTCCTGTATATCTAAAACATCTGCATCTACCTTAACCGAGCTATCACTTATATCCATTATGTCTTGCTCAAGCGGACGCATTTCCTCATCCAGCAAACGGAATGCATGACCGCCTGAATGTAACACATGCACGGCTGACGTTCTCGTCTCTTGCCACTCCACCATTGATTTCAGCAAAATCATAAACTCCTGATATTGCTTTTCCATCAATCTTTCTTCAATCGCGGTTTCTGCAGCCTCCTGAACCTCAGCACGATAATCACTTAACCGAAACCGAAGAAAGCCATCTAGATGTAAGCGTTCATGATCTTCTAAGTAAAGAGAGAAACGGGAGGCCAGCTTGTGCAATCGACGTTCCCTACCACGTCCTACCCAAGTTTCTTCAAGCTCTGGCTCCCCATCCAATAAACAAACAGCTTCAGCAATTAAAGCATCCATTTCTACGGCATCCTTAAGACCAAATCTCATGTGAAAAAGACTGCGAAGCAATGTGGGCTCTAGATCCGACAATGTATATTCTGCCAGCACTCGGCCAACTCGAAGGCAATAATTTTTTTTATCTTGCGGTCCTGGCCCAAGCGGAAATTGACAACGGATGAACCCGTCTTCCCTAGACAACTCCCATTGGACGCTGTCAACAGGATTATCGGTACCTACAAACGTACGGTTCAGCATTCCTGCCAATCGTTCTAACGAAGGATGATCCTGTACATACTCCACTACAAATCGTACCTGCTTCAATTCCTCACCTCCATCCTTCAAGCTTGATACTTACTATATGGTGGCCCAAAAAGGGATATACGATGGGTTATTAGATATGGTATATTTTATGGAGTTTGATCCTGAAAGGAAGTCATTATGTCTTTTCCCTCTTTAGAAGTTAATCGAGAACGCTGGAATCGAATGCTCCTGCTAAGCTACTGGGCGTTATTCCTCATATCCATATTATTAGAATGCATGTTTTTATTTGTAACTGAGGTTTCGACGAAGGATTTCATCAGTTTATATATTGTAAAACCGACCATCATTATGGCCTCAATCGTGCTACTCGCTGAAATTGGAGTTCGATTTTTGCCTAAGCTTCAAGATTATGTGCTCATCTCTTCAGGGACTCTGCTCGCATCAACAGCCATTGCTATTCATTCCTCATTGGAGTATCTCCTGTTTTTTCTCTTTTTCCCCATAATGATTAGCATTTTTTATTTCCAGTACAAGAAATTGCTTTACGCCATTCTAAATACAGCTATTGCGATAGCCTTCCTATTCACCAATATTGAAAGTATGCATCAAGGAATGTCCACCGTTGGATTACTTTCTATGATATGTATTCTGACTGCCTACAGCTGTATTGCGTTTGGCACTATAGCACGCGGCAGAGAAGTATTGATGCACTTGCGTACGTCCTATGAGTCCAATCAGGAGCTGCTCGTTCGTAACATTGTAATGGACAAGCTTGCCAAAACAGATGCTCTTACGGATACTTACAATCATATGGCTTACCATGAATTCAAGGATAATTTAGTCGAGCAAGCTGACAACGGACGAATCTCGCTTCACTTAGCCATACTTGATATTGATAATTTCAAATTAATAAACGATACTTACGGGCACAAAGCCGGGGACGTCGTGCTTCGGAAAGTCGCCTCAATTGCTCGTTCAAAGACAGGAAGCAATGATATCGTCGCCCGCTATGGAGGGGAAGAATTCGTATTGCTCTTCGCGGAGAAGAGCTTTCAAGAAGTATATGATATTGTTGAGGAGATCAGGACTTCTATTGCAGCAACCAAGCATGAAGCCTTAAAGAGTTTAACCGTTACTGTAAGCATTGGACTCAACCCCTATTTTCCAGGTATGGGTAAAGAAGCCTTCTTCCAAGGGGCAGATGCGGCTTTATACGAAGCGAAGCATTCCGGCAAAAATCGCACAGTTATCGCTGCTTCAGCACAAGTAGAATAGTGTAAAAAAGTCTCCAACCCACACATATGGTGGATTGGAGACTTTTTTGTATATGCTGAATTTTAGTTTTGCATGACGTAATCCTTCTCAACCATATCATTCTCATGGTATACCTTGATCGTCTGATACTTCGTATTGCGCTGAGCAGGAATTTTACCACATTCACGAATTAATTTAAGAATAAGCTCAATGTTAACCTTATGAGTTGTACCCGCCGCAGAAACGACATTTTCCTCGATCATCGTACTACCGAAGTCATTACAGCCATAAGAAAGGGATAATTTCCCGATATCAGGCCCCATTGTAACCCATGAGGACTGGAAGTTATCTATATTATCCAATGCAATTCTACTAATCGCAAGGGTCTTTAAGTATTCTTCAGGCGTCGCTTTAATACGTTTCATATTCGTATTTTCTGGTTGGAACGTCCATGGAATAAATGCCAGAAAACCTGGTGAAGGATAGTTATTATTTAAGCATTCATCCTGTGCTTCTCGAACGCGTAGCAGGTGTAATGCTCTTTCCTCCATCGTCTCGCCAAAACCAATAACCATAGTCGCTGTTGTATTCATTCCCGCCTTGTGCGCTGTGGTCATAACGTCCATCCAATCACGCCAAGTACCCTTTAGACGACTAATCTTCTTGCGAGTTCTATCATCTAATATTTCAGCTCCGCCACCAGGCAGCGAATCTAATCCAGCTTCATATAGCTGACGAACAACATCCTCAAGCGGAATATTGCCAGCCACTACCTGCATTTTACGGATTTCTGCTGGAGAGAAAGAATGCATAGTAATGCTAGGGAACTTCACCTTAATCGCTCTAAGCAAATCCAAATAATAGCTAAATGGTAAATCAGGATTTGTACCGCCCTGCATCAGAATTTCAGTTCCACCTACATCAATCGTCTCTTGAATTTTCTGAAAGATGACTTCATCGGGAAGAACATAACCTTCTGAGGAGCCCGGCGGACGATAAAAGGCACAAAATCTGCAATAAACATCGCATACATTCGTATAGTTAACATTACGTCCTACCACGAATGTTGTAATGGGATCGGGATGTTTTCTCAGCATTATTTGGTTTGCTGTGTGGCCTAGCTTCTCTATCTCATCGCTCTCAAACAAAGCAACGATATCTTCTAATTCCAATCGTTTTCCTTGCAACGATCCTTCTAAAATTCGGTCCACCTGTTTCATAATTGGACCCTCCTCCATACGAGACTTTAGTCCACCATTAAGCTTACCCCATCGTAACATATAAACACCGCGGTAGTCACCTAAGAGGTGACAATACCGCGGCTATATTAAAAACGCAATTGAGCTACTATATAGAATTGACGGCCAATGCAAATTTCTCCAAAGCTTTCGTTAGTATGGAGCGAGGACAAGCAATATTTACCCGTAAATATCCAGCCCCTTGTCCACCGAAAACGGATCCCTCACTAAAGGCTACCCCCGCCTTGTTGAACATTAGCTCTTTGAGCTCAAGCGGCTTATTCGAAATTGCAGTGCAATCCATCCACACCAGATAAGTACCTTCCGGTTTAATGACCTTCACCTGAGGCAAATTCTTCTCGACAAACTCCAATAGAAAGTTAAGGTTACCTTCCAGATACACAAGCAGTTGATCCAGCCATTCGTCTCCATGAGTATAACTAGCCTCAATTGCCGTCAAGCCAAAATAGCTCTCCATGTGTATAGACAAAGTTTTGAGCAACGCATTGTATTTACGTCTTAATCCCTCATTCGGAATAATAACCGACGCTGCTTGCAGACCTGCTAAATTAAACGTTTTGCTTGTTGCAACGCAAGTAAGCGAATGCTGTGCAAACGTTTCTGACAAGGAAGCATACGGAACGTGCTTATGACCAGAAAACACAAGATCGTGATGAATTTCATCAGCAACGACTAATAGGTTATATTGCGCACAAATTTCACCTATCCGTTCCAGCTCTTCCCGTTTCCACACGCGTCCACCTGGGTTATGCGGTGAGCACAGAAGCAGCATCTTGGCACCATTCTTTGCCTGCTGCTCTAGTAGATCAAAATCAATAGAATAATGTCCGTTCTCTAAGATGAGAGGGTTGTCCACAACCGTACGTCCATTCATCTTAATGACGTCATAGAAAGGGTAATATACCGGTGATTGCAAGATAATACCGTCTCCAGGCTCTGTGAAGGCCTGCACCATTAGGCTCAGTGCCGGAACGACTCCAGGGCTTGAGGAGATCCACTCTTGCTCAATATTCCAGCCATGTCTTCTTGAGAGCCACCCAATAATGGCATCGTAGAAGGCTTGCGTTCTTACTGTATAGCCGTATATCCCTTGCTCCGCTCGGCGAGTTATCGCATCGACAACTTCCTTAGGTGCTTCGAAATCCATATCTGCTACCCACAGAGGCAGGATGTCGGATCGACCGAACAATTTCTCAGATTGATCCCATTTATAAGAGGCTGTGTTTGTTCTATCGATTATTTTATCAAAATCATGCTTCATCGCTGTAAGCCTCCGATTTTAATTATCCGTTAATTTCCCGCTCCGCTGCTTCAATAGCCTGCTTAAGGTCAAACATAATATCATCAACATGCTCAATTCCGACGGAAAAACGCAGCAAACGATCATCCACACCGACTGCACGACGGATTTCTACTGGAATATCCGCATGTGTCTGAACCGCAGGGTACGTTAGTAACGACTCCGCTCCACCAAGGCTTTCTGCGAAAGCGATCAGTTGAATATGACGAAGAATGGGCTCGATCGTCCGGGAATCCTTCATTCTGAACGAGAAAATACCCGTGTTTCCAGAAGATTGCGAGTTCTGTATTTCATGCCCCGGATGATGCGGAAGCGCTGGATAGTAGACCTCCTCGACGGAAGGGTGCATTTTCAGCCAGGCTGCCAATCTAGTTGCGTTATATTGATGCCGCTCCATACGAAGCGCCAATGTTTTCATTCCCCGCATAAGCAGCCAGGAATCCTGTGGTCCAAGTACAGCGCCAATCGAATTGTGAAGGAAAGCAATTTCCTCCGACAGCTTCTCGCCTTTAGTTACAATTAAGCCTGCTAGAACATCATTGTGACCGCCTAAGTATTTAGTGGCGCTGTGAACAATAATATCCGCTCCGAGCTCAATTGGACGCTGAAAGAACGGAGTCAGCAATGTATTGTCTACGATCGTAAGAAGCTGCTTTTGTTTCGCCCAAGCTGCTACTTTCGCAATATCTGTAACCATCATAAGCGGATTCGTAGGTGTCTCAATCAATATCGCCTTCGTATTCGGCGTCCGATGTGATTCCAGAGCATCTAAGTCATTCGTATCCACGTAGGATGCAGTTACCCCAAAACGGGACATAATTCTCTCAAGCAGACGGTATGTGCCACCATATAGATCAAGCGAAACCAACAGGTGATCCCCTTGACTAAATAAAGCGAAGACTGTTTGCAGGGCGGCCATACCGGAGCTACAGGCAAAGCCTGCATCTCCGCTCTCTAGATCCGCCGCAGCCGCTTCAAGCACAGCCCGAGTAGGACTCTTAGAACGAGAATAATCAAATCCCGTGCTTTGTCCAAGACGGGGGTGGCGGAAAGCAGTTGATTGATAGATCGGAAAGCTAACCGCTCCTGTTTGCGGATCACTCTGTGATCCAATTTGGGCCAAACGACTCTCGATGTTCATATAATTAAATGACCTCCCTATCGCAACGTTTTTTTGTTTGCCTTGCCCAATTCATAAGGTGTGGCTTGATAAACATAATAGTTCAACCAGTTAGAGAACAGTAGGTTGGCGTGCGCCCTCCATGTCGATACCGGGGAGCGAGTTGGGTCATTATTAGGATAATAATTTTTAGGGATGTCGATATGCAAGCCTTTGGCTACGTCACGATCGTATTCCCATTTCAGTGACTGCGGATCATATTCAGAGTGACCTGTGACGAATATTTGTTTACCGTCCGCTGTTGCTGCGATATATACGCCTGCTTCTTCTGATTCGGACAATATATCCAAGCCAGCAACCTTCTCTATATCAGAGCGCAGCACTTCCGTATGACGGGATTGCGGTACGAAGAACATTTCATCGAATCCTCGCAATAGCTGAACGTTCGGTTTGGAAATTCCATGCGGATATACACCGAACATTTTTTCTGAAAGCGGATATTTTGGCACTCCATAGTGATGGTACAGTCCCGCCTGAGCCCCCCAACAGATGTGCATTGTTGAAGTTACATTGTCGACTGTCCAGTCCATGATTTCCTCTAATTCTTCCCAATAGTTCACTTCTTCGAACTCCAGATGCTCAATTGGAGCTCCAGTTATAATTAAACCATCATACTGTTGGTCCTTAATCTCATCGAACGTTTTATAAAAGCTCTCCAGATGCTCGGCAGAAGTGTTTTTCGATAGATGCGATTGGGGACGTAGCAGCACCGCTTCCAGCTGCAGTGGAGTGTTCCCAATTAACCGAAGAAGCTGGGTTTCTGTTGTTTCCTTCGTCGGCATTAAATTTAAGATCGCAATCCTTAATGGCCGAATATCTTGATGGTAAGCTACACTTTCATCCATAACGAAAATGTTCTCCCCGGCCAGTACTTCCTTCGCCGGCAAATGATCAGGCACTTTAATCGGCATTGTACATTCCTCCTCTGATTCGACAAATCGCTGTATTTTTCCAGCGCTTTATTGTCAGGGTATTGTAAATTGTGCAAACAAAAAACGACCCCAAAATGAGATAGGGTCGTGTAATCGATCGTACGCGCGCCCCTCTCATCTGTCAGAAACATACTGTTTCCGCAAGAATTAGCACCGTGCGTATTAGGAATACGTCGGTTGCCGGGCTTCATAGGGCTAGTCCCTCCGCCTGCTCTTGATAAGATGGCAAAAACTATTCGATTGTTTGGGTAAAACTAATACTAATGTACATGAAAACACATTAACAGTCAAGGTTTAGTGTCCTAAAAACCGCTGTCTTATTTTCTCCTTGAAAGGTGCATGGGGTGGGGATTATACTTATCACGTTAATAGCGTCTAATCGACACCATAATTACTCGACTATAAAGGGGGGAGCCGGACATGGAAGGCGATACACCCAGGCCCAAGACCAATCTCATAGCTAGCGCAGGATGGTGTTCCGCAGCGGGAATCATTTCTTTGTCCGGTTTCTCCGGCTAAGATTTTTTTACCAGTGGAGAGCGTCCTGCATGAACCAGAACGGACATGCAAAGGAGCGAATCCCATGAAAATTAGATTAGTTAATGATGGCGTATTTACGCCAATAGAAAGCATCAATGATACTTTAATCGCGCCCGCTAATGGCTTCTATTGGATCGATGCAGACGTGGATGATCTTATTGTTCTTCAGCCTTTATTTGGTCTCCATGATCTTGCTGTAGAGGATTGCTTGTCGGAAGAAGAGCAACGGCCAAAGCTAGAAATTTATGAAAGCCAATACTTTCTTGTTATTAATAGCATTCGCTTCGATGACGAAGAGATTTTTCTGCGTGCCCTTAATATTTTTCTCGGTCACCATTATCTGATTACGGTTACCAGACAGAAAATTAACGAATTACGCAGTGTTAAGCCCATACTGTGGGAGCAAGAGGTTAATCACGCAGACCGGTTCCTCTATCACCTTATCGATATCGTTGTTGATAACTATTTCACAGTCGGCGATCGAATCGAAGCCCGTATTGAAAGCCTTGAAGAGGATATTCTTATGCATACAAAGAAATCCCACCTAACTGAAATCATTGGACTCCGAAGCGAAATTCTATGGCTCAAGAAGGCTCTTGGACCACAGCGGGAGCTCATCGCAACATTGAACAAAAAGGATTTACGGCTTATCGACAATGAGCTCCAGAAGTATTTCGGAGACATTCACGAAAATGCGGTTAAGGTTTATGAAACATTCGAAACGTACCGCGATCTGATGGGCAACTTACGAGAGGCTTATCAGTCAAGCGTAGCTAACAGAGCCAATGAAATTATGCGCGTATTTACCGCCCTCACAACAATCTTCATGCCGCTGACATTCATCACCGGGATCTATGGAATGAACTTTGATTACATTCCAGGTATGCATGAAAGCTTCGGCTCCATAGTATTGCTTGTATGTATGGCTGTTATCGGATTCGGGATGTTCTACTTCTTCCGGAAGAAGGATTGGCTATGAGAACAAGGGTATCTCTCTCTGGCTGCCAGAAGCAGCTGTAAGACCACGAGAGAGATACCCTCAATCTCTTTGCCTTAAACGACTGCCTTGCTTAGGCGACGGTAACGAATTCTCACCATCCGAAGCTTCTCATACTGACGCTCAACCTCTTGCTCGTTAGACTCAATTTCACCATACACTTTACGTTGTAAGGGCTTTAAGTAACGATCGCCAAGCTGCTGTATAGCTGTCTCAATCTGAAGTGATTCCTCTGGGGTAAGCTCTAACAGCTCCTTCTCTACAACAGGAAGAACATCATAGCCCTCTTCATCAAGACGTTCAATTCTTTCCATCAGCTTGCGCCTTGGACAATTCAACTCCCCTTCCAGCTCTCCAAGTGTTCTCCCTTCCCTAATCCCTAGTAGAAGCGTACGTTTCTCTTGCACCGTTGCCAATGCTTTACCGTATTTCTCCTCCTTCTGCTGGAACATCCAGGAGGATAGCTGCTCTTCACCAATTTCTTTAGAAACCCACTCCTCTAGCGGGAACGTATGTGTTCTTTCCTTACCCTTAAGAATTTCGATGAGATCATTTCCATAGCGTTCTGTTTTCACTTTGCCGAAGCCTGGAATTTGACCTAGCTCCTCTAATGTCTGAGGAATGTATACGGCCAATAGCTGAAGCTCACGATTAGTTGCTATTAAGTAAGCTGACTTCTTCTCCTCCACTGATTTGGCCCTCCGCCAAACACGGAGTCCTGTTGCCGTCTCCTCTACATTTTGTAAATCAGCGTAGCATTGAAGCAGCATCGGAAGGGCTGGACGCCGCTCCCAGAAAGGGATTTCCTCCAACATACCGTCGAGCAATGGCCGGAAGCCTTCTCTCATTTTACTAGCAACCCCATGCCGGAATGCAGCCAACAGCTCCTCCCAGCTCATCCCTTCATACCACACATCTTCAACTGAAGAAGCTTCGAGCTGAATGCTACGCCAGCCTGCACTCCATATTCCTTGCAGCTCTCCAATGAATACTTGTGCTCTTTCCTCCGTTTGACCTCTAATGCGTTCAAACTGATTCAAAAAAACTACCTGCATCCCAATTCCTCCCAAGGCCGTCTCTGCGGCAATATTATCATCGTTCAAGCAGCAAAGCCGGCCCTGGAAACGCAAAAAAAGCACCTCTCGCCGGGCGGCGATGAGGTGCTTCCTCACACATGCAAACATGAACAG
Organism: Cohnella abietis; assembly: GCF_004295585.1. Classification (NCBI taxonomy): domain Bacteria; kingdom Bacillati; phylum Bacillota; class Bacilli; order Caryophanales; family Paenibacillaceae; genus Cohnella; species Cohnella abietis. The sequence goes on along the minus strand of NZ_AP019400.1, from coordinate 1,936,327 downwards.
CTATAGATTATCAAAATTATCCAGGTTAGGCAAGACCCCTCCAATGATTTATAATGAAATAAGCACGACATCAAGGAGGATCTATACCGATGAACATAGCCGATTTTGATTTTTTATCAGACTCCACTGAACAAACAACGACCCGTTTTGTCACCTTCGTGACACCTGGTCTTAAGCGATTTGATCTTGCGATTTTATCCACAAGTCGGTTTTACGGCAAGAAGCTCGTAACCGATCTAATGTTTGGTCGTAGCGCTATTCTTGGACCAGACGATTTGGAAGCTGAGGGCGTGCTTGAATCTGTATTTCAGATTAACGAGGAAGAGGCAGCGGAGCTTGCCCAATTCCTCACACTAGTGCTCGGCGCTGTAAATTTTACAGACTAACTGCTGGATGAATCGGACATTCTAATGGAAATTAGCCAATCCATTAGGAGGATTCCAGCATGTCTCCATTTCTCCCAGAGAAAAAGCAACCGACCACAGACCTCGCAACAGTAGAATCGCAACGTAATGACCTCATTCCTGAGGAATTTCCCGAGGGATCCTACGGCTCCATGATACTAAAGGAATCTCTAGGCAAGAGCACGCCATGGCGAGAGGATCAGCGTCCCCCTAACCGCTTCAGCTACGAGAATCGCGAGCTGCATGCAGGACTAGACCGTGATTACCCAGGAGATCACCAGCTTCATGACTTATCCGGAAGCGATGAATCAGAGCTACTTCAACCCGACACCGAATAGAAGAGAATTACTAAGCAATCTTCCCGGTGTCGTGAGTAATTTCCCATTGGCGTACATGCCGGATGAGGCACCGCCATCTAGATTCATGCCCTGCTGCGCGCCTAACGAGCGAAGAATTTCTCCAAGCTCCTTAATTGTCGCACCCCCCACCGTAACTAGAACGACGCTTCCGTCCGCCTTAATTCCGATACCGCTACGCGCTGCGGGGGTCGATAATATTTTGGCTTGCTTAAAGCCTTCCAGCTCCGCCTGAATGAACACTTTTCCATCCTTCAGCACCCTTGGTCCTGCCCCGACTGCAGTAACAACATCACTCCAGTCTAATTCCTTCCCATCAGCATTGAAATATTTTAAGCGGTAATGAACCTTTTTGCCCACTTCGAACTTTTTCTCCAAGCTTTTTTTTACGCTCCCCGTTAATACAATGACGAAACCGTCCCGGGGTATTTTCACATTCTCGTTTTCGGTTATTTTTTCGACGACTCCATTGTTGACGACAATAGCCTTGCCGAACGCAAAGCCGATCCGATCTCCTCTTTCGGGAGTAAACACAATCGAGCTATTGCCACCCGCTGTTGGCGTGCGATTAACGAATACAGCATACCAATTGTTTTTGTAATCGTAGGAGCCATCCGTTCCTCCCTCGATTTTCAACCTAAGTGTATCCATTTTCGCCGAACCATCGGCAGTAAAGCCTACAGTTGTGCCATTCTGAGTGACGTGTATGAGCTCTCCATTCGCAATTAAGGTCCCATAAGGCTCGGGAATACCGCCGTAAGCTTCGAAATAAGTACCATTAATCGCAAAATCTGCATTACGACGAGAAGCCATCGACTTCAATTCTTCCACATTGCCTACTGTATTCTTCGCTAGCCCGATATCAACCGGTAGCCCTTTAGGGATGCTTATCGTCTGAACGGAAAAGCTTTTGCTGCCAACCTTCACTTTACGGATCTCTGTCTTAGGCTTAAAAGTACCCTTATATGGAGCGGCATCCACCACTTGAAGCTGGAGAGTACAAGAGGAAGGAACCGCGTCTGCAGCAGCTTCACCGCTTCCCATTGCTGCCGTATCGGCAATCTTTGTAACCGTCAGTTGGGCTGTCCCCTTAGTCAGAGGAACAAGGAGCCCACTCCTAGTGACGCTTACGATCTTAGGTTTATTTACTTGGTAAGTACGATCGTTCATGAAGGAATACATCGAGGCGATGCTTTTCTTATTGTTAAGAGGAAGCTTAACGACTTCTGTTGGACATACGACTGTGGAAGCCCCATCGGCGCTATCAGATGTATTGTCTTCTGCATAGGAAGTATCCCAAAGCATACTTATAATTACGACCATGATTAAAATGATTTTACCTGTTTGACGAATACTGCTGGACATGATGCTGAACATGATGAATAACAACCTCTCTATATTTCGAATAGTGATTTCTTCGGAATATAGATACCGAATGTTTAGAATTCAAAGTAATTTTTTGCATTTTTGTAACAAATACCTTCGACCATTCCTCCTAGCAGCTCCATATCGTGAGGCACCTCACCACGAACGACCCACTCCCCAAGCATATTACATAGAATTCGCCTGAAATATTCATGTCTGGTATAGGAAAGAAAGCTTCGGGAATCTGTAAGCATCCCAATAAATCGGCTGAGAAGGCCCAGATTGGCGAGCGCGTTCATCTGCTCCAGCATCCCATCCTTTGTATCATTGAACCACCATGCAGATCCTAGTTGAATTTTTCCAGGAGTATTTCCGTCTTGAAAGCTACCCATCAATGTGCCCAGAACATAATAATCCTTCGGGTTCAGAGAGTACAAAATGGTCTGGGGCAATCCCCCGGAAGCTTCAATACCATCTAAGAGCTTCGTCAGAGGATACGCCAATTGGCCATCATGAATAGAATCAAATCCTGTATCAGGGCCTGATAGATTAAACATTCGGCTATTATTGTTCCTTGAAGCATGAATGTGCAATTGCATCGTCCATCCGAGCTTCGCATACCTCTTGCCCAGATGAATGAATGTGTAGGTTTTATACTTCTGTTCCTCCTCCAGCGTAAGCGTTTGACCATTCAATGCTTTGGAGAAAACAACAGAAGCCTCGTCTAAAGTGGCTTCCACGTAATGAACCTGATCAAGCGCATGATCGGAAATTTTGCAGCCAACCTTAGCGAAATGCTCCATCCTATTATTTATAGCAGCTAGAAATTGTTCATAACCGACAATCGGTATGCCAGCGGCATGCTCGAGCTTCCTCACCCATGGCAGGAATGTGTCCCTGCGTATTTCTAGCGCTTTGTCCGGTCGAAATGTAGGGAGAACAGCACAATCGAAATCTTTAACCTCTTTGATTCCCTCGTGAAATTCAAGCGTATCGGTAGGGTCATCGGTCGTGCAAATGACTCGTACTCGCTGATCACGAATAAGCTGTCTGACAGAAAATGACTCAGAGCGTAGCACTTCATTCGCTTTCTGCCAGATCACTGGTCCGTTTTTTTCATTAATCGTCAGCTCGATACCGAAGTATCTTCTTAGCTCTAGATGGGACCAATGATACAAAGGATTACCTATCGTTGTTGGAACGGTCTTCGTCCAAGCGCTAAAACGATCATAATCGCTTATTCCCGGTCCCCCAGTAACGAGAGGCTCAGATATCCCGTTCGCACGCATCGCCCGCCATTTGTAGTGGTCTCCGTTAAGCCAAATTTCAGTTAAATTGTTAAACCGCTTGTCCTCATATATTTCCTGCGGATTCAAGTGACAATGGTAATCTATAATGGGCTGGTGTACCGCGTAATCATGATACAGCTGTTCAGACACCTTATTCTGTAATAGAAAGTTATCATCCATAAAAGCTTTCATTTCAGTTACCCCTCCCAAGTAAAACGGCTTTGCCGTCCTTAGGACGGCTATACACGTTTGTATCGAGCTATCAGATGAGTATATAGACATAGAAATTTATACTTTCTGATAGTCTACAAAAAATAACCCGAGCTTCCGCCCGGGATTATTGTAAGGTTCCTCGTGCTGTCCCTCCAATGTAGCATAAGCGATTAGCTTTTGCTTCATTGGCATAAACACGTTTTCCCTTGTTATTTGATTGTGGGTCTTTATAGCATTCAGAAGGAGCTACTTCGCTTTAGGAATTTCGTTGTTCGCTATCATTTCTCCGAATGGGCTAATATAAGAATTTCCTGCCCTTTTCTCTTGCTTGCCAGCTACTGGTAGAAGGGGAAACAGGAGCTCTGCTGTCCGGTAGGCTTCCTCCAAGTGCGGATAGCCGGAGAGAATGAAGGTATCGATACCGATCTCTTCATAGGCTTTCATCCTATCCGCGACCGTCTGAGGGTCGCCGACTAACGCAGTTCCAGCACCTCCGCGCACAAGACCGACACCCGCCCACAAATTCGGACTGATCTCCAGATCCTCTCTTCTTCCTCCATGCAAATCCATCATGCGTCGTTGTCCGACCGAATCGAACCGCCCTAATATTTTTTGCGCGTTCGCAATCGTATCCTCATCCAAGTAGCTAATAAGCTCATCAGCTGCTTTCCACGCATCCTCTTCTTTCTCTCTGACGATAACATGCAGTCGAATTCCGAATCGTACAGTCCTTCCCTGCTCAGCAGCAAGCTTACGAACGACATCGATCTTCTCTTTCACCTGCTCTGGTGGCTCTCCCCAAGACAAATACACATCGATATGATTAGCCGCCACCTTGTGCCCCGCATCCGAGGAGCCCCCGAAATACAGCGGCGGATAAGGCTGCTGCACAGTCGGATATAACACTTTACCACCTGTGATCTGTATATGCTCGCCGTCGAAATCAATTTCTTCTCCTTGGAGCGCCTTGCGCCAGACCGTGAGGAATTCATCCGTCATATCGTAACGGGCATCGTGAGAAAGATGAAGGCCTTCACCCGCCAGCTCTACTGGATCTCCTCCGGTTACAACGTTAATCAGCAATCTCCCGCCCGAAATCCGATCGAACGTCGAAGCCATTCTTGCAGCTATCGTCGGAGACATCAGCCCTGGACGTACCGCAACGAGAAACTTCAGCCTTTGAGTCATCGGAATTAGAGCAGAAGCCGCTATCCAAGGGTCCTCACAGGATTTACCCGTCGGGAGAAGCACGCCACCGAAGCCTAAGCTGTCCGCAGCCTTAGCGATTTGCGTCATATAATCAAAATCTACTGCACGTGCACCATGGCCCGTCCCCAAGTATTTTCCATCCCCATGCGTAGGAATAAACCAAAATATTTCCATCTTTAATGCCCCTTCCTATACTAACGTGACTGTCGCAGAAGCTTCCATATCGGATCGACCAACGCGGACTTATCGCTGCTTAAATACTGATTGGCGAAGCTTCGTACCGGATCTCCAGCATAGAATCGTTCATACAGCTCATGCCTTGAACCAAGAGGGCTGCCTATGAGATCCCAAGCTAGCTTGAACAGACGAACTTTGTTTTCCGCGTTAATAGATACCCCTTCGAAATAGCGGTTAAGCAAATCGCTTAGTGGCCCATCGAACTGGCTTATTCTCGCAGGCGTCTGCACAAATCCGCCTCCACCGATCTGTTGAAGAATTTCTATCGCTCTAGGATAAAGCTTCGTTCCTATGCTTCTTGCCGTATCAATATAAGAAGCCTCTGGCAGCCACATCCCTGAGACTGGGTCAAGCTTTGCCTGCACCTCAGCAGCAATGACTAGAGCCTTCATCGTATCGATCTGTGTAATGAGCTCACCTAATTTTTCCTGTACATGCAAAAACCCATCTACTCCGATCGCATCTGCGACAGCGAAGGTCACTCCTGTTACAAACTCCAGCTTAGCAACAAAACGAACAACCGTCTGATGAAAAGCGAGCGTGTTGGAGGGCACGTGGGATCTTAGCTTCCAAACCGCATCCGCATCCCCATTAATGAGTACTCGTTCCCAAGGGACAAGAACTTCATCGAATAAGAGGACAGCATCCATCTCGTCATAACGGGCGCTTAGCGGATAGTTCTGAACGTCAGCTTCAGCGAACGAGTCACGACATACAATATGCAAGCCTTTTGACCCCGCAGGCACGATCAAGGCGTGCGCATGCTTACTATGGCGAGTGTCCAGCTTATTAAACGAGAAGATCAGAAAGTCATTTGTGTACGGAGCACCTGTAGCGATCATTTTGGCTCCACTTAAGACAATACCCTCTTTGGTTTCCTTGACGACATGCAAATACCTTTCGGCTATCCGCTGATCATCGAGACCTTTGGATCGATCAATCTGAGGATCCAGAAGCGAAGTCGTTAGGAATAGATCGTTATCTCTAGCTTCTTCGTAATAAGCCGTTATTTTGGACTCTAGCTTTGAATCTAGCTTTCCAAGCTGCTTCCGAGAACCGTACCAACCCGTTACAAGCGAGCGAGCATAATCTGATAATCGACTCATGACACCGTTCGTTTCTTTGGCCCAATAAGAAAATGCATGGCTTCTCTTCGCCAAATCCTCTGCGCTATAAGGAACTAGAAATGAGCTATGAGCGTATTTATCGCTCCCGTCTACCGAATATCCCACTTGGTCTCTAATCTTCACATCGTCCAATAAATCGAACAATTGGCTTATCGTATTAAGCGTTCCAGAGAATGCTGGGTGAGTAGGGAGATCGTTCACTCTATCGTTATCGACCCATACGCTGCGGCCGTCGTTTAAGCTATCTAAAAAACGTTTGCCTCTAGAGGCCATATCCCATTCACTCCTTATCATTAGCGTCGGCGGAACGCCGCACCGGGATGCCTATCTGGAAGACGGCTCTCTCCAGGACCGAACAGCTTCTCGCGCATTGTTCCCTTCGCGTACTCTGTCTTGTACAATCCTCGTTCCTGCAAGATTGGAACAACCAAATCAATAATGTCCTCCAAGCTGCCCGGAGTAATGAGATGTGCCAGATTAAACCCGTCGATTCCTGTACGTTCCACCCATTGCTGCATTTGATCGGCGACCTCCTCGCCCGATCCGAAGAGCAACGCGCTTCTTCCGCCTATCTTCACAATCTCGTCCACAACTTCTCCGACATTCATCTTTTTCTCCGACATTGTCGTAAACCGGGCAACAGCCGCCTGACCATGATCGGACGCATAATAAGACAAGTAATCAGAACGATCGTACTTAGACAAGTCGATACCGCTGAACCCTCCGTAAAGCACCTGAGGCGCTTCATCGCTTCGAATAGCCGTGTACTCTCGTAGCTTCTCCTCCGCTTCCGCTCGGGTGCGCCCAACGATCGAATTGATCGCCATGAACACCTTCACGTCTTCCGGCTTGCGCCCGTAAGAAACCGCTTTTGCTCGAATATCATCTACATAAAACTTCAAGCTTTCGAAATTATGAGCATCGATGAACACGCATTCCGCATGCTTCGCCGCAAACTCTCTTCCTCTAGCGGATGTACCTGCCTGATAAAGCACGGGCGTACGCTGAGGGGAGGGCTCACTTAAATGTGGGCCCGGTATGTTGTAATATTTGCCTTGATGATTGATCTCATGGACTTTGGAAGGGTCTGTATAGATGCCTCGTGCCGCATCGCGGATGACGGCATCATCTTCCCAGCTGGCTTCCCAGAGCTTGTAGACGACATCCAAATATTCATCCGCAACCTCATACCTTTCGTCATGAGTAACCATACGGTCTAATCCAAAGTTCAATGCCGCGCTCGGTAAGAAGGAAGTGACGATATTCCAGCCTACTCGTCCATTTGTTAAGTGATCGAGCGTCGACATTCTCCTTGCATGCGCATAGGGCGGCTCGTAAGTCGTCGGTATCGTTACAGCAAAGCTCAAATTCTCAGTCGCATAAGCCATTGTAGGAATAATTAAGGATGGATCATTAACCGGTGCTTGAACTGCATCACGTAATGCCGCATCGCGATTACCACCAAAAATATCATAAAAGCCTAGTACGTCAGCTAGAAACAAGGCATCGAATTTCCCCCGCTCCAGCAGCTTCGCCAGCTCCACCCAATAGTTTAAATCCTTATAGCGATGGCGCTGATTCGCCGGATGCTTCCACAATCCGTGAGCGCCGTGCATAGCCGTGTTCATATCAAAAGCATTCAGCAGTATTTTCTTCCCCATGATTGCATTCCCTCACTTATATCGGTAGCTAGCGCCAGGATGCCGCTCAGACAGCCGGCTTTGCCCAGCCCCAAATAGCTTCTCTCGCATCGTACCTTGCTCATACTCCCGTTTGTATACCCCTCGTTCCTGTAAAATCGGAACAACTAAATCAATGACTTCCTTTAAGCTGCCTGGTGTCACAAGATGACCTAAATTAAATCCGTCGATGCCTGTTTTCTCCATCCAGGTCTGCATCTGATCTGCGACCTGCTCAGCGGAGCCAGTTAGCACAACCGCCCTGCCACCGATTTTCTTAACCGACTCAATAACTTCCCCATATGTCATTTCTTTGGGAGACATTTTCGTATAACGTGCTAATACGGTTTGCCCATGATCAGTAGCCTGAAAAGTCAAAATCTGATTCGGATCACCCTTAGACAAGTCGATGCCTGTATAGCCACCATAGATCGCCTGCGGCCCTTCCTCGCTACTAAGCGAAGTCAGCTCACGGAGCTTCTCTTCTGCTTCCTTAGCCGTCGTTCCCACAATTGTGCTGAGTGCCATAAACACTTTAATATCGTCAGGATGTCGACCGTAAGCAACGGCCTGCGCTCGAATATCATCGACGTAAAATTTCATGCTCTCATAGGAATGTCCGTCAATAAAAACACATTCCGCATGCTTCGCCGCGAATGCCCTTCCCCTAGGGGATGCTCCGGCTTGATACAAGACGGGCGTACGCTGAGGGGACGGCTCACTAAGATGAGGGCCCGGCACGCGATAATGCTTGCCTTCATGGTGGATCTCATGAACCTTGGAAGGGTCCGTGTAAATCCCTCTAACAGCGTCCCTTATTACAGCTTCATCCTCCCAGCTACCTTCCCACAGCTTGTAGACGACCTCCAAATATTCATCTGCAATATCATAGCGTTCATCGTGGCTAATCATCTTATCGAGTCCAAAATTGCGAGCCGCGCTAGGTAAGAAGGAGGTGACTACGTTCCAGCCAATTCGGCCGTTCGTCAGATGATCTAACGTAGTCATTCTCCTAGCGTGGGCATAGGGCTGCTCATAAGTTGTCGGAACGGTCACAGCAAAGCTTAAATGCTTTGTTGCGTAAGCCATCGTAGGGATAATGAGCGATGGGTCGTTAATTGGCGCTTGAATAGCGTCCCGGAGGGCAGCATCTCGGCTTCCACGATAAATATCATAGAAGCCATATACATCGGCAAGAAACAGAGCATCGAACAAACCTCGTTCTAGTAATTGAGCCATCTCAACCCAATATTTCAAATCCTTATACCGATATCTCTCGCTCTCCGGATGCTTCCACAAGCCGTGTGAGTTATGCATGGCCGCATTCACGTCAAAAGCGTTAAGTCTAATTTGCTTTGCCATAGGCCTACTCATCCCTTACGTTCAGCTCGAACTTACCAACGAACAGCTTGCACATCTCGCTGGAGTACGCCATTAAACCACCCGCCTGTGCGTCACGCAAATGCCGCTCGAATGGCAACGACCGAGTGAATGCAAGACCTCCGCCAACGCGAAGCCCAAGGTCCGCGACTTCTTTGGCTACCTGATTAGCCAATATTTTCGCTTCCATCGAAACAACGATTGTTTGCTCAGATCCTGCGTCTGCCAGCTCCAGCAGATGCTGCGCCAATAGCTTGGCCGCCTTCAGTTTAACGTGAGCCTCTGCCGTCTCGTATTGAATCCATTGGACATGGGTCAAAGGCTTGCCGTCAGACAGCTTCTTCCCTGCGGCTTGTACTTTCAGTGCATCGTATGCCGCTTGAGCGATACCTAGAGAAAGCCATGGAAGTCCGAGTGCAATCAAATTCTGGCGATTAGAGACAACTTGGCCGAATCGATTCGCTGCCTTCAACCGCGTCTGGTTAAACCCGATCAATTGGCTTCTCGTGCCTCTCATACCAAGCGCATCCCAAATTTCGTGAATTTCAACCGTTTCATCACGTTCTACGCCGAAGAAAGCGGGAGCCCCATCAATGCTCGCATTGACTAGAAAAAAGTCTGCTAATTCGGCTCCGGAGACGAATCGTTTCGCGCCGTCCAAGCTCCAATCACCGTCTCCGAGCGGCTTCGCCTCCTGTACAGGAGTAAGAAACAGGTTCCCGGAGGTTGGCTCACTTAGCGCATTTGCAAAGCGTTTTCCTTGCTTCCATTGCTGCAAATAAAACTCCGATGTATCGGGATTGGATAAAGTAATAAGAGATTCCGCTGCAGATGTGTTCATTAGCCATATGCAAGCCGTAGACGAGCATCCTCGCGCAATTTCAAAGACGATACGCCCGAACGTGGCGTAAGAAATTCCCGCGCCGCCCTTCTCTTCTGGCAATATCGCTGTGTCCAAGCCTCGTTCAAACAGTAGCCGTAGGTTATCCTTTGGCAGCTCTGCCTTGCGATCTATCTCGGCTGCTGTCAGTGCAAATTGCGCTGACAGCTCCACCGCTACATCGATCCAATATTGTTCCTTCTCTGGTGAAGTCAGGGTACTCATTGGCTTTTACCTCCGTCATGCTTCCTTGTTATTTAGGCAAATACTCGGTAGTGAATGCTTCGTTGACGTTGACGTCTTTTTTCAGTAATCCAACTTCCAGCAGCTGTTTCTTGTTTTCTTCCCAGCGCGCTTCCTTCATGACTCCAAAGCCTTCAGTAGCTGCATCTCCACCTGTTACGTACGGTTTATAAGCAACTGCCTGTTTATTCATAGCGTCAATAGGTAGCTCCTTGTTATCCTCGTGAATTCTTGCGTTAACTTCCTCAGCATTGTCGAAGTAATACGCCCAACCTTTCTTCACGGCTCTTAAATAAGCTTTAACGACTTCCGGATTACTCTTCAAGAAGCTTTCAGAGGTAATGATCGTGATTTCATAGGGATCATAACCGGACTCGGACAGCAGGAACGGTTCAGCATCTACTCCTTGCTCTTTCAATGTGATCGGCTCCGAAGTCGCGAATCCGTGGAGGAGAGATGTCTTATCCGCTAAGAAACGCACTAGCGTACCGTCTGTAACTTGCTCTTTCAACGTTAAGTTGTATTTCTTCCTCACGTACTCATATGCCGGCACTCCCGGAACGAAAAATACCGTGCGACCGTTCAAATCCTCGAATGTTTTGATGTTCTGATCCTTATGAAAAATAAGTGCCTGCGGGGAGCTTTGTAGCGCGGCAGCTACCGATACGATTGGAAGTCCCTCTTCGCGATTTTGCAATACGGCATCGGCTCTCGCGAACCCGAAGTCCGCATTTCCAGAAGCTACGATCTGTCTGCCGTTTACCTTCGGTCCGCCTGATTTAATCGTTACGTCCAAGCCCTCTTCTGCAAAGTAGCCTTTAACTAAAGCAGCGTAATCTCCGCCATACTCCGGCTCAGCGAACCATCCCAGCTGAACTGTAATTTTCTTAAGCTCTTTGGAAGCTTCTGGGGAAGCCGACTCAGGGGAAGACACTGCTTCAGAAGCTTTTGGAGATTCTGAAGACGCCTCAGGTTTGCTATCCGTGTTCTTGTTATTGCCGCATCCGGCAACAACTACAATCGCCAGTATTATCATCAATATGAATGGTATTGAAGCTTTTTTCATTTCTCATCTATCCTCTCAAATGGGTTTATTAAACGATTAATCCATATCCGTTCTCAGCTCAGATTCATGCCATGAGCCAAGCAGTCTGCGGGAGAAAAAGCTTACGAGCTGATAGAAAGCAATCCCAAGCACTGATGCCATAAGACCACATGCAAACAAATACGGTGTTTGGATACGCATAGCCGCGTAAGTGATTGCATAGCCGAGTCCTCCCTGACCGCCACCGACACCAGCTACGTATTCTCCGACGATAGCGCCTATGACACAAAGGGAGCAGGAAATTTTCAAGCCTCCTACGATGTAAGGGAGAGCTGCAGGAATTCGTAGCTTCCACATCGTCTGCCATTTCGAAGCATTATAGAGATGAAATAGGTTTTTCAGATTCTGATCCGTGGAGTTCAGCCCGATTAAAGTGTTAGACAGCATTGGGCAGAAACCGATCAGAAACGCGATTATGACGATGGACCGAAGTCCGGCGTCGAACCAAATAACAATAATCGGAGCCACCGCTACGATCGGAATCGTCTGCAATACGATTGCATAGGGGTAAATACTTCTCTCTATCATCTTAGAGCTGGCGAGCAGAATCGCGCCTAGCACTCCTCCGACAACGGAGAACAAGAAGCCTAGAATCGTTTCGAGTGTTGTCGTATACACCGAGCCCAGCAAGCTTCTCCAGTTGGAGACGACCGCTTCAACGATATCGGATGGCTTAGGCAGTAAATATGGCGGAATTTCCGCTTGCGCAACGATGAGCTGCCATAAGCCAACGAATACGACAAATGCAGCGAAAGGTGGGAAAATACGACTAAAGCTTCCCGTTCTAAGCCTATTCAATGGAGTTGTCCTCCTCTCTCAAATCATTTACATCTGCGTCCTATCAATGTCTAAGCGACTCGCTCACTTGACGGACATAATTGCTGAAGTCCGAATGAGCGCGGAACTGCTCGCCGCGAGGGTAAGGAATATTAATCGCGATCTCATCGGATATCCGACCAGGTCGCGGTGTCATAACCATAATCCGATTCGATAGATACACTGCCTCGAAAGCATTGTGCGTGACGAATAAAATCGTCATTTGCTCGGTTTTCTGCCAGATCGTCAGCAGCTCTTCCTGCAGCGTCTGTCTTGTAATTTCATCTAGCGCTCCGAACGGCTCGTCCATGAATAAAATCTTGGGCTTGGCAACGAGTGCACGCGCGATTGAGACACGCATCTTCATTCCACCTGAAAGCTCCCGAGGTAGCGCCTTCGCATAATCCTGCAGACCTACTAGCTGCAACACCCGCTCGGCCTCTTCCAGCTGTTGCTTGCGCGGCTGCTTTCGAAGCTGTAAGGGCAGCGTTATGTTCTCGCTGACCGAAACCCAAGGGAGCAGCGTTGCTTCTTGGAAAACGCAAGAAATCGAATTGCTCGTTCTTGCTTGCTCTGGCGTGCCTCCCAAAATATCAATTTGTCCTGCTGTCGGTTGCGACAAACCCGCTGCCATGCGAAATATCGTCGACTTTCCGCAGCCGGAAGGACCTACGAAGGATACAAACTCCCCTTCATGAATACTTAGGTTTGCTTCTTGGACGGCAACCGTTCCATTCCTGTACGTTTTGGAAACATTCTTTAGTCCAAGAACCTCCACTTTCACATCACTCCTTGCCAACAGCAGTGTTCGATTATGTCAATATTCTTCCAGTTTGTCTGGTCAGTGTTGCTACCTAAAGCGGCGAATATCCGCTATAGGATACTAGGAATCTTAATCCACCAAATTCCTATGTGTCAAGTAGGAATAACACTTGTACTTCACTCCTATTTGCAATATTATTAGGAATATAATGAGTCGTTTTGAAGCAAAATGACATGAAATTTGGACCACAGAAAGGAAGATATAAATATGGCGGCAGCTAACAGAAGAAGATTTACACCCCAGCAAAAGGCGCACATTATATCCAAGCTTCTTGAGGAACAAAGCAGTATCACCGAGTTAGCCTTGGAATATGACATCCACCCTCTAGTGTTAGGTCGATGGAGAAAGCATGCCTTGGATAATCTATCCAAACTATTCGAGAACGATCATAAGAAGCAAGAGAAGCTGAAATCCGACCATGAGCAGCAGCTCGCGGAAATGCAGGCGGAGATCGATCAATTAACTATGCAGCTTGAGTGGCTGAAGCAGGCAACGATATCGAGATTATCTAAGGAAGACCGTAACGAGTTCATTAATAAAGACGAAACAAGCTTACCTATCCGAACCCAAACAGCCCTTCTCGGACTGAGCCGGTCAACGCTGTATTATCAGATGAATCATACTTCCTCCCGAAAATCCAAGCTCGTAGACCATTTAAGTGAGATGAAGCAGCTTCCTCTTTATCTCTTCGCAGGCTTAGGGATGGAGCAGCAGCAAAGATCGACTCGGGAAAATGAAGTGTCTAAGCTGAAAATACAGAACGGTTGGATGGACGTATTTGGCGGATATCATTAAACTTATTTTTTGCGATTTCGTGTCCAACTTGACCTCTTCACATAGCATGGATTTAGCTTAAAGATTCTTTAACAAAAAATTTTTTTATTTCTCAAGAATAACCTTCCCTCGAAACATGACATTAGCGGTTAATTAACAAAAAAAGTGTTGGTACAAGAAATCCCTGTACCAACACTTTTTCAATATCACCCTATGAGTAATTCCATTATCACGATACAGCGATAAACCGACTTACGTCTTTAACGAGACTATTGAATTCCAATTCCTCGAACATGGTGAAAATTTTTGCATGATCCGGCTGCCAGAAGCAATCGTCAGGCAAACAGCTTACCGGCGCGTCACAGCTAATTGTAGCCAATTCACGGCAAAGATGTAGCATATCGATCTCGGCTTCGATCTTGGCCTTTACACCTTTCGGTAGCTGCTCAAGGTTGTCGAGAATGCCCTCTATAGAAACATATTCAACTAGCAGCTTAGTCGCCGTTTTCTCACCAATCCCCTTCACACCCGGGTAATTGTCCGAGGTATCTCCGATGAGCCCCTTGAGATCAATGAATTGCTTGGCAGTCAGCTGCTTTTCTTCCAATAGCTTCTCCGCATCGTAAACAGCGTAGTTGGACGCACCTTTTTTCATAATAATGACCTTCACACGCTCGTCTACCAGCTGCAGCATATCGTGATCTCCGGTCAGAACGAGCACTTCCATATGCTCGCTCAATTGTCTGGATAAGGTGCCTATACAGTCATCCGCTTCATACCCAGGGAAACTAATATTCGGAATATTAAAGCCTGTAACAACCTCTTTCACCAAATCGAATTGCGGAATCAGATCTGTCGGCGCTGCAGGGCGATTAGCTTTATAACCATCGAACTTATCTGTACGGAAGGTTTTGCTGCCTAAATCCCAACAGCAGACGATATGCGTCGGATTAAAGGTTTTGCAAGCATCCAGTAAATATTTCACGAAGCCGAATACCGCGTTGGTCGGCAAGCCTGCTTTTGTTTTGCGAATATATCCTCCATATGAATTTGCGAAGTATCCACGAAACAATAAAGCCATCCCATCGACAAGCATAACTCTCTCTTCAGCCACTGTTTATTCCCCCCATTTCATTATTCCGGTTGTGCCGTGCGGATAAATCCACCAATCCTCTGTGCAGCCTCTAGCAACACATGCTCAGGCTCCACCATTGCTAGCCGTACATATCCTTCTCCCAAACTACCAAAGGCATTGCCTGGTATAGATGCAACCCCTGTTGAAGTAAGTAAAGATTGCGAGAACGCCCGCGATGACCACCCCTCAGGAACCCGAGCCCATAGGAACATCGTCGCTGAAGGTGTCGGAACATTCCATCCTTGCTCGTGCAGAGCTTTAACAAATACATCTCTACGACTCTCGTAAACTCTGGCTATAGGCTTGGAATCACGAATATCCATTTCTAATGCTGCAATGCCAGCCTCTTGTGCCCCTAAAAATACGCCAAAATCGATGTTATTCTTCAGAGCACGAAGCGAGGATAGTACCTCCCGGTTGCCTACCGCGAAGCCTAGACGTGTTCCCGCCAAGTGATACGATTTGGATAGGGAATGAAACTCTATTGCGATATCGAAAGCTCCCGGTATTTCAAGCACACTCGGAGGACGTTGACCATCGAAGGCCATCTCGCTGTATGCATTGTCGTGAACGAGCAGCACGCCATGCTTGCGAGCGGTATGTACCGCACGTTCAAAGAACGCCAAATCTGCTGTAGCTGATAAGGGATTGCTTGGATAGTTCAATATCATGAATTTAACTTTATCCCATATGCTCTGAGGAATGGCCTCGAAGTCGGGTAAGTAGCCGTTTTCCTCTAGCAATGGCAACGGAATCGCTTCGACTCCGGCGACGGCTAGTCCAGCACCGTAAACCGGATAACCTGGGTCAGGCAATAACGCGGCATCCCCAGGATCGCTGATCGCGAGCGGCAAGTGAGCCAGCCCATCCTGTGTACCCATTAACGAGAGCACTTCCTCGTGTGGATCGAGCTCTACTCCGAAACGATGCTGGAACCACTTAGCAACCGTTTGCCTGAATGCTAAGGTGCCTTCCGTTCCCGGATAACGATAAGTATCGGACCGTAGGCTAGCATTCGCAAGAGCGGAGCGGAGCTCCTCTACTGGGGGCTGATCCGGGCTGCCGATATCTAGATTAATAATGGTCAAGCCCTTACTCTTTGCTTCTTGTTTCCATTGCGCCACTTCGGCGAATATCGCGGAGCCTAACCGATCAAGCCGCGTGGAGCGAAACGATTGCTTCTTCATGAATTGTACCATACCGGACCGAAATCCAGTTCCCGGAAACCAATGGATATTTTACTTTTGCCATCCGTTACGATAGGACGTTTAATTAGCATCCCATTGGAGGCAAGCAGCTTTATCTTCTCTTCTTCCGTCAACTTGGGAAGCTTGTCCTTAAGCCCCATCTCTCGATAAGCTTCACCGGATACGTTAAAAAACTTACCAATGGGCAAGCCACTCATAGAAATGAGCTTAGATAGTTCTTCCTCCGTTGGAGGGCTAGTCTTAATATCCTGTAGCTCCAATTCATAGCCTTGCTGTTTTAATGCTTTGATAGCGCTCTTGCAAGTACTGCAAGTCGGCAAATGGTAAATCTTTAACTGATCAGCCACGTCCTAAACCCCTTTATTTTAAGTATGTACAAGCTTTTCCAGCTCCCGCTCCAGCCGCTTCATGTCCTCTGGTAAAGCTGCCTCCAGCACCATTTCTTCCCCTGTAATCGGATGCTTAAAGCCGAGCCGAGCAGCGTGCAACGCCTGGCGTGTAATTGTTTCAGATAGACTAGAGGCAAGCTCAGTTTCCAGCCACTTCTCGTCCGTATAGTAGCTGTCTCCGATGATCGGACAGCCTATAGAGGTCATATGAACCCTAATCTGATGCGTCCTCCCGGTCCCCAAGCGAATATCAACCGCACTAGCTTGATCGAGATACGTATCCGTTACTTTATAG
The DNA here is from genome assembly GCF_004295585.1 of Cohnella abietis. NCBI lineage: Bacteria > Bacillati > Bacillota > Bacilli > Caryophanales > Paenibacillaceae > Cohnella > Cohnella abietis. Next base: position 1,919,400 of record NZ_AP019400.1, on the reverse strand, counting down.
AATGTCAGTGAAGGAGCTCCATCTTCCCTTACGACACGACGATGGGGATCTTCCGTTTGTCTGCCAATTGGCCCGTTAATTTCACCTTCAAGCTCAGCCGGACGACCATAGACGAATGTCCGATACTCCTTCGTTACGGTGCCCTCCATCATCTGAGCCGACAATTGCTGCTGTGCTAGAGAATGCTTAGCTATAATAACTAAACCTGATGTGTGCTCATCTAAGCGGTGTACGGGACGAAATCGAATTCTTTCTCCTCGCTCCTGCCAATAATGCATAACCCCGTTAGCGAGAGTATTCAAGTAATGTCCCGTTGTCGGATGTACAATAACGCCAGCCGGCTTATTCAATACTAGTAAATGCTCATCCTCGAAAACGATGTCGAGCTCCATTGGCTGAGGCAATATGGTCTCGGATACTTCTGTTTCCATGCGCAGGCTAATGACGTCCCCTTCGGAAATCTGATGGTTCGGCCAAACCTTCTGTCCGTTAACCAGCAGCCCTTCATCCGACGTCTTCAGCTTCACCATTAGTCGTCTAGAAATGCCGATCCTTTTCCGGAGGATGTCCCTTAATTGTCGCCCCTCATCGGAAGCATTGGCAATGATGTTAATTGGAGCATAATAGCTGGTATTTCCATTATCTTCGGAAGACATTGTTTAAGACCCCCGCCTAAAAACTTGCGCACCTCGTTCGTACTCCACGTCAAGATGACCAAGGCGGGCATTAGCCGCCCGTGCAACAGTAAAGAAAAAATCAGATAGTCGATTTAAGTATTTGCCAACCTCTTCCGGACAGTCTTGCTCAGCGGCCAGCGACACTAGCCTTCTCTCCGCGCGACGGCATACAGTTCGGCATACGTGAAATAGAGAAGCAGGCTCACTGCCCCCTGGCAAAATAAATCTCGTTATCGGCGGGGTTTGCCCTTCATAATGATCAATCAAAGCTTCCAATCGCTCCGTCATCACTGGCGTGACCTTCATTTTCTCGGGTATGGGTTCTGCATAAGAAAGATCAGAGCCGCAATCGAACAGCTCGTGCTGAATGAGTGTAAGATGTTCGAGTAGATCGACCCAATCGACCGTCGTCTCCCTGACTAAGACGGATATCGTTTGCCCGACAAAGCTGTTTAATTCATCAATTGTTCCATAAGCCTCAACACGAATATCGTCCTTCATGACGCGTCCGCCTATGACCGACGTTTTTCCTTCGTCACCTGTCCGTGTATATATTTTCATCCACTAATGTCCCCCGTTTCAATCGATAACCTTTAACTTCAGTCGCCATGCCGGCTGTCATGCGATATAGAGTCGTGCTAGCCTCCAGCAGCCTGCGGTTAGCAGCCGCTAGTCTGTAGGCATAGCCTTGTTCCCGCAAGCTCATCGATAATCCTGCTGAAATTTCCTCCGTTATCACAATCATTTTTCCTTCAAAAGAAAGAATAGCCGCCAACACCTCTTGCCAAGCTCTATCTATTCGGTTATCCGCTTCTGGGGTATCCTCTTGAATTTGTTCATACAAACCACGGAGCCAGCCAGATAAGCTATCCATTACGATAACGCGTCGATCTGCTCGAAAAATATTCGATTCCATATTGATGGCATTCAGCTTATTCGCCAGCGTCTCATCGGCATCTGTGTATGTCCAAGGAAAATGGGGCTCGTTATCCACATCCCGATGCTTAGTTCGCGTTCGTCCCTCAGGAAAAGGGGGACATGACAATCGAATACCTTCACGCCCCACTGTCAGAGCCAGCTCGTGTGCGAATTCAGATTTCCCGCAGCCGATTCCACCCGTAATTAACCATAGCATCGCTCGGCCCCCTTTCCCCTTCATAAGCTAACTATAGCACAAACGCTTTTCTCTCTAAAAGAAGGCTTAAACAGCTGTCGGAGGTTATTCAAGAAAGATGGAAAAACGGTAACTGCGTCTTAAGGACACCGTTACCGTTGTACGCAGTCACATATTGAAAAAAAAGAGGTCGGTGAACAAGTCACCGAACCTCTTGCCGGCTCAAGCGTACATACTTCATATATTCATTAATTTTTAGATCCAGCTGTCGGCTAAGCTCCACAACTGAATCTGCGATTAGTGAATGCTCGTGCAAGAAAGTTTCTGTCATTGCCTTACGTAATCTATCAATTTCCTCTACTAAATCCGTAACCTCGGTAGGGTGATGAGAAATGATAGATGCGTTGGCATATAATGATGTCAAAGATAGAGAATCCTGCTCTGCCTCGGCCATGTACATTCCCCCTTCTCATGACGTAACACGATGCTTAGCGGGTTGAAAACCATGGTTATTATAGCAAAACACAATACAATTGAACATCATTTTTCAAACTTTTGAATTTTTATTCTAATTTTCTAATAAATAGGTTAATACGCTCCATTGCTTCCGTTAGCTGAGTAACAGAAGTTGCATAGCAACAGCGCAAGAAACCTTCCCCGCCTTTGCCGAAAACATGCCCAGGAACCGCAGCAACCTTCGCCTCCAGCAGAAGCCTTTCGGCAAATTGCTCTGAGGTAAGACCCGTAGATTGAACAGAAGGGAATGCATAGAATGCACCCTGCGGCTCATGGCATTCCAGCCCCATGTCACGGAAGCCCTGAACAACTAGCCGACGTCTTTGATTGTAGGATTCGACCATGCGGTCCTTCTCCTCAAGCCCGCCTTTAGTTAAAGCCTCCAACGCAGCTACCTGACCCATTATTGGTGCGCACATCACTGTGTATTGATGTATTTTAAGCATTACGCTAATTAAATCAGGGTGTCCGCAGGCGTAGCCCATCCGCCATCCTGTCATTGCAAATGCTTTGGAAAATCCGCTGACAAGAATAGTCCTGTCTTTCATGCCAGGCAAAGAAGCAAAGCTAACATGCTTAGCATTAAAGGAAAGCTCAGCATAGATTTCATCTGAAATCACAATAAGATCATTTTCTTCTACAAGCTTTGCAATCGGCAGCATCTCATCATAAGTCATGACAGCACCAGTTGGGTTGCTCGGATAGCAAAGAATTAGAATCTTGGATTTAGGGGTAATAGCTGCTTTCAGACTTTCGGCTGTTAGCTTAAACTGATCCTTAGCAAAGGTTTCGATACCCACAGCGACGCCACCGCTTAAAGCCGTAATCGGTGAGTAGGAAATATAGCTCGGCTCGGGAACGAGTATCTCATCTCCTGGCTCTATGAGCGCACGCAACGCAAGATCGATACCCTCACTGCCCCCAACGGTAACAATAATTTCCTTAGCCGGGTCATAGGACACGTGAAATTGATTATCTAAGTATTGTCCGATAGCTTCACGTAGCTCCGGCATCCCAGCATTGGATGTATATTGCGTTTTTCCCTTCTCAAGAGAATAAACCGCCGCATCCCGAATACGCCAAGGAGTAACGAAATCTGGCTCTCCGACCCCTAGCGTGATGATGTCTTTATCTTTGCTGGCACTAACCAAGTCAAAGAAGCGCCGGATTCCCGACGGTTGAATCGCGCGAGCATGGGAAGCCAAGTATTCATTCATCCCGCCGCTACGTGCTCGATCTTGAATTTGCGGCTTTTGCTCATCTTTTATCATGGGTCATTCTTCCTTTACGATGGACTGCCATTTATGGTGATACGAGCAGGCGATGATCATCCTCGAATTCTTCGAATATAATACCGTCCTGTTTATATTTCTTAAGAATGAAGAAGCTTTTCGTTGATATTACCGACTCAATCGTGGATAACTTGTTGGAGACGAATGATGCGACTTCCTTCAGGTTTTTCCCTTCGATCTCGACCAATAAATCATAAGCGCCCGACATTAAATAAACGGACTTCACTTCCGGATACAAATAAACGCGTTCAGCAATGCTCTCAAAGCCGCGACCTCTCTCCGGTGTGCATTCCACCTCGATAAGCGCTGTTACTTTCTCATCGTCAACCTTGCTCCAATTAACGATTGTTGCGTATTTTACGATGACATGATCCTGCTCCATCTCCGCGATCGCGGCGGAAACGTCCTCTTGCTCTGCACCTAACATCGTAGCAATAGTAGTGGCAGTCAATCGGGCGTCTTCCTTGAGCAGATCCAAGATGCTTAATTTAAATTCGTTCATCATGATCCCTCCTGAATTACTCTTCATAATACATCAAAAACAGGCTCCATGAAAAGCGAAATAAGGGAAGCTGTTAAAAAATCCCCGTATCGGAAAAAACACCGATCGGGGACAGGATTATCTGGTGCTATTAACAGTTATTGATACGCTGGAGTCGTCATCTGACCTGCTGGGTTAGCTGGGATTTGGCTATTTGCCATTTGTGTTTGCTGGATGAATTGAGATGTTTTTTGCTGCGTTTGCTGGTATTGCTGTAATTGCTTCGTTATTTCCTGCTTTAAGGCTGGAGAAGATGCATTATACATATTATTTTGCTGCATAACCGTATAGAGTTCACCTTGCATTGTGAGCGTTGTATTCATTAATTGAGTAAACATTTGTCGGGTTTCCGGACAAACCGATTCTGTAGCGGCAGTCGCATATTCTCGCGTCACCCTCTTGAGATCCGAAAGGATCGTCGATGCCAAATCCTCATCCGTTAAAGCCGGGTGGCCTGTCGATTGGTTGAGCATATTCATCCTCCTTAGGATTGGGGTTGGGTAGGTGCCATTGCCTGATGCTGTTGCAGCGCGTTTAGCAAAGTGCTGTAGTGCTGTGTGTGTACGTCAACCATGTGGGAGCACGCTTGTTGAAGCTGAACATTCGTAATAGAAGCGGCTGCTATTGAGCATTGTTTCATCAACAGGTCTTCATTGGACATGGAGTCGGCAACATATTCTAACTCCTTGGCCGTCATAGCTTGCATCATGTGTTGTTTCCTCCTATGCGATCATTAGACATCAGGTGTTAGTCTGTCTTGACAGTCTGCGGGTTATGCATGAGGAAAAGTGGTATGTGGCTTTTGGAAGTGGCTGGGTTCGGCTGAGGCTGCAGGTTATCATGAGGGAAAGCGATATCTGACTGTGGCTGTGGCTCCGACGAGGCTAATTACTTTAAGTACCTGCTGCAACTGGAGTAGCGAATTACGATGTTTTTAATTGTTTTTAACCGTACTGGTTACTTGGTGCCGGGCTAGCCGTTCGATTAACGATGTTATTCAATGTTATTCATCCCTCCCCATCAGCTAGAAGTCTGAAACTCATCTGCTCATAACTGAACATTCAGCTTACGAACCCAGTAACTCTTATTTGCTCAAAATCTAATGGTTTTATATTGTAACAAACTCTAGACACCTTATATCCACCAAAATAGCTCCATTCCTCCTAATAATTACTCAATAAAGCCAATGGGGTTCGTTAGAATAAATTAGAAGCCATTTTAACGGTATTAAGCTCAATACAGTTCGTTAGCCAGAAACACACCTCCCAAGAAGGCGAGGAGGCGGTTGGTAGTAGAATAGGGTGGAGCAGTGGAATACGTTACTCGGGGTGCGGTCGGCAGTAGGTATCCGGTTCAATAGCTGGTCTAATTCGCCTGGGTTCTTCGCAGAAATTTCTTTCAGCCACAAAAAAACATCCGCAATGTATGCGAATGCCTCTGTTTTATTATTACTATTTTAGGGCTAGCTGCTGCGTTGGATGAATGGCATCCTCGCCCCCAGGCTTGTCCCTGCTAGTTATGGAGCCCTGGTTGACCACCAGATAGCATAAGGCGTTTCTGACAGCTCCACAACGGCAATATAAACTGTGAGGGCTGTAGGCTGGACGCAACGATTCGCCAGTACCCCTAATTGCACCGCCAGTGCCTGCCGTAGCGACAAATGCACCCAGCTTCCCATCCGAATTGATTATAACTGTTTGGATGGTCCAGCTAAATAAACCAGACGCTACGCTCAATGCTTAATTCCGCTTACTGCCTAAATCAGTAACATTCTGACTAAAGCGGCGGACGAGATGCTGGCGATAAGAATCACCTAATAGAGAATGCGTAACGAAGCAGGAAGGGCAAATGTACATCGATAGCGTGAATGGCGCAACGATTATAGCTTCTCCCAATACATCAGTTACTCTTGGACGAAAATGATCAGCGGAAACGAGCTGCTCTCCCGCTTCAACCATATACTCATGGCATAACGGACATTCTGGAACAAGCTCCTGCTCATTAAGTAGCTGTTCAACTGTTTCTTCAAATTGAACTAACTCATCGCTCGTATTACCTAGTCCATCATCATCTTCTTCAGACCAATCTACTTCTTCATCGATGGACAGCCTAACAGCTTCTTCTTCAGTCTCGTCCTCTAGCTCTTCCTCGGACTCACCTATATTAAGCTTCAAAGTGCGGTAACCATCAATCTCGTTGTCGCATACTGGACATATTTTATCAGGCTCCTGGCCTTCTTCCTGCATAATCTCGCTTTGACACCATGGACATATTACAACAGCCATATCAGGTTACGCCTCCCTCATCATATAAATAACACCAATAACAACGAACACAACTGCCAGTGCAAAAAGTGTTCCCCACAAATATTTCATACGTATACCCTCCGTTTTAGACCACAGCAGCGCCAATAATATAGGATAAGGAAGCTGACAAAACCATAGCAAGGAAACCAACAGCCCGGTTATCCCGCTCAATTTCATCATCTATTTTAAATACCGGGGTGAGAAACTCGAATAAAAAATAGGCAACAAGAAGTAGCATAAATCCGACTCCAGCCCAGAGTAGGCTTTGATAAATCGTATCATTGGCCTCAATAGAAAAACGGAAAATATTACATATTCCAAATATTTTGCCGCCAGTCGCCATAGCTACTGATAAGTTTCCTTTGCGGATCTCTTTCCAGCTATCGTATTTCGTAACCCGCTCAAAACAGGCTAGAAATACGATGAGCGCAAGTATACCCACAGAGAAGTAAGCCAGAACCGCAGTAAAACGATGCGACATTAAGGAATCAACTAGACTTTGCATGACTGACTACCTCCTGTCAATGTCAATGAAGCTCGGCTACGGATACCCCCGCGCCTCCTTCTCCGAATTGGCCCAACCGATAGCTCTTCACATGCTTATGTCGACGTAGGAAATCTTGAACGCCTGTGCGCAATGCCCCAGTTCCTTTGCCATGAATGATATAGACTTGACCCAGATTGGATAGAAACGCCTCATCCAAAAACTGATCCACCTCCATAATCGCTTCATCAAGCATCATGCCTCTCAAATCCAGCTCAGTGCGTATGCTTTCATCACGTGTGCGCTTAACGATGGTCGCTTGCGCTTTAGGAGCTTTGCTCGCTGCCGTTTTACGCAGTGGCTCCAGTTCAGTGAGAGGAACCTTCATTTTCATAATTCCAAGCTGCACTATTGCTTCTGAGCTTCCTGTCAGTTCAACTACATGCCCCTTTTGTCCCCCGAGGCTATGCACCTTCACTTCATCACCTACCTCGATTTTACCCTGCTTCGCATTCGAGGATCGATTCGTATTGGCTACTGGGGAAGGAACAGCATCCTCTAATCGACGGCGTGCCTCAATTAGCTTGTGCTCCTTAACAGATGCTCCTTCTTCCAATGCTAAACGGCGTAGATCATTGATGATCTCTTCAGCCTCTCTCTTGGCCTTGGCAATCGCTGAACGCGCTTCTTCTCTTGCGCTTTCTAGCACCTTTATCTTCTGCTCCTGCAGCTTATCACGTTCCACCTGAATATCATTCTGCAGCTTCTCCGCTTCACGGCGAAGTCTCTCAGCTGCTTGTCGTTCGGATTGCGCAAGAAGACGATCCTGTTCAAGCGATGCAATCATCGAATCGACCTTCAGCTCATCCTCACTGACTTCACCACGCGCATGATCAATAATACTTTTCGGCAGTCCAAGTCTCTCCGCAATAGCAAAAGCGTTACTACGACCTGGCACTCCCACAAGAAGCCGGTAAGTCGGACGCAAAGTTGCCACGTCAAACTCCATGCTTGCATTAATGATACCTTCACGATTGTAGGCATATGCCTTTAGTTCACTGTAGTGGGTCGTGGCGATTAACCGACAGCCTAATTTCTGCAGATGCTCCAAAATAGCGATTGCCAGCGCAGAGCCCTCGGCCGGATCCGTTCCTGCACCCAACTCATCGAGCAGCACCAAACTCTGATGTGTGACTTGGCTCAGCATAGAAATTAAATTGGTCATATGGCTGGAGAAAGTACTTAAGCTTTGTTCAATGCTTTGCTCGTCTCCGATATCTGCGTAAATCCCATCAAAAACGCACAATCGGCTTCCGTCTTCAGCAGGGATAAACAACCCCGACATGGCCATCAAGCTGAGTAGACCGATTGTTTTTAGTGAAACCGTTTTACCACCCGTATTAGGTCCGGTAACAATGATAGAGGCATACTCTTCTCCCAGAACAATATCGATGGGAACTGCTTGTTTAATATCAATGAGGGGGTGACGTGCTTTGCGCAAATGTAGTCGACCTTCATCGTTCATTTCAGGCAGCGTAGCGGTAAGTGCATGTGCAAGTGAGGCCTTGGCAAAAATAAAATCGATCAAACCAAGAATTTCTGCATCTCCTGCTAGAAGCTCGGCACGCTCACCTACCTGCTCACTCAACCTGCGTAAAATACGTTCGACTTCATTTAGTTCTTTTATTTTTAGCTCACGAAGCTTGTTATTCATTTGTACAACTGCTTCTGGCTCAATAAACAAAGTCGCACCGCTACCCGATTGGTCATGCACGATACCACCAAAATGCGCACGGTATTCCTGCTTAACAGGAATAACATAACGATCATTTCTCATTGTGATCAGCGCATCCTGGAGCATTTTTTGAACTGAGCTTGATCGAATTAGACTTTCCAGCTTCTCCCGAGCACGACCAGCATTAATTCGGATATCGCGACGAACAGAGGCAAGCTCTGGACTTGCTGAATCAAGAACGTCTCCTTGTTCATCAATACATCTACGTATTTCATCCTCAAGTGGTTTGAAATCCGTTAAAGGCTCACACAGATCACTTAGCAGTGGTAACTCCGTCTCTTCTCCTGCCAAAGCAATATACCGACTTAAACGACGGGAGCCCATAATAAATTGTGCAGTATCCATAAGCTCCGGAGGCTGAAGAATGCCTTGTAGCTTGGCACGGTACAGCGATGACCGAATATCCGTAATTCCTCCAAAAGGCGGAGCACCTTTAAAGGTTGTCGCCCTTACAGCTTCATCTGTAGCAGCAAGTCGACGAACGACAATAGGCAATTCGCGCGATGGAGAAAGCTTCTCGGATTGCTCCCTTCCGAGGCTGGTCGAGGTTAGACCATTTAATTGATTAATTATTTTATCGTACTCTAATGTATGTAAGGCCTTAGCGTTCACGGCGAAATTCAACTCCTTCGCCTTATATTATAGCCGAATAGACTGAACTTGAGAAACCTTCCACTCATATAGATTGAAACTAAGGATACACTAACGGTCAAGGAGGTCGATAAGATGAATTTTCTTGGGACAATTGTTCGCTTTATCGTCTCAGCCATCGTGCTTATGGTGGTTGGATGGTTAGTGCCCCAATTTTCAGTAGGCGGATTCTGGAGCGCACTTATGCTCGCAGTCGTCATTGCTGTAATGGGATGGATTATCGAAGGAATTTTTGGCAAAAGGGTTACTCCATTTGGTCGAGGAATCGTTGGATTTCTCTCGAGTGCGCTTGTAATCTGGTTGGCTCAATTTGTAGTAGGAAATGTACATGTCTCAGTAATCGGCGCTTTGTTAGCAGCATTGGTGATCGGGATCATCGACTTGTTCATTCCCGTTTCCAACCCGTATGAAGCTGCTTCACATAACAAGCATCGGGACTAGGAAGGCTTACCGTTTTTTGTTTTCACCTCAAAGCATCCTCCTTTGCCCTCGCGGCGGGGAGGGTGTTTTTCACGTTGAAGCATATTCCTTACCATTTTTTTCGGGGGGAGAGTTTCCGCACGTGGAAAGGGAATAATGTCATGCTTCTGACATGGGTTTGGCGAATGACATATGGTACAATATTTACGGGCAGGGGATGGTCAAGTAGAAATATATGACAACGAACACCTTCTGCAACATATAGGTACGGAGGGAAATTAAAATGCACAAAAAGCTCGCTCTTCTTCTAACACTAACAGCCTTGATGCTTGCTCTTGCTGCTTGTGGTGGCAAGAATAATTCCGAATCTGGTAGCAACTCACCATCACCAGCCTCAACTGAATCGGCATCGACGGAAGTCATCATTACCGCTACTTCTTGGGAATTCGATGAGGCGGAATACACGATTCCGAAAGATACACCTGTTAAGCTCACTCTGCAAAACACAAAGGGTGCCCACGGAATTGAAATTGTCGGTCAGAACATTAAAATCACAGGGAACAAATCGGAAGTAATCAATTTACCCGCTGGTACCTATGAAATTAAATGTAACATCATGTGCGGCGCCGGTCATAACCAAATGAAGGCGAAATTAGTCGTTAGCTAATTAAATTAACTTACAACAGGTCAAGGGCTGTCACCATGCGATATCGCGGGTAGCAGTCCTTTTTTGTATTCCAACTATGTGGAAAAAGCACCTCTATTGACGAATACAGACTCGAAGTCTATATCTGTCATTAGAGGTGCACGGTGTGTTAAATAGATTTTTATATTAGGATTGTTCCAACAGATCAATCCATTCATTGTACTCGACCTGCAGCTTCGCATATTCATTGCTAAGCTCAAAATGCTCCTGTTTAAGCTGTTCAAGCTCAGCTTGCAAACGATCTGCTCGCGTAGCCTGCTCATGAAGCTCTTCCTGCGACGCGGTTAATTCCTCCTCGCGAGATCCAACAGCGGCCGCCTCAGTACGCGCCGCCTCCAATTCGCGCGATGCACGCTGCGCGGCTTCGCGCAAGCCCTTCTCTGCCTGGCTAAGCTCGGCTAGGCGGGCTTCTAATGCCGCCTCACGCTCGGTGGCGGCGTTACCCTCTTGCTGCGCCAACGCGAGACGCGCTTGCAGCTCCTTCATCGAGTCGCTCCACGCTTTCTCCCAGTCGTCCCGCTCGCTAAGCTGGCGGACAAGCTCTTCCCGCTCTAACTCAACTTTATCGCGCACTGATTCAAGCAATTTAAGCCGTTCAGTCGTTTGCGTTTCCACATCTTGCAGCATTTCCTGCTGCTCGATGACAGTCCGCCGCTGATCCTCTGCTTCTCTTGTCCAGTGTGCGACATCGTTTTCTAGCTTTTCTTGTAATTTTTCCCACTCACGACTTCTAGTCTGCCAATCTTCACGCTCTCCAACAAGAGCCCCGAGATTAGATTTCACTGTTTCAAGCTCATCTGTATACATTGCTTCTAAATCTTGAAGCTCCGTTTGTACCTGTTGTAGCTCGAGACTTGATTGGTTTTTCAATGTTTCCATTTCCGCTCGTGTTTTGCTTTCTAATGCATCGAATTGAACTTGCATCTGGCTAATTGTAGATTCGATTTCAATTTTCTTTTTGCTCTCAACCGCTTCAAGCTCAGCTTGTTTCTCGTCTTTCAACAATTCAAGCTCAGCTTGCTTTTTACTTTCCAACGCTTCAAGCTCGTTCTGCTTCTCGATTTCAAGTAGCTCAATTTCTACCTGCTTTTTGCTTTCTAAGGCCTCGAGCTCAGCTTGCTTCTCTTTCTTCAGCAAATCAATTTCTGCCTGCTTTTTGCTTTCTAACGTCTCGAGCTCAATCTGCTTCTCCATTTCCAATAACTCGAGTTCAGACTGCTTCTCTTCTAACAGCGACTTTATTTCGTCCTGCTTTTTGCTATCTAACGCTTCGAGCTCAGCTTGCTTCTCGTTAATTAGCAAATCAATTTCTGCCTGCTTCTTATTCTCCAAAGCCTGAAGCTCAGCTCGCTTCTCGTTTTCCAGCAGTTGAATCTGTGCATGCAGCTTACTTTCTAACGACTCAAACTCGATTTGTTTCTCTATTTCTAAGAGCTCAAGCTCAGCTTGTTTCTCTTCTAACAGCGACTTTATCTCAATCTGCTTCTCTTTGTTCAGCAAATCAATTTCTGCCTGCTTCTTACTCTCCAATGCCTCGAGTTCGGTTTTCTTCTCGTTTTCCAGCAGCTGAATCTGTGCATGCAGCTTACTTTCTAGCGACTCAAACTCTATTTGTTTCTCGATTTCTAACAACTCAAGCTCAGCTTGCTTCTCTTCTTGTAGTGACTTTATCTCTGCCTGCTTCTCAGCCTGCAGCAACTCAATTTCTGCCCGTTTCTTGCTCTCCAGCGCTTCAATCGCAGCCTGCTTCTCGTTTTCCAGCAACTGAATCTGTGCCTGCAGCTTACTTTCTAGCGACTCAAACTCAATTTGTTTCTCTATTTCCAACAACTCAAGTTCAGCTTGCTTCTCTTCTTTCAATGACTCAAGCTCAGCTTGCTTCTCATCTAAGAGCGACTTTATCTCAGTCCGCTTCTCATTCTCCAGCGTATCAATCTCTGCCTGCTTCTCAGCCTGCAGTAAATCAATTTCTTTCTGCTTTTTGCTCTCCAGCGCCTCGAGTGCAGCCTGCTTCTCATTTTTCAGCAGCTGAATCTGTGCCTGCATCTTACTTTCTAACGTCTCGAACTCAATTTGTTTCTCTATTTCTAAGAGCTCAAGCTCAGCTTGCTTCTCTTCTAACAGCGACTTAATCTCGCCCTGCTTCTTGCTCTCCAACGCCTCAATTTCTGCTTGCTTCTCATTCTTCAGCAAACCAATCTCAGCTTGCTTCTCTTCTCTCAACACTTCAAGCTCAGCCTGCTTCTTACCTTCCAAAGCCTGAAGCTCAGTCTTCTTCTCGTTCTCCAGCGCCTCAATCTCAGCCTGTCTCTTATCTTCCAACGCTTGAAGCTCAGCTTGCTTCTCTTCTCTAAGAGCCTCGAGCTCAAGCTGCTTCTCCATTTCCAGCAACTCAACTTCCTCTTGCTGCTTCCGTTCCAGAGTCTGTATTTCCTCTTTCGTCCTGCTCTCCAACGAGTCGAGCTCAGCTTGCATTTTACTTGTTATCGCTTGAATTTCAGCTTCTTTATTATTTTCGAACAATGTGATTTCAGCTATTCTCTTATTCTCAATCGCTTCAATCTCCGCATTCCTTCGACTCTCTAAAGCTTCTATTTCAGCTAATCTACGGCTTTCAGCAGCTTCCATCTCAGTAGCATGCTTCTGCCTTTGTTCTTCAGATTCAACGATGTGAATGCTTAGCAGCTCTTCTAGTTCACTAGAATGCTTCTGTTTCAACGTATCAACTTCCGATGCAAAACCATTCTTAAGCTCCGTCTGCTTGTTAAACCAATCAGCTTTCTCCGTCGCTAATTGGTTAGCAAGTCCAGACACCTCTTCCCGTGCGCTCTCCACATCAAGAGCTGCCTGTGACTTCACGAGCTCGAGCTCTTCTGTTAGCTGTGACTTCACAGCCTCAATATTTTGAGCTGCTTCCGTCTTCAAACGTTGATTGATCTGTCCTGCTTCAGATTTCACCCTTTGAAGCTCTAATGCAGACTGTGCTCTCAGCTCTTCTAGCTGCTGTGCCGATTCTACTTTTATACTCTCATTTTCCTTGGAGGTCAGTGCCTTCACGCTCTCAAGCTCAAGCTCCGCATTAATTTTAGCCTCTTCAAATTCTAGTTCTGCTTTCGCCTTCTCAGCCTCAAGCGCTTTTGCTGCCTTCTCCCTCTCATCCTGAAGCTCGTTCTCCGATTGCTCCTTCACACGATTGAGCTCTTCCGAGGTGTCAGCCCGCAGAGCTTCGAGCTCTTCCTTCCACTGCGACTTCACTAGCTCTAGCTCTTCTGAAGTCCTTGCCTTAGCTTGTACAGACTCAGCCTTCACCTGTTCCAGCTCTTGTAATATCTTCGCTTTAGCTTCTGCAGCTTTCGACTTCAGGTCCTCTAGCTCTTCCTCTGATTGAGCCTTAAGAAACTCCAGCTCATCAACCGCTTCGGCTTTAGCCGAGCTCAGCTCTTCCGCAGCCTGCTGCCTTACTTTAATAAGCTCCTCAGCCGATTCCGCTTTCAATTTTTCCAGCTCTTCAGCCAATCGCTTACGCTCAGTCTCCTCCAGCAATAACCGTTCGCTTTCCCGTCGAAGCCTCATGAGCTCATCGCCCATATTTACAGCTGCAAGAACCGCTAATTTAGGTAAGTCTAATCGAGGTGAACCGCTATTAACTTTGCTCATCTGCTCGTTGACCATAGCGGCAACCCGTTTCATATATTCCGTGCTGGTGTGGCCCGTTAGAGTATATTGCGTTCCGTATATGTCAACGGTCACACGCGTTTTGTCATTAATATCCATAGCGTGATCCCCCCATTGCGTTCGTAGTTAATGTTCCATTTTATAATAATTTGTAGGTAAAAAAAAGCAGCGAACCATCTCAGCCAATCGGCGTCTTGATGTATTCGCTGCCTCCCTTACTGTTTCCTGCCTATTTTCTAAGTTCCGCGCCGAAAGATTGTTCCAGTTGAGTCAAAACTAGGGCATGAGCTTCCGTAACTTCCTCGTCCGTTAATGTGCGGTCTCCGTGACGGTATACAAGGGCCAATGCAACGCTCTTCTTGTCATTGCCAATTCGATCTCCTGTATACACGTCGAACACCTTTACAGACTCCAGTAATGGTCCGCCAGCAGCGGTAATGGCCTCTGTTAATGCACCGCCAGATACGTCTCGATTAACTACGATAGCGATATCTCTTTCCATTGCTGGATATCGAGGCAGCGTACGATATTTGATTTGACTATCTGCATATTCATAAATAGGGGTAAGCTCAATTTCCGCGATATACGTATCCGGAAGATCAAACTCACGCTGCAGCTCCGGATGCAGCTGTCCTACAAAACCTATTGATTCAGTGCCTCTTTCAGTCTGAATCGTAATAGATGCCGTTCTTCCCGGATGGAAGCCCTCAGGCTGAGCTGCTGCATAAGCAATTTTTCCGGACAAACCAAATCTTTCGAAAGCCTTCTCCAAAATGCCTTTAGCATCATAGAAATCAACCGGTTCAGCAGAACGATTCCAGCTAGCTAAACGACGATTCCCGCTAAGCAGTAGCGCCGCACGTGGCTTCTCCTGTGGAAGACGCGTGAGCACAGCTTCATCAGAATGGTATACATTTCCGATTTCGAGTAGCGCCAAGTCATTATTTTTGCGAGTGAGATTATAAGCTGCCGCTTCAAGTAAGCTCGGTAGTAAAGTCGTACGCAGTACACTACGTTCCTCACTCATCGGCATTGCTAAAGCAATTGGCTTCGCCGAGCCGGATAGCTCTTTGAACAAAGTCGTACGCTGAAGAGAAGTAACAGAATAACAAACCGCCTCTTGTAAGCCCGCGCTTGTCATTATTTTTCTCAATTCACGTCGAATCGCTTGCGGCTTCGTTAGAGAACCAGCTGTTGTAGGACCTTCTATAAGAGTGGTCGGAATTTCATCATATCCATGCAAACGAGCTACTTCTTCAACCAAATCGACATCACGGGTAATATCCCCTCTTCGTGATGGTACGGTAACAGTCCAACTGCCGTCTCCGCTAGTATCTGCCTCAAACTGCAAGCGAGAAAGGATCGTCTTGATCTCAAGGGAAGACAGCTCAGTGCCGAGCATTCCGTTAACACGATATAAGGACAGCTCAACTTTAACCGGCTCAACAGTTGAAACCTCAGACTCCACTATACCTTCTGTTACTAAACCGGAAGCATAACGAGCGATCAAGCCTGCAGCACGATCAAGTGCAGCCCTTACTCTAGCTTGATCTACTTCTTTCTCGAATCGTACCGATGCTTCAGACCGCAATCCCAATTGCCGTGATGTGCGACGAACCGTTCCACCTTCAAACTTGGCCGATTCCAAAATAATATCTGTCGTGCTCGCAGTCACTTCAGAATTCGCCCCGCCCATAACACCAGCTAAAGCAATCGCCTTCTCAGCATCCGCGATAACGAGCATTTGTGGCTCAAGCTTGCGCTCTTGGTCGTCCAACGTCACAAGTATTTCGCCTTCTACTGCCTGACGAACCTCTATTTTACCACCAGCAACCTTCGCAGCATCGAATGCATGAAGCGGCTGACCATATTCCAGCATGACATAGTTAGTGATGTCTACGATATTATTGATTGGACGAACTCCCGCAGCAATGAGTCGATTTTGGATCCACTGTGGCGCTTGTCCAATTTGTACACCCTTAATATAACGCGCTGTATAAATGGAGCATAACTCAGTCGCGCTAATTGATACTTTCACGTGGTCGGATGTTAGCTCAGTTGTTGCAAACAGATCCTTACTCGGATCTGGCAGCTCCAACGGAAGTCCAGTCAAGGCTGCAACCTCATAAGCAACGCCCAGCATGCTTAGGCAATCGGAACGGTTAGGCGTCAAATCAAGCTCCAAAATAGAGTCATTCAGCGCAAGCACATCTAAGATGTCTCGTCCGATTTCGGTCTCTTCAGGTAGCACTAATATGCCCTCTTGTTGCTCCTTAGGCAGCAGCTTATCGTTAATACCTAACTCGCGTGCTGAACAAATCATACCTTGAGATTCTACACCGCGTAGCTTCGCTCGCTTAATGTCCAAGCCTCCAGGCAGCTTCGCACCTACCATTGCTACTGGAACCTTCTGTCCCGCATCAATATTCGAAGCCCCACACACGATTTGTAAATCTTCGCCGGTACCTGCATCAATCGTACAAACACTCAGCTTGTCAGCATCAGGATGCTTGTTTCTTGTCTTTACATAACCGACTACAACTCCACTAACACCTGCATTTCTAGACGGTACAGAATCTATTTCGATTCCTCCGCGAGTCATCATTTCCGCCAATTGCTGCGGAGTAATGCCGCTTAAATCGATATAATCGGATAACCACCGATAAGATACGTTCATGGGATACTCCCCTCATTTTCCACAAAGTAATTGCCCTTTACTCCCTAACTGCTTACTCAACTTACTAATTCTCTTTAGTCATACTATCCTGCAATTCATTCACTCAAATCTTAGCGAACTGTGTTAAAAACCTCGTGTCGTTAGCGTAGAAGTGGCGAATATCATCAATGTCGTATTTAAGCAGAGCAATACGCTCCACACCCATTCCAAAGGCAAAGCCAGTCACTTCATTCGGATCGTAGCCGCCGTGCTCAAGAACCTTCGGGTGAACCATGCCACAGCCAAGAATTTCTATCCAGCCTGTATGCTTACACATCCGACAGCCCTTTCCGCTACATTGCGCGCAAGTCACGTCAACCTCTGCACTTGGCTCAGTGAACGGGAAGAAGCTTGGACGAAGACGAATTTCCATTTGCGGTCCATACATCTCACGAACGAATTGCAGCAGCGTACCCTTCAAATCGCTCATCCGAATATTCGGTCCGATTACGAGGCCTTCAATCTGATTAAACATGAACGAATGTGTTGCATCATCATCATCGCGACGGTAAACCTTACCTGGACAAATGATCTTAACTGGTGTTTGACCGTTCATCGCTTTCATCGTGCGAATCTGAACGGGAGACGTGTGCGTGCGAAGCAAAATTTCATCTGTTATATAGAAGGAATCCTGCATATCGCGTGCGGGATGGTTTTTAGGCAGGTTCAGTGCTTCAAAGTTGAAAAAATCGGTTTCTACTTCAGGACCCTCAGCAATGGAGTACCCCATCCCGATAAAAATATCTTCAATTTCTTGAGCGACCTTGTTCAATGGATGAACAGATCCTAAATTCACTGCTTTGCCTGGCAAAGTAACATCAATCGTCTCCGCTTGAAGACGATGCGCAGTCGCAGCGCGATCAAATCCGTCTTGCTTTTCCGCAATGACAGCCTCGATTGCAGCACGAACATCATTACCAACTTGCCCAATAATCGGACGTTCCTCAGCGCTTAATGCTCCCATACCACGCAATATTTCCGTTAGCTGTCCTTTTTTACCCAAATATTGAACGCGAAGATCATTTAAGCTTGCGGCATCCGCCACCTTGTGAAGCTGCTCCAACGCTTCGTGTCGCAGAGCCTCTAATCGTTCTTTCATTCCGATTCTCTCCTTATCGTATTAAAATAGAAAAAGGCCTTCTCTCCCGTAAGGGACGAAAAGACCGTGGTACCACCCTTTGTTGAAATGTCGCTACGGCTCAATTGAGCTGCGAAAGACGTTTACGCGTCATAGACATTCCCGCTTAATACGGCGTAACGGGCCGTCAGCCGGTTCCTTCTACTTATCGGCGTGCCGATCGTTCAAAGGACTGCTCCGGAGCGAACTTCAGCAGCCTATTTTCTTAGGAACGCTCCCAGTCTACGGCGCTCCCTCCCTGAAAGAAGGCACTGCTTACTCTTCTCCATCAATGCATTTCACATTTACAGATCATTATAGGGTAAGCAAAGTGTTCAAGCAAGCCGTATGGCAAAACAAATATATATTCTTTACGCCCGCTTACGGAACAAAGCAATGAGCAGAGCCAATACACCAGCAGCCAAACCTGCAATAGCAAGCGATAATGTTAACGTATCGCGGCTTTCTCCATCATGATCTTTGTCCGTACCAGCACCTGCTGCACCATGACCATCGCCACCGCCAGCAGCTGCTGTTACAGCAGTTACCGAGGCTGGTTTGTCTGCATCAGCAGCGCCAGTCCATTCCACAACTTCGCCGTCTGCGTATGTTTGGTATGCTTTCCACACTAATTCCTTAGCATCGTCAGCCACTTTACCCTGTACGCGGAATTCACCGAATTCAGTTGCGCCAAGTCCGCTTCCTGTTGCTTTCCAAGTGACGCTAACGAATTTATTTTCCGCGCCCTTCTCAATCTCATAAGTCCAATCCGGCTTAGGCTCAATGCGGCTTACAGCAACATTGTCCGGAATAGCAAGTTTTACAGAAGTCGTTGCAGAATCTTTCTCAGATGGAACACGAACCGTGAATACTTGATAGGAGCCTGCCGGAACCTCTTTAGGTTGGACAGTTACGTGTGCGCTGGCCAGACCAGCAAAACCAATCGAGAATAATAAAACAAGAGTGAGCGCCAAGCTTTTTTTCATGGGATATATTCCGACCTTTCTTTTCCAAAGTTTGATGATATCCCCTAGTATAGCTTCTCCTAATAAAAAGCACATGACTCGAAAGAGTCATATGCCTATAGCTTTTGTGACAATCATGCGTCTTCCATCAAGGATTTACACTATTCAGTCTCTACCATTCCCTGTTCGTAGGCATAGCGAGTTAATTGGACCCTGTTATTTAAATGCAGCTTCTGCAAAATGTTCTTCAGGTGGTTTTTAACGGTATGCTCCGACAAGCCCAAGGACACCGCAATGTCCCTGTTTTTTTGCCCACGCGCAACCTCCTGCAAAATCCCCTTCTCCCGTGGAGTCAATCCGTCACTTTCGTGTTCCTTCTCTTTAACGAAGGCCGGTGAGTTCTTCGCCTTTGCATCTGCGAATTCACGCAAAATAGACATAGCCAGCTCCGGATTGAGCGGCGCCTCGTCAAATGCTACCGCGCGAAGATAGTCCCGCCAAGCGGAAGGGTTAAGGTTTTTAAGCAAATACCCCTGCGCCCCCTTCTTGAGTGCCTCGAATAAATGGGAAACGTCATCGGACACAGTTACCATTATTATTTTCACACTTGGGTGCGCGCTTTTTATGATTTTAACGGCTTCAAGTCCACCCATTCCTGGCATATTAATGTCCATTAAAATGAGATCAGGTAACAGCTCGTCCATCAATAGTAGCGCTTCTTCTCCTGTGGCGGCTTCCCCAATGATCAAAAAATCTGGAACAGCGGAAACAATAGTCCGCATCCCTTCCCGTGCGTGACGATGATCGTCGACAAGCAAAATACGAATAGGATCGCTCATGTGCTCTTTCCTCCCAGCTTAAGCAGCTCCACAACTGTATGATCACCGCGGCGTTCAGCGTTGAAGGTCCATCCCATACCGTGTGCGCGGTCTCTTACCATTCTTAAACCGAACCTTCCCGGTGCAAACAACGGATCACCAATGAAGCCTTCTCCATCGTCCTCAACCGCGCATCGAAATCCTCCGGTGTCATCTGGTTCACCAATTACAAATACCCTCGATGCCTTAGCATGCTTTCTAACGTTAAAAAGCGCCTCCCGCAAACAAGCGTGGAGCTCTACCTTTTCTTTGTCAGTCAAGGTTGCATCCGGTATGTTCCAAATAAACTCAGCCTGCGCTTCTGTTATAGCTGCAGTTTCACTAAGCAATTCCTTTAGTGGCACAACCCAAGCAGCAGCTGCCGGTGAAGGGGGAAGACGCAAGCTAGCAATGGCTTGTCGTACATCCTCATGCATGACCCTTACTGTTTCTCTGAGACCCGCTCCTAATTGCTTCACAGGCTCATTCGTTTGGATTTCATCTAATTGATCAAGCTTAACTGCTAGAAGAAACAAGGATTGAGAGATGCCGTCGTGCAATTCTCTAGCGAGCTGTTCACGCTCCTCGAGAGCTGCATTCGTTGACTTTTCATTTTGCAGCGCCTGCTGGGATTGCTCAAGCCGGGAGAACAAGCCTCTAACGAGTGTCAATGTTACGGCCAGCACGATAAAAGGAGCAAGCAAATTACCCAGGTCCATTGATAAATAAGGAAGCAAGAACGCATGCCGCACATATTCCCAAAGTCCGATTGTTAGCGTAGGAATGAGTAAAATAAGCCATTTAATTCGCTGGTCATTCCTTCGATTATCCATATTTCACACCTCTTCCGTGAGGATGATATCCGTATTGCTCTAAAAGCCTTTCTATTATATAAGAATCTGATATTATCATCACGAAAGCAAGGGCTATCTCAATTTTCACTCTCGGCAAACCTGCTCACAGCTCGGCTACGTACAACGTATCCAGAAACAACGGTTGATTAATTAGGGCACTCGCAGCTGGCTGGGGGCGTTAATGTACCGTGCGTTCTCTAATGTTACTTTTTCCGGGTCACTAAATAGAAAAAAAGCAAAAGAAGCTGCACATAATCCTTATGTGACAGCTCCCTCCGCTTCTATATAACTGTGATTTTAGTAAATCCGGTAAGTCGTCTCCTCGACTCTCTCCGTATCCTCGGAGTCTGTCACCCGGATTTGCGCTTTCCATTGTCCTGCGAAAGGAATGTAAGGTCCTTGGGTCTTATATGTGGATTTCGTATAATCAGGAAATGCATCCATTTCCGTATCCTCATAAGGTTCCAGCGGAACATCGATAAAGCCTACGCCTTCTTTGTCGACTGGGAGCATACGAAGCTGTACCTTTTTAGGAATCCCTTCGCCCTTCTGTACGGGTAGCCAGATTTTGAGACTAAATTGATTGTCCCCCGGCGTATTAGGAGAAATCTTGAGCGTTACATGCATTTCAGTGCCCATTTTATGATAGTTCAACTCTTTGTTTGCTGGCAGAGGGGTTTGATAGGTTAACACTCCAACACACAGCACAATAGCTGCTAACAAGCTGACATCAATTTTAATCAAGCTTCCACGGGGGAGGTCTCCTTTTCTCAATCGCAATCGGATCAAGAATGCCGTTATCCCCACAAGAACAGTCAACACAGCCTTCGCCAATAACCATGTCCCCCATGGCGTATAGTACAAATAGTCAAGCGATGGAAGAAAGCTAAGCGTAGATAAAATTCCCGTTACCCACAAAACAACGAACGAGATGAGTGCCCACTTCGAGAAAATGAGCGCAAATCTACCAGCCTCCGGCCTTTCCTTCCTCCAAATAACCAATAACAGCACGAGCCCTGCTCCCCATAGGGCAGCTGCGGCCAAATGTAGGAAATCCAACCCGACCGTATAAGCGATCGGCTCGAACACAGCGGCATGTCCAGACCATGACTCCACGAACAGCGCAACCGCAACCCAGAACAACCTTACCACTACGCCCATTGAAGGGAGTAAAGGCGCCGCTACCGCCAGCAGCAGCTCAGCCAAATACAGCTTCCCGATTGTCGTGTTCATTAATATACGTCCCCACTCGGAAAGCGGCTCCCCCCGCCCCAGGTCCTGAAGACTGAAGAACACGTAAACTAACGTTGCGAGTAATGCAAACTTACCGGCAAGCCCCAATGACCTAGTATGAGCCTCCCGTACAATTGGCGAAGCTTTACGAAGCAAGCTCCACATAGCGAGACCCGCCACCAAGAGAAGACCCGCATAATATAAAATTCTAGCAGTATACAAGAGGAAGGATTGCTGTGTTAGGCCACCCTTTCCTTCATGGGAATGTCCAACCTGCTGATGCGGATCTAACTGGCTCGCATCTGTCAGCGGAGCTGGATTACCTATTGTAAATATATATGCACCAGATATAGGATGCCCATCTGCAGAAATGACAGAATACGAAACCGTATAGTGACCCTCACCCAGCTTAGGAACGGCTACCCGCAATCCTTTGCCTTCATTAATCGTTTCTAGCTTTCCCTTTGCAATATTCCGAGAAGATTCGTTGAGGACTTGAAGCTTAGCTCCCCCGCTGTCCAGCCTCTCATTAAATATGATCTCGACGGATTCCGGACTAACGTCCAATCGAGAATTTGCCGCTGGCTTTGTTTGCTCCAAAGCAGCATGAGCATCAACTCGTCCTATCGCATAGATTATGGAAAATGTGACAATTATGGATATCATCATGATTCTAAATATTTTTCCATGAAAATTAGTCCGCAAATAACGTTGAATCCTATCTGAATATGTCATAAAAACAACCTCCTGCTTCCTCTACCTTCTAATTCCTTCATGATTGGGACTCTTGAACCACTGTGTCATGTCCCCTTGACACTCGCTATATATTGTTATAGTTTCTTCATACGGAAACAATATATTGTGTTACCAATGGACGGAGGGTGTAATAGTTTGAACATAATTAAACGTAATGGTCAAGTGGAAGAGCTTATTTTTTCTAAAATGAAGAAGGTCATCGATTTCGCATGCGTGGGGTATCCCCATTGCGATCCCCTGGAGCTTGAAACGGCTCTTCTACCTCATTTCCGCAACAACATTTCGACAAAAGAAATCCAATCCACACTCATTCGTGTCGCCGTAGAAAAAACTACCGCAGAGGAGCCTGACTGGCAATTTGTTGCAGCTAAGCTTCACGCATACGATTTATATAAAGAAGCTGCAGTGCACCGTAAGTATGGCTATTTTGGATATGGTGATTTCTACTCCCTCATCACTTACCTAACCGACAAAGGCCAATACGGCAAATATATACTTGAGCATTACACCCGCGAAGAAATTCGTGAGCTAGGCAATTATATAGTACCTGAACGAGACTACCTCTTCAACTATATCGGAATTAAGACACTTTCTGACCGCTACACTATTCGTGGACTGCAGGGCGAAACATTGGAGCTACCACAGGAGCTTTTCATGGGAGTTGCCATGCATTTAGCGATGAAGGAGAAGGACAAGCTTCATTGGGCTCGCAAGTTTTACGATGCTCTTAGCTCCTTGCGCATGACCGTTGCAACTCCAACATTGGCTAACGCACGCAAGCCGTTCCATCAATTATCTAGCTGCTTCATTGATACGGTTCCGGACAATTTGTGGGGCATTTACAATACGGACATGAGCTTCGCACAGGTATCTAAATTCGGCGGTGGCATGGGTATCTATGTTGGTAAGGTTAGATCACGTGGATCTGCGATTCGTGGGTACAAAGGTGCCGCCGGGGGAGTAATTCCTTGGATTAAAAACTACAATAATACGGCTATTGCTGTTGACCAGCTTGGAGTCCGCTCTGGTGCGGTTGCCGTTTACCTAGATGTGTGGCATAAGGATATATTCGACTTTCTTAACTTGAAAACAAACAATGGGGACGATCGTATGAAGGCACACGATATTTTCCCAGGTGTCTGCATTCCCGATCTGTTTATGGAAACTGTTAAAGAGCGTGGAACATGGTACTTGTTCGATCCACATGAAATTCGCTCCACGATGGGGTACTCTATAGAAGATTCCTACGGGGACGAATTCGAGCGTCGGTACGCGGAATGTGTCAAGAATCCATCTTTATCGAGGGATGAGGTTCCGGCTATCGATATTATGAAGAAGCTTCTCGCCAGCAGCTTCGAGACGGGAACGCCGTTCGTCTTCTATCGCGACACAGTTAACCGGGCTAACCCTAACAAACATAAAGGTACGATATACTGCTCTAACCTTTGCACAGAAATTTGCCAGAATATGAGCGCAGCCGAGCTGATCTCAGTTACACAAGAAGACGGTATTATTACTTCACAAGTCAAAGCGGGAGATTTCGTCGTCTGTAACCTTTCCTCTATTAACCTAGGCCGTAATCTAACCAAAGAGGAAATCCGCGAGACGGTAACGATTCAAATGCGCATGATGGACAATGTTATCGACTTGAATCACTACCCTAGTGCACAAGCCGAAATTACGAACAAAAAGTATCGTGCCGTCGGTCTCGGCTCCAGCGGTTATCATCAATGGCTTGTCCATCATCAGATTTCTTGGGAGACAGAAGAGCATCTTAAGGCTGCAGATGAGCTATATGAATGGATCAACTATTGTGCAATTAAAGCAAGCATGGAGTTAGCAGCGGAAAAAGGCTCCTATTCTCAATTCGATGGTAGCGAGTGGCAAACGGGTGAATACTTTACACGACGCGATTATGTAAGTAATGAATGGAAGCAGCTACAAGCGGATGTTGCCTCCAAAGGCCTTCGCAATGCTTGGTTATTCGCTATCGCACCTACAGGCTCCACCTCATTAATCAGTGGTTCTACTGCAGGCATCGATCCGATCTTTGCTAAGTACTGGGTTGAGGAGAAGAAGAACGCCATTATTCCTCAAACTGCACCAAATCTTTCTCCGCAGAACACGTGGTTTTATAAGGAAGCTCACCATATTGACCAATTATGGAGCATTAAGGCGGCCGGCCGTCGCCAGCGTCATATTGACCAATCGCAATCATTTAATCTTTATGTTACACCTACAATCAGCGCCAAGGAATTTCTCGATCTGTACATGGCCGCATGGGAAAATGGTCTTAAAACCGTCTACTATTGCCGTAACCAAAGCCTTGAGGTTGAGGACTGCGTGAGCTGCTCGTCATAACTTACATTTTCAACAATCATCGGAGAAAATGAATTTGCGCAATGCGCTGCTTGATATGAACAGGAGGAACTAGGGAAATGGATGAGCAATTGCAACGGAAAAAGCTGTTTAACGAGCATGGTGATCAGGACTGGGGAAAACGCCGGATTATTGGAGGAAACACCACTAACCTGATTGAGCTCAACAACGTGAAATATGAATGGGCTACGAAAATGTACCGTACGATGATGAACAATTTCTGGATACCCGAGGAAATTCCTCTTGCTCAAGACGCAAAGGATTATAAGCTGTTATCCGAAGCGGAACGCAAAAGCTACGACCGTATCATCAGTTTCCTTATTTTTCTTGATTCGCTTCAAACAGCGAACTTACCAAACGTAAATGAGTATGTCACCGCTCCTGAAGTAAATCTATGCCTTACGGTTCAGACCTTTCAGGAGGCCGTTCATAGTCAGAGCTACAGCTATATTCTAGATAGCGTCTGCTCAGCGGAAGCGCGTGATGAAATTTATAATCTATGGCGTAATGATGAGAGGCTACTAGCTCGTAATAGGTTCATTACCGATCTATATGAGAATTTCATTGCCGACTCCTCCCACCGCAATCTGCTCAAAACCATTATGGCCAACTACATTCTAGAAGGCATTTATTTCTATAGCGGCTTTAGCTTCTTCTACGCTTTAGGCCGACAAGGCAAGATGCTCGGAACCGTGTCAGAAATCAAATACATCCAGCGCGATGAATTGACACACTTGGCGTTGTTCCAAAATATTTTCCGGGAAATCCGTAAGGAAAATCCAGAATTGTTCACTGCCGAGTTCATTGAGGAACTGCGTCAAATGATGAAAACAGCTGTAGAAACAGAAATCTCTTGGGGCCAATCCATTACGAACAACGAAATCCCCGGTCTAACAGCTGATATCATTGATAGCTACATCAAATATTTGTCCAATGAGCGTCTTAAAATGCTTGGTTTAGAAATTCTATATCCGGAAATTACGGAGCATCCTATGCGTTGGGTAGAGAGCTTTAGTAATATGAATGGTATGAAAACAGATTTCTTCGAGCAAAAGGTTACGAACTACAGTAAATCATCCAACTTAAATTGGGGCGACCTGTAGAACAAAAGATTACCAACCCTCCGAGCGTTTATTCTTTAGCTCTGAGGGTTTTTTAATAATTTGAATTTTTATTCACAAAAATGTATAGATATTAGACGAAAAATCCTGTATAGTTAATGTAACAACCTCATACGTAGAAACAACGGCGTCGCAGTTTGCTTAGTAGCAATAGCTCAAGCAAGCGGTGTGCGACTTAATAGGGAAGTCGGTGCAATTCCGACGCGGTCCCGCCACTGTATCGAATGATTAGCTAATCATTCGTAGCCAGAGATACCTGCCATTGTTTTGGAAAGCCAAGGAACCTACGGTAGATAGGGATGATCCGGCGCATGTAATGCATTATGCACAAGCATGTTTGCCTTTTTTATCTATCCATAAAAAAGGGGAAACATGCTTTTTTGATTATTCAGATCCAAAGTTACACCATGTTCGTTCTGAATAACCTGCGACATAAACGTTCATCCTCCATCCCCCGGGCGGCGAGAGCCGCTTATTCTAAGCGTTTGGCAAAAAGGTTGAAAAAAATTGAAGGATGTGGACACTGCAATGGCAATAATCTCGACAGCAGGTGTAGGCTACCCACGTATCGGCGAAAACCGTGAATGGAAAAAGCTACTTGAGGAATTCTGGGGCGGTAAGCGTGACGAAGAAAGCTTTCAAAAAGAAATTCGGGAATTACGTATCCGTAGATTACTCAGACAGAAAAAATCTGGCGTTGCATGGGTACCATCCGGTGATTTCACATTGTACGATTCCGTACTCGACCACGTTGCTGCCTTTGATTTAATTCCTGACAGATTCCGTCATTTGGGTGCCAACGATTCATTGGCTGTTTATTTTGCAATGGCTCGTGGCATCGAGGGTGCACCAGCATGCGAAATGACAAAATGGTTTGATACAAACTATCATTACCTTGTGCCTGAGCTTGCTGGACAACCAAAGCCAAAGCTTGTATTCAATCCTTGGTTGGATGCTTTTACAGAAGCAAAACGCGAAGCTGGATTACTCACTCGTCCCGTACTTATCGGGCCTTACACTTTAGTTCGATTGGCTAAAGGCGTGTCTTCCGAGAATTTTGCGGAGCTCGTTCGTTCGTTTATCCCTGCTTACAATACTGTGCTTGAGGAATTGGCTAAAGCAGGAGCTGGCTGGGTTCAGATTGATGAGCCTTCGCTCGTTACCGATGTTCCTGAAGAGCATTTGGCGTTGCTCACTGAGATCTACGGCGCTCTGAAATCCTCTAATCCAAAGCTGCTTATTCACCTGCAAACGTATTTTGGAGCGGTTGAGCATCCTGAAGCTGTCTTCTCCCTTCCAGTCGATGGAATTGGACTAGACTTTGTTCGGGGCAAAATTGATAACTTAGATGCTATCAAGAAATTCGGTTGGACTAAAGGCAAGAAGCTCGGAGCCGGCGTTGTTAACGGACGCAGCATCTGGCGCGTTGATCCAGATCAAGCTCTCGGCCTGCTTGAAGAATTAGCTTCTCTTATTCCAGCAGAACAGCTGATCATTCAGCCTTCATCCAGCTTGCTACACTCCCCAGTATCGGTGAATGTAGAAGTTAGCGGCGATGCAGTTGTACGTGGTGCTTTGGCATTCGCTGACCAGAAGCTGGAAGAAGTTGTAGCACTAAGCGAAGCGTTGGAAGCTCGCTTGAATGGTGGAGCAGCTACAGCATTGCCTGCTCGCCTAGAAGAAAACCGTATCGCATTAGCAGCGCTTCGTAGTCATCCTGCTCGTCATCGTGCAGCAGCTCAAGGCTCAAGCGAAGAAAGCATCGCTGAACGCTCTCCTTTCGCGGAACGTCATGCATTGCAGCTTTCACGTTTCAAGCTTCCTCTTCTCCCTACAACGACGATTGGAAGTCTTCCACAAACAGCGGACATTCGTAAAGCACGGCTGGAATGGCGTCGCGGCAAGCTGAGCGATGATGCTTACCGTCAATTGCTCCAAGAACGTACCGAGCTGTGGATACGTCGTCAAGAGGAATACGGTATTGATGTCCTTGTTCATGGTGAGTTTGAGCGTACGGACATGGTTGAGCATTTTGCCCACTTGCTGGATGGCTATCACTTCACGACTAACGGCTGGGTTCAATCCTACGGCTCACGTTGCGTTAAGCCTCCTGTTATTTACGGAGACGTTATGGACCGCGGTGCAATGACTCTCGAAGACACACTGTACGCTCAATCCTTAACTGATCGCCCAGTTAAAGGTATGCTTACTGGTCCAATTACTATGCTTGCATGGTCATTCTACCGCGACGATATTTCCCCTAAGGAAATCGCAGATCAAATCGCTCGCGCGCTTGATGCGGAAGTATTGCGTTTAGAGGCTGCTGGCATTGGTATGATCCAGGTTGATGAGCCTGCACTTCGTGAAATTGCACCTCTTAAGCACCGGGAATGGCCAGAGTACTTAGAGTGGTCGGTTAACGCCTTCCGCCGTAGTGTTGCAGGTGTTCGTGACGAAACTCAAATTCATACGCACATGTGCTATTGCGACTACCATGAGATCATTGGTGCTGTAGAAGCAATGGATGCTGACGTTATCTCTCTTGAAACTTCAAGAAGCCATGGCTCCTTAATCCATGCTCTTGAGCATCAACCGTATGCTAACGGTATTGGTCTTGGGGTTTACGACATTCACAGCCCTGTTGTACCAGAAACAGAAACAATGCTTGCTGTTATCCGCGATTCTCTCGCAGTAGTACCGGCTGACCGCTTGTGGGTTAACCCTGACTGCGGTCTGAAAACTCGCGGTGAGCCAGAAACAATCGAAGCTCTGAAACGTATGGCTGAAGCCGCGGTTCTAGCTCGTGCGGAGCTAGCGAACGCTTAAGCTTTATTATGTGAAAAGGCAGAATCCAACTATGCTTGCGTAGTTGGATTCTGCCTTTTTGCTATGTCGTTGTTGCGGCTGGAGCGGCGGCTCGTATGGAGTGATGGCTGTAAGCCGCTTTGCTCAGAATCCGAGTCTCGGCGAGCTTTAAGCCGCTCACACCGGACTATTTGCTCAAAATCCGAGGTTCGGCGAGCTTTAAGCCGCTCACAGCGGACTATTTACTCAGAATCCGAGGTTCGGCGAGCTTTAAGCCGCTCACAGCCGACTATTTGCTCAGAATCCGAGTCTCGGCGAGCTTTAAGCCGCTCACAGCGGACTATTTACTCAGAATCCGAGGTTCGGCGAGCTTTAAGCCGCTCACAACGGTCTATTTTCCCTAAAACCGAGTCTCGGCGAGCTTTAAGCCGCTCACAGCGGACTATTTACTCAGAATCCGAGTCTCGGCGAGCTTTAAGCCGCTCACAGCGGACTATTTGCTCAGAATCCGAGTCTCGGCGAGCTTTAAGCCGCTCACAGCGGACTATTTGCTCAGAATCCGAGTCTCGACGAGCTTTAAGCCGCTCACAGCGGACTATTTGCTCAGAATCCGAGTCTCGGCGAGCTTTAAGCCGCTCACAGCCGACTATTTGCTCAGAATCCGAGGTTTGGCGAGCTTTAAGCCGCTCACAGCGGACTATTTACTCTAAAACCTAGCTTCGGTGGACTGCAAGCCGCTCACAACGGTCTATTTACTCTAAAACCTAGCTTCGGTGGACTGCAAGCCGCTCACAGCGGGATATTTGCTATAAAACCACGGTTCGGGAGACTGCAAGCCGTTGACAGCGGACTAATTGGCGGAGATACTCGAATTTGTCTTACAACAGGGTTCCGCTTATTGCTCATTTGGTGGAGATACTCGAATTTGTCTTACAACTGGGTTCTGCTTATTGCTCATTTGGTGGAGATACTCGAATTTGTCTTACAACTGGGTTCTGCTTATTGCTCATTTGGTGGAGATGCTCGAATTTGTCTTACAACTGGTTCTGCTTATTGCTCATTTGGTGGAGATACTCGAATTTGTCGCACAACAGGGTTCCACTTATAGCTCATTTGGTGGAGATACTCGAATTTATCTTACAACTCCATCAGCAGCTACGCCGGCCGGATACTGAGTAGTCTAACAAACTAAAAGCTAACTGCACTCTTTTTCTTATCTTTATCCAATTCGAACAAAGGGATGAATTTCTCAGGGGACACAGGGCGGGAGAAGAAATATCCCTGCGCTTCCTGACACTTGAGCTCCTTAAGGAAGGCTACTTGGCCAGCGCTCTCTACTCCCTCAGCCGTTACGGTCAGATTCAGGTTACGTGCCATAGCCGATATGCCGGATACGATAGCCGCATCATTACGATCGGTCAATACATCATTAACGAATGAACGGTCAATCTTGAGCTTGTCGATCGGGAATCTTTTTAAGTAATATAGGGAGCTATAGCCTGTGCCGAAGTCATCAATACTAATTCGAACGCCTAGCTTCTTAAGCCTCTCAAGCATCTCTGTAGCGAATGTAACATCAGCCATAATACTCTCCGTAATTTCGAGCTCCAGCCACTGTGGAGCCAGCCCCGTCTCCAGCAGCACCTTCTCAATGCGCTCGCATAGATCATGCTGACGGAATTGCCGAATCGAGAGATTAACGGACATAATAATCGGAGAATAGCCTTTGTTCTGCCAATCCTTCATTTGGAGACACGCTTGACGAAGAACCCATTCCCCAAGGGGCAAAATAAAGCCATTTTCCTCACATAGAGGGATGAATTCAGACGGAGGAATTTCTCCCTTCTGAGGGTGGCTCCACCTAAGCAGTGCCTCTGCTCCGACCAAATACTCATGCTCCAGATCAACCAATGGCTGATAGGCCAGATGAAACTGTCCCAGCTCAAGCGCGATGCGCAAATCGTTTTCCAAAAGCAGCTTTTCTTTGGCCTTGAAATTCATTTGAACGGCGTATCTTTTCCAGCTGTTTCCCGATTCTTTGGCACTATACATAGCTGTATCGGCATTCTGGAGCAAGATGTCCAGTGAATTTCCATCGTCAGGAAATAACACCATACCAACGCTGCTAGTAATATGGAATCCAGAGGGACCAATTTTAATCGGATGCTCGAATGCATCTACTAGCCGTTGGGCTGCCTCTTCGGCTTCCTTCACCCCGCCAATATCACTTATAAGTATAGTAAATTCGTCTCCACCTAAGCGAAACACATTTTCTGGCTTAGTAGAAAATTTGCTCAATCGTTGGGCAATGGCAATTAGCAGACGATCACCAAACGAATGCCCCATAGAATCATTAATCGTCTTGAATCTATCTACGTCCAGCCATAAAAGCGCGAAACGACTCCCTTTATGCTCTGCTCGCGTCATTTCGGCCTTAACCCGCTCCGCAAACAAACGTCGATTAGGCAACGACGTCAGCTCATCGTGGTAGGCCAAATAATTAATTCGGGCTTCTGTTTTCTTATGCCGTTTGTATGGTTCTTCTATGAGTACAAAATAAATACCCTTCAACAGGAAATAATAACCTACTAGCTTAAAGCCGTCCGCGAACAGACTTTGAAGGGAATCCGTACCGGTCCCAAAGGACTCCTCGGCTCTGGCGAAATAGAGCCAAACAAGTGCTTGTACGATAGTCAGCATGGATTCGGGTCTTTCAATACGATTGCGATAAAGGATGATGCATATAGCTGCACCATAGAGGAGAAGGGTAGACCATTGTTGAATAGGGGCTAATCTGTCTATTATCGATTTATCCCAATGGTCTGCTGTGAAAACAAAATAAGCCACCATTGTGACAACGAAAATAACAGGAATAATCGCATAAAGACGTGCTTGAGGCTTAACAAGCCGATTTACTGATGAAAAGACTAGTAATAGACCGATCGCACCTAACCATTGTGATATCCAGTTGAGAAGAATGCTCGGAGTATCTCCTACATTTGGATCATATAATGGCATGCCCGGAGCGCTGATCGTATGCAATAAGCTCAACAATCCAATTCCCGTAAACAAAGCGGCAGTCATGAGACGTTGCCTGCATAAAGTACGAACGAATATCATCCAACCTAATATTAATATGGCAAAACAGATTGCAAAGGCCAACGACTCGAGAATCGTATGTGCAGCTTGACGGCTTATATGAACAAATATCTGTTCAAACCAATCGTTTCCCCAATGAATTCCACTAAATACCAATGTAGCAGCGATAACCATCCACATGGTTTTCACTTCGGTGCGATTAATCGACATTACTACGCCTCCGACGATATACCTATTCTAGGTAGAAAGACTCTATGATCCTCTCTATATTTTCCACATGAATAGTCAGTTTCCTGCTGCATTGTTTATTAATCGACAAGTTTTCGACAAAATTCGTCTAGACTTTAACCAAAGGTTGTATGTTAATACCATATTTTTTCATTCTTTCGACAATTTGTTGGGCGTGCTCTCGTGCCTTCGGTGTATCCCCATGAAAACATAAGGTTTCAAACTTACCTGCTGACGCAAGAGAAATCGCCTGATTAACTACATTTTCCGTTTCGACGATTACAGCATCCGGTTGACTTCGTGGCATTAAGCTACCATCCGGTAAATAAACACGGTCCGCAAAGCCTTCTGATATAAAACGAATCCCTTTAACTTTAGCAGCTACTTCCAATTGACTACCATGTGGTCCATAGAGCAGTAAAGTGGGATCCAGCTGAGAAATGCATTTGACTATGGCATTGGCTAATCGCTCATCCTTAGCAGCCATATGATACAAGGCTCCATGCAATTTAACATGCTGGAGGCTTCCACCTGCTGCTTTCACATAGGCTTGAAGCGCTCCCACTTGATAAAGCACGAAATCTGCAGCTTCCTCAGGTGTAACACTCATTTCCCTGCGTCCGAACCCTAACCGATCAGGTAGCCCAGGATGCGCTCCAATTGCTACTCCTAGCTTCAAGCAGCTTTCCACAGCTTTACGCATCGTATGGGGATCCCCTGCATGAAAACCGCAAGCGATATTAGCGGAAGACACATAGTTCAATATAATATCGTCTGATCCCCATTCATAAACATCGTACCCTTCACCCAAGTCCGCGTTCAAATCTATAGCTGTCATCTCTCTCAAACCCCTTAATTATATGTGTTGTTGGGCCAACAACCCTGCCTTCATAACCGCAAGCTCTCGCTCACGTTTCCTTAGCTCTTGTTCAGCTGTTTGACTATCAGTAAGTTCAAACTTGATCCAATCACCAGGCAGGGTTTGCGCAAGAAGTCTTAAGTCTACGCTAATAACATGGGCCATTTTGGGATAGCCTCCGGTTGGCTGACAGGCAACACCAAGAATAATCGGCTGCCCGCTTGGCGGAACCTGAATTGTCCCTGGAACTACTCCGTGTGATTCAAGCTCCTCGTGATTTTTCCTTTGCAAAGCTTCTCCAGCTATTCGAACCCCCATACGATCAGAGGAAGGCTCCACTCGAAACGGCTTACGGAATAAAACTTGTTGTGACTCCAAAGAAAAATCTTCCCATTCAGCTCCTAAAAGAACTCTTAAAGTGATTGTACGCGCACGAAGAGACGGACTTTTTATGTATGTGTCTCCTTCATGCCATCCAATTGTATTCACGCTCCAGCCTGTTGAGCTCCAACAAGCATCGCTTGCCTCTGCCTTCTCTTGTAATAACGTTTGAAGCTTGAACGCCCGTTTGGAAGGATATAAGGAGCCTAGTGTATCTCCCTCCTGCAGCCCCCTGCCGAAGCCCCCACCCATCTGCGCTCTGGAATCCGTACTGCGACTCCCTAACAAATAAGGCACGTCAATCCCGCCCGCTATCGCTAGGTAACTTCTGCACCCCGATATAGCTCCCTTAAAAAATAAAGTTGCACCTTTACTCACAAACACAGGTCTATTCATCGGTATTCGTTCGCCATTCACGGAAGCCCCGAGATCCGCACCGCAAAGAGAAATAAGACTATTACGTTCGAAAAGATAACTGCCTCCACTCAAGGTCATTTCCAGAACGGCTTCATCTTCGTTATTACCAATCAGTAGGTTAGCCGCCCTCATGGCGACATCATCCATAGCGCCTCCTACCGATACTCCGAAGGCTTGCCATCCCCTTCTGCCACGATCTTGAACCGTCGTTAGCAATCCCGGTTTCAATACAGTAATTACAGGGGTAGTTGGAAAATCTTTTATAGTTGCCTGCTTGTTTGGCTGAGCATCCTCATGCGCTTCAACAGGAACAAATCTCACGATATCCCCCGGAGATAGAAGAAAAGGCGCCGTCTCAGTCGGTTCAAACAATGCTCTTGCCGTCCTACCGATGATCTGCCAGCCTCCCGGGGACGTAACTGAATAAACCCCTGTCTGCTTACCCGCGATGCCTACAGACCCTGCTAGCACCTTCAGGCGGGGGCTTCCATGACGTGGCTGCGCTAAAGCTTCATCCAAACCGCTTAAGTAGGGAAAGCCCGGTGCAAATCCTAGCATAGCGACGATATACGCTTCCTTTGAATGCCGCTCTACGAATTGTTCTATAGATATCCCGCTTCTCCTAGCACAATCTGCAAGATCAGGCCCCTGTTTTCCGCCGTAGACGACCGGGAGCTCTATTTGCCGTGGTGGAGGAAGCTGTTGCACCTCTATTAAATCTAATGCATATAGCAGCTCTTCAGCCGCTTGCTCTGGTGAAATTGTCAAATGCCTTATATAAAAAGCGATCGTTCGGTAGGCCGGTACTATCTCTTGCAGCCATGCCAAACCAAGCTGTCCGATAGCCTGTGCTATGGCTGCTAAAGTTGCAGCACTAGTAACTGGCTCATTCCAGCGAAGCAAAAATGCATGGTCCCCTAGCGGAAGAACAGAATTAGAAATCTTATGTTTGTGCATAAGCTGTCCTCCCTTGTACAATATCTATTTGCAACCCTTTCGAGTATAACGGTACAATTGTAATATCGGTAGGAAGGGATTGGTTCACAAGTGGAAACATTCGAATTATCAGAGCTGGTCATTTCACAAGGATCAGAAGTTTGGAATCTCAGCTTCTCTAGCGCTAAATTGATGATTGTTTCAGAATATGGCTCACGACTTTGGTTTATTGATGTAGAAGGACTAAGCGATGAAGCGCTTCTAAATAAGTTCGCGGAATCAGATGAAATAGGCGTATCTGTACAAACAGCAACAATTGAGGGACGTAAAATGGACGGGAGAGCTTTTTTCCATCCAAATCCACAGCATCACGCCGCTGCTATCCGGGGAGACGGTCCATTGCAAGGATACGAGCAGCCACTTAATAGCGGGAAACGTTAGTAGATAGCCTTTAATCACAATATGTGACTTATCGCCCTCCACAATAAGTCATTATTGTGGTTGAACTATTTTTTATTGAAATGGACAGTCGGAGGTACAACATGGATCGATGGATAGCTCGGTTATCCAAGCTACGGTGGGCTATTCTCGCATGCTGGATTGCAGTTGCTGCCCTCTCCTTTTTTGCGTTGCCTGATTTACAAAGTATTGTTCGGAAAACAGAACAGAAATTTTTGCCAGCTAATGCTGAATCTGTGAAAGCCACACATCTGTTACAAAATATTCATTCTTCAGCTCAGTCTCTCACTGAAGCTATTATTTTGCTTACCCGTAATGAAGGCTTACTGGAGTCCGACAAAGTCTGGATGAGCGATCTGCTTGAGCAATTAGATTCCCGCAAAGCTGAGCTTAATATTACAAGTGTACTTTCCACCCAAACACATCCAGAGCTAGCCCAACGGCTACTAAGTAAAGATGGCTCTTCGTTGCTGGCAATCATCAATTTACCTAAACCCGACTTTAATGATGAAACAAAAATAACATTAAATCTAATGCAACAAATGCTTGATAGCGCCCCTAGCGGAACATTCGCAACATTAACAGGGAATGCGCCTCTTTCGCAGGCTTTTCAGCAATCCTCCGAATCCGGCTTACATCGAACTGAAATACTGACAATCGGCTTAGTTCTCATTATTTTACTATTCGTATTTCGTTCACCAATTACGCCGATTATTCCTCTGCTTACTATAGGAATCAGTCTAATTATTTCGCGAGCCTTAATTGGATTAGCTACACATTTCGGCATGCCTGTCAGTCATTTCACCGAATCGTTCCTCATTGCCGTCTTATTCGGAGCAGGCACCGACTATTGTATTCTCATGATTCAGAGATATCGAGAGGAGCTTCTCTCCGGCGGCGACGCCAATCCAGTTGCAGCTATATCCCGAATGATGTATGGAGTAGGAAAAACAATTATTTCCTCCGCGAGTACAATTTTGGTCGCTTTTCTTCTTATCGGATTCGCTGAGTTTGGCTTGTACCAATCTGCTGTAGGTGTCGCCATCGGCATTATAGTGACAGTAACCGTAGCAATGACACTCGTCCCTGTCCTGCTGCTCCTTTTCGGAAAATCCATCTCTTGGTCTATTAACCTGAAGAAGTCGCCTACAAATAGAGAGTCGCGGCTTTGGAGCTTTTTCGCCTCCTTGGCTGCTAAACGTTCCGTTATCGTTCTGTTTACCGCCGTTATATTCCTATCACCGCTGACATTACTGTTCGATGGGAAACGTACATTCGATGATATTTCCGAAATTAATCCGGACATAGACGCCGTTATCGGTCTTCGGCAGGTTGAGAAGGCATACAGCTCTGGGGAAGTGTTCCCAGCAACTATGGTTATTACCTCCACGAGCTCCATGCGTACCACCTCAGGACTTGCAGCGCTTGAGCAAGCAAGCTCGGATCTTACGACAATAGATGGAGTAGAAAGTGTTCGAAGTGCCGTTCGTCCGCTTGGGCATAAGCCAGAGAGTCTAACGGTTTCTGGTCAGCTTAATAAATTAAATGTCGATTCAATCATAAAATCCGTTATGAAAGATCAGCAGGCATTAGTAGAAGGACTGCAAGAATTAGCACTCGGAGCGGTTCCTTTAAGCCAGGGTTTACTCGGTGTTTTACCAGCTATTAGTAAAATGCAAAAAGGGTTAGTAAGGCTCATTGAATCCCAGCTTGGTGGGCTTAAACGCGCTACCCCTCCACCTGCGAAAACAGAGGAACAATTAGCCGCTCAGCGAGCCGCAGCCAAGTCTCACGAACAAGCGCTGAACTACTATATCTCGCAAGATGGATTAACGACTAAAATCGAGCTTATTTTATCAGCAAACCCTTATTCCAAAAATGCTTTGGACACTATACCTGCCATTACGCAGAAGCTACGTGAAAGTCTGAGTTCGACGGCGCTTGTTAACCCTGAAATATTCGTTACCGGAATCTCGGCAAAATACAACGAGTTGCGTAGCATATCGTATCGTGATTTCCTTCGTACTGGAATCTTAATGCTCGTTGGAATTACACTCGTTCTTATGCTTTTACTACGTTCTATTATTGCGCCTTTGTATGTCATGCTGTCGCTAGGCTTTAACTATTTGATTACGATGGGTATCATGGAGTTGTTGTTCGTGAAGGTGTTGGGACTAGAAGGACTTTCATGGACGGTATCTTTCTTTATATTCCTTATTACCGTGGCTCTGGGAGTCGATTATAGCATCTTCTTAATGGCTCGTTTCAAAGAAGAATATCAAGCTGGGGGAGCATCGCTGGCTATGAATAGAGCTATGAAATCAACTGGCGGTGTCATTGGCTCAGCAGCTATTATTATGGCAGCATCCTTTGGCGCGCTCAGTTTATCAGGTATTAATACATTGGTACAGATTGGAGTAGGTGCCTTCATCGGGTTACTTCTCTACGCGACTCTGTTCATGACTTTAATTGTGCCTGCGTTCGCTTTCTTGCTTGGAGAAAATAATTGGTGGCCTAGTAAAAAGATGTTTAGCAAGAAGACGGCTAGTGAGCAGAAGCTTAGTAAGCCTATTAACAGAGACTAACTCATACTAAAGCTAAAGGTGCTTAATGCGATTCTTCCCTCGAGAAAACGGATAAACGCATCAAGCTCCAGCTGCTGCAGATGCTCAAGTAACGTTCGGGTTTCCTCTCCCCCTATACGGTTTTCTTGAATAGCAATCGCGTTATTAAACAAATAGGGATTCCAGCTTCCTTGTGAGGCAATCTGATGAAATACCTCAGCCATCGGCACCCGAGGAATGAATTGCTTACTCAAGAAATCAGTCGCTCTAGACTGTAGGGTGTGGAATGCCGGATGATGCCCAGCGCGATGGAACCAATATTGAGCATTATCAAAATCTCCCTCTCGTCTATGCATCATGCCATGTAAAGCCGCTCCAGTCGGAGTCTCCAGATGCTCAACTAGCTTATGTGCAGCATCAAGACTGTCATTCCATAGATAAAGTGCAGCCTTCCAGGCTTGGGCAGACAAAACACCGTCTGGATACCCCTGAGCTAGCTGAGCCTCCGATATTGCCGCAATTTCTTCATCTAACGCTGGAAGCCATGAGTGCTCCGGCGTTAGTGGAGAAGGGATTTTGCGACTTCTAATACTGGAAATCAAGTTTTGTAATCGTTCAGCTCGCCTGAACTCTTCCATCACATCACCCTCCTTTTATTCCATCTTTTGACAAGACAATAGCCTAAAGAATGAAATTTGTCGAGTAATAATTGATTTTGGAGTGTTTATTGGGCATAAAGTGAGCATTTGGAGCAGAAAGGCACTCGGTTTGTGGCTGAAAAGGCTGCGTGCTGGAGTGGGGTGTTGGGCTGTTAGTGAACCGTGGGTTCTCTATTGTTACATTTTTCGGGCCGGATGGGCTGTTAGTGAACTGTGGGTTCTCTATTGTTAATTTTTACGGGCTGGATGAGGTGATAAGGGATCCGTGGGCGCGAGAGGGCTGGCCTTCTGCTCAACTAGCGGCAACAGCAAAGAAGCTGCTCATAATCACTTATGGGGCAGCTTCTTTATACGTTAAATCAGTTGCTTATTTACCGTGAAAAACTTCCGGAGTTGTCATTTTGTCATAGAATTCCGTGAACTCGTCACGTTTATCGGATGCGCGCCATCCCATCGCGGAGCGTGGGTGCTCATCCAACGTGCCCGTAATCATGTCGGGAATAAGATATCCCCACTCTTCCTTCTCACGAAGCTTAATCATGTGCTTCTCA
Source organism: Cohnella abietis (assembly GCF_004295585.1). NCBI lineage: Bacteria > Bacillati > Bacillota > Bacilli > Caryophanales > Paenibacillaceae > Cohnella > Cohnella abietis. The sequence goes on along the minus strand of NZ_AP019400.1, from coordinate 1,880,267 downwards.
ATCATGCCAAGCACCGGGCGAAGGCTGTACTCTGGACGAGTAAGCTTAGCTAGCAGCAGCTCAGTAGGCGTGTTCCCCGCAGCGCGGCCCATTCCGTATACGGAAGCATCCAAAAATTCTACACCCAATTGCGCTGCAGTTAAGGTGTTAGCAAACGCCAGCTGCAGATTATTGTGAGTATGAACGCCTAAACGCTTGTTCTTCAACGCGCGACGGAATTTCTCAACCAAGAAACGCATATCGTCTGGATCCAGGCTTCCGAAGGAGTCAACGATGTATACAACATCAATCGGGCTCTCGTTAATCATGGACAATGCTTCATTCAGCTCGTTATCCATAACGCCGGACAATGCCATAATGTTGATCGTTGTTTCATATCCACGCTCATGGAACAATGTCGCAAGCTCAATAGCCTTAGCTGTGTCCCTTGCGTAGCAAGCAACACGAATCAAGTCCAGCATAGAGTCGCTTCTCAATAACACATCTGCCTCATCTACACGACCTACATCAACTAGTGCAGAAAGCTTCGTTTTTTTCTTTTCTTTAATAACTGTGCGTAGGAAATCATCATCAAGAAATCTCCACGGTCCCTCAGTTCCTTCGCTCTTCAAAAGCTTAGGGGAGTTCTTGTAGCCGATTTCCATGTATTCAACGCCTGCTGCGTTTAAAGACTCGTACAAATCCTGCACGAACTCAACGCTGAAATCCCAATTGTTAACGAGTCCACCATCGCGGATAGTGCAATCCACGATCTTGCAATGATTCGTCTGGTTGTGTACTGTCATATTCGTAAATCTCCTTTTCTCTGCTGCATGTGCGGTTTTCGAACATAATGATTATTAGTTTACAACAAACCGTTTATCTTTGCTACCTCTATTACAACTGTGCCCATTAGCCGAGGCTTTCAAGACAGTAGTCAATCACAGTCTCACGCAAAATCGAATATAAGCTCCTCGCCCTTGCAATCAAGCTTCAGGCTCTTGCCTTCTAGAAACCATACATCCTTACTTTCCATGTAAAAGGTAAGATGCTCCGCAACGGTTGTAACTGCTGCATCATGGGGAGTATCTCTTGTAATCCCAAAAGCAAAAGGCACTTCTCCGCCGCTTACATAACGAACGAATATCCGGATGACTTCACCCTCGCTAAATCCCCATTCCCTTTTAAAGCATGAAAGCGCGGCAGGCGTAACAATTAATTCCAAATCCAACACCTCATCTTTCATGTAGGTACCTGCTTGGCTGAACTCTTGATTAATTACTCCAGCGCTATAACCTCTTCGAGTCGTATACTTCTCTTCCGCTGTCGTATACTTTTCCCTCTAAGGAGTAGTAAGGTACCATCTTATGTACTTATTATAACGAAGTAGGACAATCAGCAAAAGAAATATACTCAAGCATTTAAACATTTCATTGGTTGTCCATAATTGCTCGAGAAGATAGTAACCGACCATCAACAAAAAAGGCGGTGCGGGGGATATTGAAGTGCCCCTAGAGCTTCACCGGTTTAACCCAAAGGTTTTCCAATGTCCATTCTAAGGCGAAACTTCAAAACCCACTGCACCACCATTTTTACGCCAAAATCCTGTTTACATCCCGTTACGACTACGACTACTTTACATACCGAGATACTTTCAATTCCTATTTATATCCTGTTACGACCACTATTCCATACCGGATACTTGATACGTTCAAATCCTATTTATATCCTGTTACGACCACTATTCCATACCGGATAGTTGATACGATTCGTAGAAGATGGATAGACAGCCGGACGACTTTCTTCCTTGCTTCTACTTTGTTGAAGGTCCTTCCACTTCTCGGAAAGCTCGTTAAACCACTGCTCATCCTTAGTCGATAACGCAATATCAATTAGACTTTGAATGGCATCAGTATCCTCAAATACATACGCAGGCAGCTTTCTTAGCAATCTTTCTCGCACCGCAACTGGTTTCCCCACTGATTCCTCATTATCCGAATTGACAACGAATATGTTAGCTATCCCTTGCTGCTCATCAACCGCATCAACAAAGCCATGAATGAATTCCCCGTTTTTCGTTGTTGCTTGAACCCAATCGCTAACTTCAACCTTCATCTTCTACACCACCTAACCGGAAAATATAATACACGCAAAACTGTAACAAAATCCCTTACATTTGAGTTAGACATAAACCGCCACTACTAGGTTGGCGAAAGAACGTTTATGTCAGATCCGTACTGTAATAATACAAGTTACAGTTATCTTTGTCAAGCTGATCTTCACCTAACGAAGCGGAGATGATGCATGCCGACTCTTAAATACAAACGGAGCCAGAACTAGCGCTAAAATTAATAAACCCAAACCTGCAAACGTAGTTAGCCCGTAAGTCTGTATCCATAGCGGTCCATCTTTGGCTTGATCGTAAAGCCAGCCGCCCGCTATTGGACCAATGAATCCCGCTACACCCGTTAACGCAGAGAATACCGCAATGTACATCGGCCTCTCAGACTTCGGTGAATCTCCTATTAGAAAATTAAAAACAAGTAGATTATATCCGGCGAAGCCAAAGCCTAATAGAACATGTACGATAATTAGCATAAGCATCACAGGTAGGATGGCCATTCCCGCCCACACCGCGCAAGAAGCCGCAATGATTGGGAAGGTCCACAATAGCAGCTTATTCGTTGAGTACTTGCTGTTTAACACACCCCAATAATAATAACTGATCATCATAACTAAATTTTGCAGCATAATAATTAACGTTACTTTGCTAGTACTTAGATTAATAATTTTCAGCATGACATAGGAAAAAAGCGGGATAACGATATTCATCATAAGAATAAATACGGAAATAAACAGCGTAGCCGAAAGAAACTTCCTGTCTTTGAAAGGACTGAATAACATCCGAAAAGATTGACCACTCTGCGATGGCTGAAATGGAGGATTTGGGTATTGGGATAACGCCCATCCGTTCCAGATAACGCAAGCTGCACTAACGGAGAACAACACGACGAAGCCGCTAGTCCCCGGAAGCCATTCCATAATCTGACCGCCAATCAACAAAGTGAGACATACGACGGCCCAATGAATCATATTCCGAATACCAAAATATTTACCTCTTATTGAGGTTGGAACGACGTCTGCCATTAGTGAAGTCCAAATAACGCCACCTGCCTGCGCAAAGACCATAGAGCTTAGCCATAAAGCAATGTATATTGGAATCCATGTATCCTCTGTAAAGGTGAGGGGAATTAACCCGGTGCCAACCCACAAGGTTCGATGCATGATGCCGAACAGAGCTGCAAAAAATCGGCGATTATGCCATTTCTGCATGGCGAACGCAATGAATAACTGGACAAGCAGTGCAAACGGGGGAATCGCCAATACTAAACCGATATGAAAAGCCGTAAAACCTAAATAAGTTAAATAGACGGTTTGAAGAGGGCCACCTAACAAATTGGCTAAAATATTCGCAGGTATACCCTCAATTAGCGAAATACGTAAAGCTCTCCGATTTACCGATTCGCTCTGACGGATTGCAAGCGTTTGCTTAAACTCTCTGAAAAAACTGCTCATCAATCGTTCCCCCATGTTGTTCCAAAATCCTTAGCCTAATTCACCTTACTAGACTCACTCCGAATATATTCAAGCAGAGATCGAACCATCACACCTGTTCCACCTTTGCTTTCGAAGCCCCTGTCTTCCCACATCCAGGCTGTTCCCCCGATATCCAAGTGAATCCAAGGATATTGCTCAGCGAATGTGCCAACGAATAATCCACCAGCTATTGCACCAGCCCATGAACCGCCATGATTTTTCAAATCCGCTACGTCGCTCTTAAGTAAGCGTTGATACTCTGGATGCGAAGGTAACGGCCATACATATTCTCCTGCAATATGAGCAGACTGAAGAAAATCCTGCAGCATCGTCTCCTCATTGGAGAGCGCTCCTGTCGTTAAATCCCCCAGAGCATGCATGACTGCACCCGTCAAGGTTGCAACATCTATTAGCCTTGTCGCTCCTTGGCGTATAGCAGTCGTTAATCCATCTGCCAAAACAATTCTACCTTCGGCATCCGTATTCAGCACCTCAACCGTTCTCCCACTATAGGTACGTATGACATCTCCTGGCTTATAAGAGCTGCCAGAGGGCATATTCTCAGCCGCAGGAATGACCGCTACGATATTAAGAGCAGGCTTCAATTCTCCGACCGCTCGCATAACCCCCATAACCGCGGCCGCACCTCCCATGTCGGAGATCATCTCCTCCATGCCTGCTGCCTTCTTAAGAGAGATACCACCCGTATCGAAGGTAACTCCTTTACCAATAATCCCGAGCGTCATCTTCGAATCTGGCGAGCCTCTATGATGGATAACAATCATTCTGGGTGGATTTACACTTCCTTGACCGACGGCCAGTAAACCACCCATTCCTTCTTGCACCGCATCCTTCTCATCATAGATTCGATATTCTAATCCATACTGCTCAGCAAGCAATCGCGCTTCTTCTCCCAGTTGCTCTGGCGTAAGCCGATTAGCCGGTTCATTAGTCAACTCTCGCGCATAACACACTCCATTAGCAATCTGGAGCCCTTGCTGCAGCCCTTCATCCCAAACACGGACACTCGCTTCTGAATTAAGAACAAATTGGACCTCTTCGAGAGAGGATGTAGCTCTCCCCGATGTCGAAAGGCTGTTCCTTCGGTATAGTCCCAGCAGCAAGCCCTCCATTAAAGCGCTTGCAGACGTCTTAAATTGATGCTCTGCCGAGTATAAGCTCGAAGGCACGATAAAGACAGCTTTTTTTATTTGATACTTCAATAATTTTTCACCTAAGCTACCCATTGCATTTCGTAACGCTTTGGAGGCATGAGACGAGGACTCGTGTCCAACAAATACTACATATCTCTCAGGAATTAATCCAAGAGTAGAAAGCCAAAGCGTATGTCCTGCTTTCCCTTGAAAAACACCCCGTTCAGCACTGTCCCGTAGCGCCTTATCAAGCTCAGGATGCAATAGCTCCCGATTGTCATCAATCTCTTCCTGATTGATGAATACAATAACTAACTCAGCCGAATTCTGAGCATTTTCAGACCTTGAGACGGTTGTCGTCCACTTCAATGACCAATCTGTCCATAACATGAGGTTTGTCCCACCCTAAGAGAAATCTCGTTCTTAAACCAGATTCTACTCTTTCCCCTCGGCAAAAGGCAAATAAATTAAAAATTCCGTTCCTTCGTTTAACTGGCTATCAACATGAATCGTGCCACCATGATTGACAATGATCCGATAGCTAACGGACAAACCAAGGCCAGTCCCCTCATCTTTGGTCGTAAAAAAGGGATCGAACAGCCGATTTAAGGTCGCCCTCTCCATTCCTTTACCATTATCCCTGATCGAAATAAGAGCATATTTACCTTCACGCTTTGCTGTAATATCGATACGTCCTCTTCGTTCACCATTAACCTCATAAATAGCATCCATAGCATTTTTCATAATGTTTAGCAGTACTTGCTTGATTTGCTTCACGTCTACAGAAACCGTTAAAGTAAGATCAAAAACCTCGCTATATAGCTCGCAGCCTTTCATCAGCGCTTCGCTTTCCGAAAGCAACACCGATTCTTTAATCAGAAGTCCAACAAGAACCTTCTGCTTCATTGGAGCCGATGGCTTAGAAGAGTTAAGGAATTCATAAATAATATCGTTGGCTCGATCAATTTCTGAGAGAATGATACGACCATACTCCTGTTTTCCAACCTCCTTCAGAAAAGGATGTAATAACTGGATAAAGCCTCGGATTGAAGTTAATGGATTACGAATTTCATGCGCTATCGCCGCGGCAATCTTGCCAAGCATCGCTAGCTTATCATTCTGAAAGGCAGTCTGTTCGATTTGTTTGTATTCCGAAACATCCTTCACACTAATCAGATAATCTCCGTCCAATTCTTCAATCTGAGATATGCTAACGAGGAGGAATCGACCGTTCACACCCTGAAATTCACCGTGAAATTTCCGATACAACAACATTTCTCTGTAAATTCTCAAAAAGTTTTTACGAATAGATAGCTGAAGATTACCGTGGAAAAAGAGCTGATAGAGCGTACAGCCAATTAAAGATTTTCTTGGTGCCTGCAGCATTCTGGACATCTGAACATTTAGGAACCTTAGGTTTCCAGCTGTATCGAACAGTGCGACACCGGTATCCATATGCTGGAGAACGGTCTCGAATTTATTGGGATGCTCTTCCTCCATCGGCGCCGTATGGATTGCGCTTGCGCTTAGGAAAAGCGGATCTGTGTCAGCCTCCTCCCTTGCCGCGCTTCCTTCCGGTAAGCGTAAGGAAATGAGCAGTTCTGTGATAAACAAAAGAGACCGATGAACGAAAGTCATCCGGTCTTCAGGCTCGGCGCAGGAAAGTAAAAACTTTACGCTCTCTTCATGATGCTCTAGAATGTCGTCAACTGGTAATTGACTGACCTCTTGCCACAATTTTTTGGTTTCTGGACGAACAATTGGTCCACCATTACGAACAAATTCGGCAAGTACTGGAAAATAATTCGTTTTCCACCCATACATACAAACATCCCCCTATTACTAGGCCTGTCACAATAGCAGTGATCAAATCATAGCCATTAATTAGTAATACTGTCAACGGGAGATGTTGTCGATCAATGGCGAACAATGAATAGGTCTGCTGGTCTATGCTGAATGCTAGTTATTCCCGGCGATTTGATCTATCATCATTCTGTTTTTCTTTATCTCTTTTATGTTTTTTGCCTTCTTTGTTTTCTTTGTATGGCTTGTGTTCTTTGCCGGAGTGATGCCGATTCTCTGATGGAGAGCTCTTCTCAGACTTATTCTTTTGCTTAGCTTCATCAAGAAGCTTCTTCCACTTTTCTTGCTTATCGATATTGTTTTTGTTCCTTTTGTCTCTCTTTTCTTTCTTATCTTTCTCACGCTTGTCGTTTTTGTTTTTATTACTCTTGTCTATCTCGTCTTTCTTATCGCCCTTAATTTGGTCTTTCTCATCTCTTTTAATCTTATCTCTATTATTTCTCTTGTCCTTATCGTTTTTGTTTTCCTTATTGTCCTTCTTATCTATTTTATTTTTGTCTATATTGTCTTTCTTATCATCCTGCTTCTTTTCCTTCTTTTTCTCATGCGGGCTCATCACCTTATTGACGCCTCCCCAAGAGGCAGCAATTTTCTTAAGTGAATCCTTCTTTAAGGTTTCCAACGATAATTCATGTCCCTGGCTTTCCGATATGAGCCAGAAGGCCATTTTACCAGATGAAACCCCATTCGCCTCAGCCTCATTCCTAACTTCAACAGGCAAAGAAACAGTTGTCACCTCTAGCTTACTGGCACCTTCTAAATCTTCCTGCTTCGTTACCTCATCTAGAACTCGCGTCATTGTCTGTGTAACTTGTTTTTCCCATTGCTCTGCTACCGGCTTAATGGGCACGCTTGCTATAACAATTTCCCCGTCATCCGAGGTCAGCATATGCTTATCTACCAATTTATGAGCGAGCTCATTCATCACCGTCTCCAGATCACGTCCCCGGTATTTCACCCCTGTAACAATAGCGTCTGCATCTTCATTTAACGCTCGGAGCTGTCGAACCTTTTCTCGGGCATCTAAGCCAAGCTCTATACTCGGATTAACATCCATCGTTACGTAGGCAACAACTGGGGGTGTTCGAAGCATCAGGAAACAGATTATGATCAGCAGTAACGCGGCACCGAACACACCGGTCTGTAACATACGCTGACGGATACGAGGTATTGCGCGGACAGACTCGTAATCAGTAATTTCCTCACCAATCTCGAAGTGCGCTTGTTTCTTAACTCGAATAAATTGCCCCTCTGCCGTCAATAAGACGACAGTCTTTTTCTCAATCGCCATAATCGTTCCGCGTTTCATGATGTTCCCCCCTTTCCGTAATGATCCAAACCGATATATTCCTGCAAAAAAGGATAAGTCCCATAAGCGATCAAGCTTATTGCGATCAAATATTTGCGATGACGCTCAGCTGTCTTTCTCGAAACTGCCTCCGCTTCGCACAGCTCTTTAATGGGCAGCTGTCGTTTCTCATGAAGAAAGCGAAACAGCCTCTCCTCGCTAGCGAGCCTTCTCCCCATCCGCATTAACATGCTTCTCGAATCTTGATGACGGGGAGCATGCTCGACTAAATCTCCGAATGTAATACCATACAGAGCCATTTCTTCTGTTAGTGCGGCAATTTCAGCTTTGCGATCGTCGGCTGTTCGTTGCTTATTGTAGGCTTCCATCGCCTGTGCATCCTCAACCCGATTAATCGAGTTGCCGCCGTCTTCAGCCTCTAATTCAAATGCGCTGTAAGGAACGACAGAAGCATGTCTACTCTCTTGACGAACGAAGTCAATGAGCCGTCGGTTTATGACTGTTTCTGCGAAACCCAAAAACTGCCTGCCTCCCTCTGGAGAAAATCCGGTAATCGCCTCGTCGAAGGCAGCTAAAGCCACGCTATATGCGTCATCCTGCTTAGGATCGATGTACCGATGAAAAAAGCGGCTTGTTGTTTTTAATATATATGGATGATACTGACGTATCAGTTCATTTCGTAGCTCTTGTTCCCCGTTGTGGATTCGCTCCACCAGATGCTCCGGCATAACTCCAGTATCCGAGGCTTGGACCTTCTTGCTTGATGAATTCAGCCACTTCTTCCAAAGTACGAGTAGCACGCGCTCACCCCACAATCATAACATTCGGATAGCTCCTCATTTTTGAGGGGGTACCGATGTAAACTTATTAAACAAAAAGAAAAGAACCGCTCTAAGCAGAAGAGATCTACTTAAAGGCAGTCCTCGATTCATTTCCATCCTATGCTAAACCAGCTACAGGCTCAGATTGTGCCCCCTGGCGTTCGTTTCAATTTCAGCTTATGACGCCTTTGGCTCAAGACGATAAGACGTTTCTTTAGCTGCTGTTCCCATTCCGTGTCGCTGATTTCCTTGGCAAATGTGAGCAAATCGAGAGACATATCGATCTGGCTTTGCACGATTTGCATCGGGTCCTCTTCCTCATTGTTGACGCAATTTTCGTGAAGGGCTTTGTCCGACTCGTCCACGTAATCATGGAAATCGACTTCGGATGCTCCATCGCCGTGCGCATATTCGGCCAAAATTTCGTATTCGTTCTCCACTAAGTAGTGTACTTCAATACGGTGACACACGGGGCAAAACAAAATCGGCACATTATGAATCCGTGTCCGGTAATGCTTTAAAGTACCCTTCGTTCCAATCATGCTAGCTCCACAGCAAAAGCTCATCGCCTTCCCTCCTCACATCAACACTAATTATTCTTCTCACTATATTCTCTATCCATTAACACAATTCCTGCCATAATGATTTACCAATATGTTGATGTAAAATAGAAATTTAACCTTCCTTATGGTCCAAAAAACTCCCCGGAACTTACTTCCGAGGAGTTTCTGTTGTTCATTGTGCAATTATTACTTAGCGACCAAGTTCTTGTCGCCAGCTTTCCAGTTCATCGGGCACAGGCCACCAGATTGCAATGCTTGCAGCACGCGAAGAGTTTCTTCTACGCTACGGCCTACATCGTTGTGATTAACAACCTGGTATTTCAATTCGCCTTCTGGATCGATGATGAACAGACCGCGTAATGCGATACCTTCTTCTTCAATCAGAACGCCATAGTCGCGAGCGACTTGTTTTGTAATATCAGCTGCTAGTGGGAAGTTCAATTGGCCAAGACCGTTATCGTTCTTAGGTGTATTGATCCACGCGCGGTGGCTATGCTTGCTATCTACGCTAACGCCGAGAACTTCTGTGTTCAAACCTTTGAAGGTTTCAGCAGCATCGGAAAGCGCCGTAATTTCCGTAGGGCATACGAAAGTGAAATCCAGTGGATAGAAGAAAAATACCAACCATTTACCTTGGTAATCGGAAAGAGAAACCGAACCAAAATCCTTACCGTCTCCTGTAGCTGTTTCCAGAGTAAAGCTCGGTGCGGGACGACCAACTAAACGCTCTGCCATCTTCCAAATACCTCCTATAAGCCCAGCCTTAATGCCAGTGCTTTCTATTTAATACTCTCGATAAAAATCGTACCACTCAGGGACAAGCTAGTCAAGATAATAACAATTCCTTTTTTATAATTATTATAATTAACGTACGATTGCTGCCACAATTAGGTCGCCCATTGCTGTCGTACCAATCGCTGTGCTCTTATCTACTGCGATATCGCCTGTGCGATGACCAGCATCAAGTACGTTCTTAACTGCTGTTTCGATAGCTGTTGCAGCTTCTTCGTAGCCGAAAGTCAAACGGAACATAAGCGCAACCGACAGAATTGTAGCGATAGGGTTCGAGATGCCTTGTCCAGCGATGTCAGGAGCAGATCCATGAACTGGCTCATACAATCCAAAGCTACCTTCTCCTAAAGATGCAGAGGAGAGCATACCAATAGAACCTGTCAGCATAGCAGCCTCATCACTTAGAATGTCTCCGAACATATTTTCCGTTACGATAACGTCAAAGCTAGATGGACGACGTAGTAATTGCATTGCGCAGTTATCTACAAGCACGTGCTCCACTTCAACATCTGCATATTCCGGTGCAATCCGATTAACTGTTTCTCTCCAAAGACGGGAAGTTTCAAGTACGTTTGCTTTATCAACGGAAGCCAATCTTTTGCTACGCTTCTGAGCTACTTCGAAAGCCTGACGCACGATACGCTCAATTTCCGTAACATTGTATACGCAAGTGTCAACTGCTTCTTCACCTTGAGGTCCTTCACGACGGAATTTCTCTCCGAAGTAAATACCGCCTGTAAGCTCACGAACAACAATCAGATCAGTGCCTTCAAGTACTTCAGGCTTCAAGGTAGAAGCATCTTTCAAACAATCGAATACGACTGCAGGACGAATATTGGAAAATAGCCCTAGTGCTTTACGAATGCCCAGCAATCCTGTTTCGGGACGAAGCTCCTTGGAGTTGTTATCCCATTTCGGTCCACCTACAGCACCTAGAAGAACAGCGTCAGCTTTGCGACACATTTCCAATGTATCTTCTGGCAATGGCGTGCCTCTTTCATCAATCGCGATACCGCCGAACAAGCCGTGCTCAAGCTCAAACTTGTAGCCGAATAGCTCTTCCGTACGTTTCAATACTTTCTCAGCTTCTGCTACTACTTCTGGTCCGATACCGTCGCCAGCGATGACGGCAATTTTTTTAACTTCTGACATGATTTGTATTCACTCCAATTTAGGTATAGGTTGTCCATTGAGACTCTCTCTCAATTGTAGTACATTTTACCCCCATTGGCAAAATAGATAATAACTATCGTTTCTATAGGAGTTAGCTATTATCATACTGACAATATGTTGGATGAGCAATATGAAATGGGAAAAGAGCTGCCTCAAGAGTAATTAACGCTTGGAGACAGCCCTTCTTCGTATTTTTTTATAAATTTTGCTTAATAATAACCTCACGCTGGCGGAAATAAGTAACCGAATCTTTAACAAGCTGATTCAAAAATTGCTTATTTGGCTTGCCATACATAGCGGGATATGGGGCACCACCGGGGCCAAGCGGCTCAGGAGTGACAAATCTGTCATTACTGTTGAAGGATAACAAGTACAAGCTCATGATGATAATGTCCAAATCCATTGCACCTTGTCCCAATGCGCTCCGGTTACTGTCCGCTAGATGCAGGTTTACTAACCTTGGCCCAGCTTCTATAATCGCTTCCCCAATATGCTCTTCCTCAGATTGCATGTGGTATATGTCACCGTTAATATGTGCGATTCCTGGATGATTTACGGCTCTAATATAGCTCTTGGCATCTTTAATCGTATGGATAAAGCTGACCTCAGCTGACCGGATAGGCTCAATAGCTGCTTTAATCCCGTATTTAACGAATAAGTCACCTACGATATTCAGGGTTTCCACACTTCGCTCGAATTCCGAGTCATCGTAAGCAGTTGGACGTCCTACCGCTCCAGGCACAACTAGAATATAATCGGCGCCCACCGCTGCAGCGAAATCCAGCTCACGCTTTAGGTAATCAATGGCCGCTTGTCTGTGTATCGCGCTATTGCTGGATAAATCATTGTCCTTCGAGAACATTCCACATATGCCCGATACTTCCATCCCATAAATTTGCAGCAGCTTCTGAACGTCTTTGGCCTTATAGCCCAGATCTGGCCCATAATGATTGCCGTGCAGCTCAATGAATCGGAGGTCCGAGTCATGCAGCCTTCTCATCGACTCGTCCAGTGTTTCCAGCCCGAATCCCCAATTACTCCATGAAAGATTCAAATCTTGCTTGAGTGCCTCTGGATTACGCTGCTTAAGCTCTAGAAAATGAGAGCGAATTTTATCGTTCTTAAGCTCAAAATTTTGCTTCAACGTACCTTCCTCCTAACTAGAGCCCTAATTAAATTATGCGTTCGGTAAAATAATTGATTTGGCATGGTCGAGTGAATGCATTTCATCGAAAGCCTGCTCCCAATCATCCATTGCATATATTTTAGTCATCGGCATTGGATCGATTTTTTTCTTGTCCATCAGCTTCAGCACGTTCTCCCATTGATAGTACTTATGGCTGAAGGAGCCTTGAAGTCTTACCGCCTTCTGGATGATAGGGTCAAGCGAAAATCCTACCGGAGCCGGACCCCAGCCTACCTTCGTGATCTGACCGCCTTGTCGCACCATCTCCATGCTTTGCTGCAAGGTAGCGCTTATTCCTACGCAGTCCACGACTAGGTCAGCACCAAAGCCGTCTCCTACCTGCGTAACCTTAGCTACTGCATCCTCTTCCTCTACTATTATAACTTCATCTGCGCCGAAGGACTTAGCAAGCTCTAATCGCTTAGCATCCCTCTTCGTTCCGATGATGGTTAGATGTCCTGGAGAAGATAGCTTGGCCATCTGAAGGCACATGAGTCCGATAGGACCTGGGCCAATGATAACAACATGATCTCCAGGCTGGATGTGGGAATGATGAGCTACTGCGTTGTAGGCAACGCTAACGGGTTCTGTAAGGGCAGCTTGCTCGTATGAAATGCTATCAGGCACATGATGGCAAATTCCCTCACGGGTTTTGACGTATTGCGCCATACCTCCGTCAGCTGTAGCGCCGAACGCCAAGCGGTGAGGGCAAAGATCGAATTGTCCGGAACGACAATACACGCAAGCATCGCACACATAGATCGGAGTCTCGCTAACGATGCGATCCCCTTTCTTGAACATTTTGACGCTTGAGCCTACCTCAACTACAGTTCCGGAATATTCATGCCCAAGTACAAGCCGAGGCTTAACATAGAAGCCATTGGTACCATGATAAATATGAAGGTCGCTGCCGCAAACGCCGACCGCTTGAACCTGCATCAAAATTTCTTTGGGTCCTAGATCGTCAGGAACCGGAATTTCTTCCAAGCGTACTTTTTTGCTGCCTTTTTCATATTGAACCAAGGCTTTCATCTTCATGATGCGTGAACCACCTTATGTTGGAATCGAATGAATGACTTAAGTGCTCAGACTACCAGCGTGCAGTAACCATTTTCTTGCGTGTGTAGAACTCCACACCGTCCGAGCCATTCGCATGCAAATCTCCATAAAACGAGCTCTTCCAGCCGGAGAAGGGGAAGAAAGCCATCGGTGCTGGAACGCCTACATTTACGCCAAGCATCCCTGCATCTACAGTCTCTCTGAATTGACGAACATAGCTTCCGTTTTGCGTATAGATACAAGCTCCATTCGCAAATTCAGATTGGTTAAGAATGCCGATTGCTTGCTCTAAGCTTTCCACACGCATAATAGAGAGTACAGGTGCAAAAATCTCATCCCGCCATATTTTCATATCGGATTTCACATTATCGAATATAGTAGGTCCAAGGAAGTATCCTTTATCAGAAGCTTCTGGAGCAGTACGACCGTCCCTAATGAGGGATGCGCCTTCCTCCTCGCCGCTCTTAATGTATTCTAGTGTCCGATTCTTATGGGAATCTCTGATCAATGGACCGAGGAACACATCAGGCTCCAATCCATTACCGATGCGAATCTCATCACTTGCCTCTTTAATCCGTTCTACTAGCTTATCAGCAATGTCCCCAACAGCTACAACGACAGAGCAAGCCATACAGCGCTCTCCGGCTGATCCGAAGGAAGCGTTAATAATCTGACGAACCGTTAAATCCATATCCGCATCATGCATAACAATGCTATGGTTCTTAGCACCTGCTAACGCCTGAACCCGCTTACCGCTTGCTGAAGCAGTCTTGTGTACATATTCGGCAACCGGCTGTGAACCCACGAATGAGATCGCCTTAACATCTGGATGATGAATAAGTCCATTCACTACATCACGCGCTCCGTGCACGATATTGAATACACCGTCAGGGAAACCCGCTTCCTTCGTCAATTCAGCAAGACGGTTAGCGAGCAACGGCGTTCTTTCTGAAGGCTTCAGAACAAATGTGTTGCCGCACGCTATCGCTAATGGAAACATCCAGCAAGGGACCATCATCGGGAAGTTAAAGGGGGTAATACCCCCGATAACGCCTATTGGATACCTGTACATGCCCGACTCCATCCGGCTTGCGATATCTGGAAGCTGCTTGCCCATCATAAGAGACGGGGCACCAGCTGCGAATTCCACGCATTCGATTCCACGGAGCACTTCTCCGTACGCCTCTTCATAGCTCTTGCCGTTCTCAGTCGTAATGAGTTTGGCAAGCTCTTCCCAATGCTCAACGAGCAGCTGCTGGTATCGGAAGAGAACTCTAGCTCTCTTAGGTACTGGAGTTTGGCTCCAAGAAGAGAATGCATTCTTCGCTGCTTGCACACCGCGATCCACATCCTCCTGCGAGGACAAAGGTGTGTAGGCGATAATTTCTCCTGTTGCTGGCTGGTATACGGCTTCAGTGTCGTTAGAAGCCGATTGTACCCATTGTCCATCAATAAAGTTACTTAACTTAATTGCCGTTTCCTTGATGTCCATGAATTGTGCACCTCGATGTGTTTTAACAAATTAGGGATGAATAATAACTTTAATGGCGTCAGCTGTCTTATCACGCAAAACTTCAAAGCCTCTATCAATTTCTTCTAACGGATATTCATGTGTAATAAGTGGTTTAACATTAATTCTGCCATCACTGATCATTTTAAGCACAGTCTCTCCTTCAAAGGAGAACCCCGTACAGCCAACTATCGTTATTTCGCTGAAAAGCAGCGCCTGGATCGGGATTGTTACCTGACTAGCCGCAAAGCCGAGTGCCATAACGGTTCCTTGCATTTTGGCAGCTAGTATCGCTGTTTCATACGTAGACGGCAACCCAACCATCTCTAGAACAATATCCGCTCCGTAACCGCCCGTTTCATCTTTAACGACCTGTAGTACATCTTCAAACATCGGATTTATCGTTCTATCCGCACCGAATTGCTCAGCCAGTTTAAGCTTCGAAGGCGATGTATCTACTGCGATAACCTTACCTGCACCTCTTAGCTTAGCAAGCTGAACGGCGATCAAGCCAATTGCACCGGTACCAATGACTAGGAAGGTGTCACCAAGCTTGCTGTTCGCACGATTAAGAACGTGAACTGCATTTCCGACGAAATCCAAAGTCGCTCCCTCGTCAAAGCTAACATTGTCTGGAAGTTTATAAATCTGTCTCGTAGGAACCGTGATATACTCACGCATTGTTCCATGTGTCATTTGTTTACGAGAGGATCCGATTGTTACGCCGTTCTCGCATAGGTTTTTCCAGCCTCTTTCACAAGCATAGCAATAGCCACAAGATAGCTGAGGATCAATAGCGACACGATCTCCGACCTTCCATGGTCCTGCATCTGGTCCAACTGCTTCGATCTGACCCGCTGATTCATGTCCTATAACGAGTCCAGGAACACGTCTTGCTCCCCCATCTGCCTCCATGCCATGAACATCGGAGCCACAAATACCAACGGAGTGAATTCGGATTCGTACTTCGCCTTGCTTCGGCTCCGGTATTGGATGATCTTCAATTGTAAACCGATAAGGTTCTTTAATGACTGCTGCTTTCATTTCTCTCGTTCCCCTCTGTCATTAGGTTTTAAGCTTATCTTTATTGGGCTGCCTTAACTGTTTTGATGAAGTCCGTCAATTTCTCCAAAGCATTTTCCGAGCTTAATATCGGCTCGCCTTGGACAATGAAGGATGCTCCAACAGAAAGGGATTCCAAAGCATCGTCAATGGTAAAGGTAGATACACCCACTGGTATTTGCACAGCTTCTACAATTTCCTTCACATAATCCGCACATTTCCGCTCCGGATAATATCTTGTTTCATCCATCCCCAAATGCTTAAGCAAATAATCGACGCCCAGCGCTTCGACTTCCTTCGCACGCTCAACCAAATTTTCAGGCTTAACGGAGAACAAATCACCGCACACTTTAATACCAGTCTCTCTACCAGCTCTTACAGCCTCTTTAATGCTTCCATCATTCATAGTCGCTAGGACAGTCGCAACCTTTGCCCCTTGTTTAGCCGCCTCAGCGAAGTATTTATAAACGCCATCCTGTGCCTTAAAATCCGCAACAACGGGTACATTGCCGCTGAACTCTACCATTTTGCCGATAATATTGATGCCCTCATAGTAGATAAGCGGTGTTCCCGCTTCAATCCAATCTGCACCCGCCTTTAAAGCAATTTCAGTATATTGACGAGCTTTCTCTACATTAAGTGTATCAATTGCGACTTGAACCCATGGTTTCTGCATAATAACAATCTCCTATCTATTTTTAATTTCTAAGACTTCTGTATCTTGCGTAAGAAATAAATACTGATAACTAAAATGAATACAAGCATGACGTTGGATAAAGCAGCAGCATATCCGGTTTTTAGGAACTCAAATGCTTGGTGATACACATAGATGTTGAGAGTTTCCGTCTTATTACCTGGACCGCCGCCCGTCATGATGTAGATGGTATCGAAACGTTTAATAGCATCCATTAAGCGGAACAATATCGCCATATAGATATAAGGCTTAAGAAGCGGCATTGTAATATACCAGAAGGTTTGAAAGCGATTAGCGCCATCCAGCTCGGCCGATTCATAGGGCTCTGTAGGAAGCGTCTGAAGTCCTGCTAGCAGGATCATGGTCAAGAACGGAGTCGATAGCCATACATCTGCTAGAATGATGGACGGCATCGCCCAGCTCGGATCACCAAGCCAGTTCGGCCCTGAGATCCCTATCTTATCCAAATAGTAGTTGATCAGCCCGAGCTCCGGATTGTAGAGCATTCTCCAGACCAACCCTACAACTATAGGCGTCGTCATCATAGGAAGAAGATACAGGGATCGCAAAATCTTAACCCCTTTGAACGTTCTTGCTAGTAGCAGTGCAATACCCATACCGACAAGTAATTGAATGCCCACCGTTCCAAAAACCTGGTACAAAGTGTTAAAGAACGCATTCCAGAAATAAGTATCCTGCATGATTTCCTTGTAATTTCCGAAGCCTACGAACGTCTTTGTTGATTTGGCTAGGTTTGAAGAAAACATTCCCGTGTAAATACTGTGCATGAGAGGCCCCATACTAAGCACAAGCAATATAATGAAAGCTGGTGCGATTAGTAGAAGTAGAACCATACTGTCTCGAGATTTCATCATGCTTCTTTTCTTGTTTGCGCGAGGCAACGGTAGCTGATAATTTGCCATAATATCTTGTTTGCCTCCTTTCTAAATGGGGAGAGAGGTCTCTCCCCCCACTGCAGAAAAAATTATTTATTACCCATGATTTTCTTAATACGATCGTTCGCTTCCTTCAAGGCCTTCTCTACAGATGCTTGTCCTGTTGCTGCCTTGGATATAGCGATGGATAAAGCTTCGCGAATCTCACTGCCTTCAGGAACAAGAGGCGTATAACCGAAATCCGTATGGTTAAGCGCTATTTTATTCGCTTCACCCCATTCCGCATTAAAGTTATTCTTAAATTCCTCAGAATCGATTACTGAAGTACGTGTTGCATCAGAACGTTGCTTTTTCGTTGCCATATCCTGCATAACTTCTTTACTTGTTGCCCATTTCATAAATTCCCAAGCGGCTGTTTTCTTGTTTGTGTCTTTAGGCATAAATATTCCCCATGTAGGACCAACCGTATATTCGTCGCCAACACCCTCAAGAACGCTATAGCCAACGTTTCCAGCTACTGTGGATTTGTCTGGGTTTTCAACTTCTGGCATGAACGTGTTTACATCAATCATCATCGCTGCTTTACCTTGCTGGAAGGCAAGAAGAGATTCATTAAAGCCATAGCTGTGAATTCCTTCTGGTGCATAGTTATTCACTAGCTCGATCCACAGATTTGTTGCATCAATAGCTGCTTGTTTATCTAGAACAGCATATGGAGCATCGGCTTGTTCAAGCCAGTTTCCACCAAGCATCTTCCAAACCATGATCCAAGAGAAGCTGTTTGCATTGCCTTCTCTTGTTGCTCTAACTACAATTCCAGATTGCTTCTTCTCTGGTTTAGTCAGTTGTTTAGCATATTCCTTGAGCTCGGTAAGATTTTTAGGCGGTGCAGTTAATCCAGCCTCTTCAAACATTTTCTTGTTGTAATAAAGAATGTTGGCTTCTCCGTTACCGGGCAGCCCGTAGATTTTCCCATCCATAGACAGGTTCTTGGCTAGCTTAGGAATGAAATCACTATACTCATAAGATGCTTCCGTCAAGCTAGCATCGTTCAGATAAGAATCTATCGGCTCAATCCAATCGCCTGAGATCATAGAAGGTAAGCTCTTGTTGTTTCCCCAGACGACATCGTATTCACCTGTTCTTGCAGATAGGGACACATCTAGCTTCTGAAAGAATGATTTCTCTGGAAGCGAATCGAAATTGACTTTCATTCCTGTAGCTTTTTCGAATTCTGCTGTCTTACTGACCAGAGCATCCCAAGCTGGAGTTTTAAGTATAAGTACATTTATTTTTTCACCAGCAAAAGGCTTGTCTGTTTGTCCTTCTGATGGTTGACCACTTGCTGAGCCCGTTTTATTAGAATCGCCGCAGCCTGCTAAAACAAGTGAAATGACGATTAGAAGAGCAATGAACATATTTAATTTTTTCATACTCTGACACCCTCTCTGAAGTAAATGAAGATAACCCGCACATTCATTTGTGTTCCAGTATTAGCTTGCTCTCATCACCTCCCAAAACGTAATCAGCCAATGATGATGTTGTTCCCTATTACTTGACCGCGCCTCCCGTAAGCCCTTTCACTAAACCCTTTTGAAAGATGAATGAAACGATGAGTACGGGTAAAGTAACGAACACACCTACTGCTGATAGCTCGCCCCAATTAATTCCCTCGAAGGAGATAAACCCTTGCACCATTACCGGTGCTGTTCGCGTTCCTCTTCCTGATATGATCAGCGCATATAAGAATTCATTCCAAGCGCTAATGAAGGTGAAGATTGCACAAGTTGCAATGCCTGGAAGCACGAGAGGTAGATTGATTCTTACAAGAACCTTTACTCTTCCGCAGCCGTCCAGCAGAGCAGCCTCTTCGATTTCTTCAGGTATTCCTTTGAAGAAGCTCGACATCATCCATGTGACGAATGGCAGCGTTATCAAAAGATAAGTAAGTGATAGTCCCAGGTACGTGTCAAGCAGGTTTGTCTCTCTCAGCATCATGTAGAGTGGGAGGATAAACATGACCGGAGATGCCATCCGAACAAGAATGATCCATAATCCCATTACCTTGCTAGCCATCGATTTGGATCTTGCCAAGGAGTAACCGGATAGAACTCCAAAGTACAATGATATTGCTGTTGTCATTAAGCTAACGATCAAGCTATTGGAGTAGCTTTTCATAAAGCTCGCATCCGTAAAAACGTTTACAAAGTTCTGGAAGGTTGGTGTAAAAATCCACTTAGGCGGCAACGCGAATGCGATGACCTGAGGCTTAATGGAGGTTAAGAATAACCAGAACAACGGAAGCAAGCTTGCTACGACAATGAATGCGGTAACAACATTTAACGCGCGATTTTGAAGCTTGTTTTTCTTTCTCATTTCCATTTCACATATCTCCCCGCATGTCAGATATCCTTTGAGTAGCTTTATCATAATAGCCATCTTTTAATAAGTCAATCTATTTTGTAAAAGTATTTAACAAAAGATAAAAAAGCCTTTGTTGAGTAGTTTACACTCACAAAGGCTCCGACTATTTTCACTCTATTTAGGAATTTTTATCAATAATTATCCTATAAATACCATTACAAATACAGTCTAGGCTCCTTGAAAAATTGATCAATGACGAGGAAGCAGCTTCCTAATGGAAACAAATCCTCTTGCAGCTGTCCAACGATAATCTCAAGATCATTCGCCATGTATTTAAATATATTTTTCTTCAGATGATCCCGAATGATGCTCGTATAAAGCTCGCTATCGGGGCCTCCGATAACTACAGTTGTCAAACCAAACAGCTTAACTACGTTTGCAATTCCTATACCGAGCGAGCTCCCAGCCTCATCCAGCACGTCCTTGGCCGTTGCTTCTCCATCCAGCGCTCGTGCGTAAATATCCCTGATGCTGTGTATATCCACATTGTCTAAATCTTCTCCAAGCAGACGCTTATAACGCATGACAAGATTAGGTTCCCCGGCAATGGACTCCAAGCATCCCTTACTGCCGCAGAAGCAGGGGGCTCCGTTTAAGTCAATCGTCATGTGCCCAAGTAAGTGGGCGTTACCATTAGTACCGCCATAGAAAGAACCATTAATATACATAGCTAATCCGATCCCTGACCGAATGCCTGGCCGTATACCGATATAAGCGAAATCCCCCTCAATCTGAGGTAAAAATAATCTCTTCTCGGCCAAAGCCATCATATGAATATCATTTTGCATGTAAACAGGCAAATTATATCTCTCTTTGACCAGGCTTTTGAAATCAACATCTTTCCAATCAAGTATCCGAAGAATTTCAATTGAAATTCCTTCGTTTGCTTTCAGGTAGCCGAGTAGGCCAATCCCAATCCCAATAAACTTTTCTTTGGCGATTCCCGAAGAAGCAATTAAATCATCCAGCTCCTCAAACATAGCTTGAATAATTTCATTTCGGGTAGCATTTTTATCAACGGATATTCCTCTCTTCTCGATGACTTCTCCTTTAAGATTAGAGATAACCATTCGTATTGGAGGAAATTCAAAATCGATTCCGATCGTGTAATAAGCATTGGCATTTAGAGAAAGTAAAGTCGGAAGTCTACCGCCCGTATATTCCGCATAGCCAGACTTAAAAATAATGTCTCTCTCTGTCAGCTCCTTCACAATATTTACTATTGTAGGGCGGCTTAATTTCGTTTTTTTCGCAACATCTTCGATTGTTATCGATTCCGCGGATATAATGCTGTTTAATACCAAATACGTATTTGCTTTTTTTAATATTTTCGTATTATTACCGGCCATAAGAATCACAAGTCCTTCTAGGTATTTTGAATTATTCAATTGTAGCACACTTTTTACACATTATATAAAATAACTTTATAAAATCACATTACATAAATAATACCCGTGGTGTCATTATGATTCTAAGCTGACGGTTAAGCAAAAAGGGTGCGCACCCTCTAAGTGGTACACACCCTTCTATCCATGAAAAATTGCTAAAAATTATTTAACCAAAACACTTTCCATCGCTTTGTTCAGAAGCTTCATGCCGTTAACGGTGCCTTCAAAGTCATTGTGAGTAAAGTTAAGCCGCATTGTATTTTTCTTGGCGTTCTCCTCGGCGAAGAAAGAAATCCCTGGCACGAAAGCAACTCCCAGATCAACTGCCGTCTTAAGTAGCTCAGCTGTGTCTACTGACTCAGGCAATTCCAGCCAGAAGAACATACCGCCCTTTGGCTCATTCCAAGTAACTCCAGGCCACTGCTGCTCCTGTAGTAAATCCGCCATCTGGCGCATACGGATTTCGTATTCCTTGCGAACGAACTCAATGTGACCATCAAGATCGAAATGCTCCATTAGCTGGTACAACGTCTGCTGATCCAATGAGCTGGAATGCAGATCAGCTGCTTGCTTAGCCCGAGCCATATGACGAATAATTTCTGGATCCGCCATTACCCATCCCGTCCGAAGCGCTGGCGCAACTGTTTTGGAAAATGTACTCGTATAGACGACACATGAGCCAGTCGGATGCTGATCTAAAGAAAACAACGATGGATAGTTAACCGAAGCATCTCCAAATTTCAGCTCTCCGTATGGATCATCCTCTAGAATGAGCGTGTCGCTCTCTCTACATTGCTTAAGAACGCCAAGACGTCGCTCTAAGCTCCACGCTTTACCTGTAGGATTAGAGAACGTAGGAATGACGTAGACCATCTTAGGACGATATTGCTTTAGCTTTGCAGCAAGGTCATCCAAATCCATGCCATCCTTATCCGTATCTACAGACACTAATGTGGCACCATATGAACGGAACACCTGCAAAGCTGAAAGGTAAGTCGGTTTCTCTACTAAAATCACATCGCCTGAATCGATGTAAATACGGGTCAGCAAGTCTATAGCTTGCTGTGACCCCGTAGTCAAGAGCATATCCTCCGGCGTAACCGTTACGCCCTTGTTCCCCATCCAAGTACATATACTCTCGCGTAGAGGTAAATAGCCTTCTGTTAGACCGTATTGCAATGCTTTATTGCCTGCAGCTAACACCCGCTGAAAAGCATCTCCAATAGCAGCTACCGGAAAATGCTCCTCGGCAGGCAACCCGCCTGCGAACGAAATAATAGACTTCCTTTGCGTCAGCTTAAGGATCTCACGGACCGCTGAGGAGGAGAAAGTGCTCAATCTTGCGGAAAATTGATAGTTCATCGGTCGTTCCCCACTCCCTAACTAGATCAATGTGACATTATCGCGACGATTACGAGCTGGAGCATTGCGCTTGTCGATTAGTCTGTTAAGCGCATCCACGTATGCCCGAGCGCTAGCTTCCAGAATATCAGTGCTAACTCCACGTCCTTGCGCAGATGAATCGCCTTGCTTTAGAACGACATGCACCTCGCCTAGGGCATCGGTGCCATCGGTTACAGATTTAATCGTATAATCGTCAAGCTCAACTACTTCACCCGAAAGCGCATCAATAGCTTGATAGATCGAATCAACTGAGCCATTACCCTCAGACTCATGCTTCACTAGTCCACCAGCAGTTCTAAGTGTAACTGTTGCAGACGGGGTCGCATGGCTGTCGAAGGAAACGACAAGCTGTTCTAGCGCGAATATTTCCGGTGTTTCAATGATTTTCTCCTCAAGAAGGGCACGAATATCTTCATCTGTGACGTTCTTCTTGCGATCTGCCAAATCCTTAAACTTGCCGAATGCCGCATTTACTTGCTCTTCGGTCAGCTGCTCATAGCCCAGATCAATGAGCTTCTCACGGAACGCATGACGACCAGAGTGCTTACCTAGAACGAGCTTGCTATCCTTTAGTCCGATCGTTTCCGGAGAAATAATCTCGTATGTCGTTTTCTCCTTCAACATGCCATCCTGATGAATCCCGGATTCATGAGCGAACGCATTAGCACCAACAATTGCTTTATTGCCCGGAACGGCCATTCCCGTCAGCTTACTAACTAAGCGACTTGTTCTAGCGATTTCCTTAAGATTAAGCGATGTTTTGGCTTGGAAATACTCTGCCCTAGTCTCGAGTGTCAACGCCACTTCCTCCAGAGAAGTATTACCAGCGCGTTCGCCAATTCCGTTAATCGTTCCTTCGACTTGATCAGCACCATTAAGTATTGCCGCAAGTGCGTTGGCAGTTGCCATACCTAGATCGTCGTGGCAATGTGCGGACAATTGGATCGTCTCGATTCCCGGCACTTTTTCCTTTAAGGTTTTGAAAATATTGCCGAATTCATAAGGCGTCAAATAGCCGACCGTATCGGGAATGTTCACGACAGTCGCTCCCGCTTTAATCGCCATCTCCGTTACTTCACAAAGGAAGTCCAGCTCTGTACGTCCAGCATCCTCTGGTGAAAATTCAACATTATCGAAAAACTGCTTCGCATAACGAATGACCCGATCAGCCGTTTCAAGTACTTGCTCCTTCTCCATCCGCAGCTTGTGCTTACGGTGAATCGGCGATGTCGCAAGAAAGAGATGGATGCCTGGATTCTTCGCACCCTTAAGTGCTTCAACAACTGCATCGACATCTTGCTCACGCGAACGAGCTAGACCGATAACGGTTGCATTTTTCACTGCCAAGGCAACAGCTCTTACCGCTGCAAGATCTCCAGGGGAAGCTGCCGGAAATCCAGCTTCAATCCGGTCCACTCCTAATCTTTCTAGCTGGAGTGCGATTTCTACTTTCTCCTGAGTGTTCAGGTTAACACCGGGAGATTGCTCCCCGTCTCGTAGCGTCGTATCAAAAATATAAATTTTTCTCATGGTTGGGTTGCCCCCGCACCTCCTGAAGCCATTCATGACTTTTGCACAAATTATATCATATTATGTGTCGTTCTTTAACAAAAACCCCGGCATAGTATAGCCGAGGTTTCGTATAGATGAGAAGATTAATTATTTGCTGATCCAGTGCATCATGCCACGTAATTGAGCGCCAACAACTTCGATTGGGTGCTCAGATTCGTTGCGGCGAGTTGCCGTAAGGAATGCGCGTCCGGATTGGTTCTCAAGAATGAAGTCGCGAGCGAATTTACCTTGTTGGATATCTTCGAGTACGCGTTTCATTTCTTTCTTCGTTTCGTCTGTTACGATGCGAGGTCCAGTAACATAGTCACCGTACTCAGCTGTGTTGGAGATGGAGCTACGCATGGAAGCAAGTCCACCTTCATACATGAGGTCAACGATTAGTTTAAGCTCATGCAAACATTCGAAGTAAGCCATCTCAGGAGCATAACCTGCTTCAACAAGTGTTTCAAATCCAGCTTTAACGAGTGCAGATGCACCGCCGCAAAGAACTGCTTGCTCGCCGAACAGATCCGTTTCTGTTTCTTCACGGAAAGAAGTTTCGATAACTCCCGCACGTGTACAGCCGATACCTTTTGCATAAGCCATACCGATATCGAATGCTTTGCCTGTTCCGTTCTGATGAATAGCGATTAGTCCCGGTACGCCGAAGCCCTCAACATAAGTACGACGAACCATGTGACCAGGAGATTTCGGAGCAATTAGAAGGACGTCAGCGTCCGCAGGAGCTACGATTTGGCCGAAATGTACGTTAAAGCCATGAGAGAACATGATCGCTGCGCCTTTTTTCAGGTTAGCCTCGATTTCGTTCTTATACACGCTTGCTTGTGTCTCATCTGGCATAAGGATTTGTACTACGTCCGCTTTGCTAGTAGCTTCAGCAACGGAGAATACCTCGAAGCCGTCGTTACGCGCGCTGTCAGCGGATTTGCCTTCGCGAAGACCGATAATAACGCTAAGACCGCTATCACGAAGATTTTGAGCTTGTGCATGACCTTGGCTACCGTAGCCGATTACCGCGATTGTTTTGCCTTTAAGAACGCCTAGATCAGCGTCTTTTTCATGAAATAAATTAACTGCCATTGGATTGTGTTCCTCCTTAATATAATAAAAAAGATTTTGTCGACCCTCGAAGCGGGCGTTCCAAGGGAGAATGAGACCAGTCGGCCGGCTTCTCCCCTCGAATACCCGCTCCGAGCAGGCGACAAGAACTACATCACTTCATTCTACACTATCTGGTGCCTCTATTCATTGCCGTCACACCTGTGCGTGAAAGCTCACGAATGCCGTAAGGCTTCAGCAATTCAATCATCGCATCAATTTTATCAGAATCTCCAACTACCTGTACAATTAAAGTCGTTGGTCCGATATCGACTACAGCTGCACGGAATGTTTCTACGATTCCTAGAACTTCAGGTCGGATAGACGGCTCTGCCCCAATTTTGATCAAACCGAGCTCCCGACCGACCATTGGATTACCACTGATATCAATGACTTTAATAACATCAATCAGCTTGTACAATTGCTTCTGAACTTGCTCCAACGTATGATCATCGCCTGTAGTGACAATGACCATACGGGATAAGCCCGGCTCTTCAGAGGAGCCTACAGTAATGCTCTCGATGTTGAAGCCACGGCGACCGAACAAGCCGGAAACACGCTGCAGTACACCTGGTTGGTCATTCACGAGTATCGCTATCGTATATTTACGGTTCATTCGGAGTCCCCCATGATCATCTGATCAATCGTGCTTCCTTGGGTAACCATTGGATACACGTTCTCGTTCTTACGAACGACAAATTCTACAACAGCAGGACCTGGATGCGCTAGTGCTTCATTCCAAACGCGAAGAGCATCCTCCTTGTTCGAAGCTCTAAAGCCTTTAACGCCATAGGCTTCGGCCAGCTTAACGAAATCAGGACTGCCAGCAAGGTCAATATGGCTGTAACGATTATCGTAGATTAGCTCCTGCCACTGACGAACCATTCCAAGCACCTGGTTGTTAATGATGGCTACTTTAACCGGAATGTTGTTGATCGCACAGATAGCAAGCTCTTGGGCACACATCTGCATGCCGCCATCACCATTAATAGATACAACCGTACGTCCCGGATTACCCATCTGTGCTCCAATTGCGGACGGGAAGCCAAAGCCCATCGTCCCTAATCCACCTGAAGTAACCCATGAACGCGGCTTATTAAATGGATAATACTGAGCTGCCCACATTTGGTGCTGACCTACATCAGTCGTAACAATGGCATCGCCATTCGTTGTATCGTGAATCATTGACACAACCCATTGCGGCTTCAATTCAACGTCGGAATCAACATATTTGAAAGGCTTATCGGCCTTCCACTCTTGAATTTGCTTACGCCAAGCATCAGCTTTGCTAGCGTACTTCGCAATAAGGTTAGCCTGCTGAAGAACCGCTTTAACATCTCCAACAATTGGTACATCCGTAGGAACATTCTTACCGATCTCCGCCGGATCAATATCGATGTGAACGATTTTCGCGTGCGGCGCAAAGCCAGCTAGCTTACCTGTTACGCGATCATCGAATCGTGCACCGATGTTGATGAGCAAATCGGCTGTCTGGATAGCGGTATTCGCTGTCCATGTTCCGTGCATGCCGGGCATACCCATATGCAGCTCATGACCACTTGGGAAGCCACCTAGACCAAGCAATGTCGTCGTCGTAGGAATTCCTGTCTTCGTTACGAACTCGTGCAGCTCCTCGTGAGCTCCCGAGTATACAACTCCACCACCAGCTAAGATGATAGGCTTCTCGGCAGACTCGATTGCACGGATCATTTTCTCCAATTGATTCTTATTCGGCTGAACCGTTGGATTGTAACCACGAAGATCTACTTTTGAAACTGCTTGGAAAAGCGTCTTCTCAGCAGATACATCCTTCGGAATATCGATGAGCACCGGACCTTTACGTCCGCTATTGGCAATGTGGAACGCTTCGTGGATCACACGTGGCAAATCCTCCGCCTTGCGTACCAAATAACTATGTTTAGTAATCGGCATCGTTATACCAACAATGTCCGCTTCTTGGAAAGCATCTGTACCAATGAGACTAGTGGCTACGTTACCGGTGATGACTACCATCGGCACGGAATCCATATAAGCAGTCGCAATTCCTGTGACTAGGTTTGTAGCCCCCGGTCCCGAAGTCGCGATACAAACACCTACCTTACCGGTAGAACGTGCATATCCGTCTGCGGCATGAATAGCGCCTTGCTCATGACGTGTAAGAAGATGCTGGAAATCGGAAAAGCCATGCATAGCATCATAAATGAACAATACCGCGCCACCAGGATAGCCGAAGACGCACTCTGCTCCCTCCAGTAACAAACTACGAAGCAGTATTTCAGAACCTGTAATTACTTCTGGCTTACTCCACTTTTCAATCAATTCTTCTTTGGATTTCAATGTAACACTCTGTGCACTCATCCATATTCCTCCTTTCTACAAATCAAAAAGCCCTTCATCCCAACGCCAATATGGCTGTCTTGGGACGAAAGGCTGTTGCTTCCGCGGTACCACCCGAGTTTGCCGCGCATCTCACGATGACGGCCTTATAAAGTAAGATGTCCTCAGAGTAAATCCTGAGACAATGCATACTTTAAGCGCAATAACGAGCGCCAATCCGATTCTCCCTAATGTGCCTATTAGGCGGTTCAGGCGAACAGCTCCGAGGAGACTTCGCGTACAGGGGTTAAGGCATCGGTCTCAGCTAATCCGACACTCTCTGAGCATAAGAGCCCCATCGCTTTTTCCTCATCACGGCCATTTGTATTTCAGTCGATTTAGCATTCATTATATTCTTCACCAAGCCATTCGTCAATACACATCTTAGCCGTTACCGTTCAAATAACTTGTTCATACGTTGTATTATCGACTCTTGCCATGCGAATAAGCTATGGAAGACGAATTGAAAATGGGGAGGTGCTCCTCTTGATTCGCTGGAAACAACCACGGGACGACAAAGGAATTGTTGATCTTGTTCGCACACAGCTGGTACCCATTTCCCCTTGGCAGCACCCGCGAGATAGGCGACTGCATAACGAAATTACTCGCCGTCTTCGAAAGGGCGCAACGCTAGTTATTGCTCAATCTCGGCGAAGCGTACCTTTAGCTTTCCTCCAGATGGAGTTTCGATACAAAATATTATTTATTAATTTATTAGCTGTTCATTCCCAATATCAGAATCGACAATGGGGAACAGAGCTGATGAAACGGGCTGAGCAGCACGGTCGTAAAAAGGGCTGTACGATGGCGCGTGTTTATGTAGACGATAATAACACCCGCGCGCTCCGTTTTTACCAGCGTAACGGCTATTATATCGTTCGATTGCTTCCCGAACTGCGATTTATTGAGCTTGCCAAATCCTTAGCTGATGAAGGATGGAATTAAAACAACGGACCGAAAATCTCGGTCCGTTGTTTCGTAGTTTCATATTACGCTATTAGGTTACCACCAACCACCGAAACCTCCACCAAAGCCGCCACCGAAGCCGCCATCAAAGCCTCCACCAAATCCGAAGCCACCATCAAATGTCCCTATAGCTAGTATATCGAACAACGCAAGCGGTAGAATCGCTTTCGTGCTCACCTTCTTGCCTTTAGGTTGCTCCAACACCAATTGATTACCAAGAATACGAACAAGCTTGCCCGAGACGACAGAGCCATCTTTGCGGACCGCATAAATCTTTTTACCAACTAGATTTTGAGCTTGCGAACGAGTAATGCGTGCCATCAATATTCAACTCCTTCCATGGGTGCAAACGATGTAAACAAGTGCATTTCAGATGCAAACGATGTAAACCAGTGCAATACAGATGCAAACGATGTAAACCAGTGCAATACAAATGCAAACGGCGAAGCTACAATCCGCATAATAGTTGATCGTTTTCCCCGTTGTTCTATAAACTATGTACTAGGAGCGGAGTGTGCTTGTACCTCTGTCCTTCAACTGGAAAATAGGGCTTGTAGATAGGAAGCACATTTTGTAATATCTTAGTTAGCATTAGTTAGAATGAAATATATGAGGTTGCGAAGCACGCGCCGTTCGTTCCAGATCATCTGGGCGGACGGCGTATTTTATTTCAGGAGGGAGACATGAATTTATGGTTGTTAAAAATGATGCACAATTCGAAGCTGCTTTTGAGGTGTGGACAGCGAATCAGGAGAAGGTCAGCAGTGGGGAAAGGAAACGCAGACTGTTAAGTGAAATGAATCATGCGCAAAAACAATTTTTAGTGAAAGTTTGGTGGCCGATATTTCACAGCTTTAATGGCCTGATGGCGGAATTTGAGGTACGGGACTTCAAGGATGGCTATCGCTATTTGGATTTTGCTTGGTTTTTGGCTGGCGGCCAAATCGCGATCGAGATAGATGGGTTCGGTCCTCATTGGCGAAACGCTGACCGCTGGCAGTTTGCCGATCATTTACAACGCCAAAACCACCTCATTTTCGACGATTGGATTGTTATTCGCTTTTCCTATGACGATATCATGGAGCACCCACGCAGATGCCAGCAGTTGCTAATGCAAACTAAAGGCAAATGGAGCTTGGAAAAACCAACTAACCAGTCCCTTAAGAACCCTTTGGATCGAGCGATAATGGATTACGCAGCACGCAGGAACGCCCCCTTTACCCCCTCGCAGGCTGCAGAGGATTTAGGTTGGCATCGCGTAACAATAACCCGCCGCACCCTAAACCTGGCCAGAGCAGGACTATTGACCTCGACTTCTCCTGGTAAATCAAGGTTCACACAGTACATCTTCAACAAAGCTGCGCTTTGTTGAAGATGGTGTGGGGCGGGGGGACGGGAGCTCGCGGGGGGCGTAGGCAGATGAGTGAATGCGACGAGTGTAGCTTGAGACTAGCTTAGTAGCTCTCAGTGCGTTATTCGGACGTGGATGGGTTTATGTGGCTCCCTTAGTAGCTCTCAGTGCGTTATTCAAGCGAGGATGGGTTTTTGCGGCTCCCTTAGTAGCCCTCAGTGCGTTATTCGAGCGCGGATGGGTTTTGCAGCTCCCTTAGTAGCCCTCAGTGCGTTATTCGGGCGCAGACGGGTTTTTTCGGCTCCCTTAGTAGCCCTCAGTGCGTTATTCGGGCGCAGACGGGGAATTGCGGCTTCCTTAGTAGCCCTCAGTGCGTTATTCGGGCGCAGACGGGTAATTGCGGCTCCCTTAGTAGCCCTCAGTGCGTTAATTGGGCGCAGACGGGTAATTGCAACTCTCTTAGTAGCCCTCAGTGTGTTATTCGGGCGCAGACGGGTAATTGCGGCTCCCTTAGTAGCCCTCAGTGCGTTATTCGGCAAGGGACGGGTATTTGCGGCTTCCTTAGTAGCCCTCAGTGCGTTATTCGGGCGCGGACGGGTATTTGCGGCTCCCTTAGTAGCCCTCAGTGCGTTAAATGGGCGCGGATGGGTTTTTGCGGCTCCCTTAGTAGCCCTCAGTGCGTTGTTTAGTGGATAGGAGCTTAAGTAGTTTGGCGGACGTGGAGTTGGGGTTGGTGGATGAATGTTTGGTTGGGGTTAGTGAAAGAATGTTTAGTTGCGGTTAGTGAAAGAATGTTTAGTTAGGGTTAGCGGACTTGTTTGATTGGGGTTGGTCGAAGAGAATAGTTTAATTCGGGTTGGTCGACGAAAGCTTAGCTGGGGTTGGTGAACGGAAGTTTAATTCGGTTGGTCGACGAGATTAGTTGGGGTTGAGAGTGGTCAACGGAAGTATGGTTCAGTTTAGCGGACAGAAGTTCGAAAGTTCGCTAACAGAAGTTTGCCAAGAAGCATGAAGCAAATCGGGCAGCCGTCAAGGGGTCTGAACAATAGAAAAAGCCCCGGTTGCCCGGGGCGTGTCTACGCGATGAATTTACGCGTTGATTTTTTCTTTTGCAGCGCCAGCTAGCGAGTTGAACGCACTGATGTCGTTAACAGCTAGGTCAGCAAGCATTTTGCGGTTTACTTCGATGCCAGCCAATTTCAGGCCGTGCATCAATTTGCTGTAAGACAAGCCGTTCAGGCGAGCTGCAGCATTAATACGCACGATCCACAATCTGCGGAAGTTCCGTTTAGTCTGACGACGGTCACGGTATGCGTACATAAGGGATTTCATTACTTGTTCTTTAGCTTTCTTAAACAGGCGATGCTTGGCGCCCCAGTAACCTTTTGCTAACTTCAACATTCTATTGCGACGACGGCGCGTGACGAATCCGCCTTTGACTCTTGCCATGATTCATTACCTCCCGGAAGTGTTCATATGACGACTACTATTATTTCAGGTTTCCAAGTTGCTGCTGCAAACGACGAACGTCGCCTTGAGCCATCAACGGTTGACCAGCAAGTACGCGTTTAGCGCGTCCCGATTTGTGGGACAACAAGTGGTTTTTGTAAGCTTTGTAGCGCTTTACTTTACCAGTTCCAGTAATTTTGAAGCGGTCTTTCAAGCTGCTATGAGTTTTCATCTTAGGCATGAATTGTATCCTCCTGTCAGTGGGCTTTCGGAGCCAAAATCATAATCATGCTGCGGCCTTCCAGCTTAGGCATGCGCTCAACAACACATAATTCTGCTACTTCATTCGCAACCCGTTCCAAGATCTTCTGACCGAGCTTCGCGTGCGTGATTTCACGACCACGAAAACGTACCGAACATTTGACCTTGTCGCCTTCATTTAAGAACTTCACGACGTTACGAAACTTCGTCTGGTAGTCATTCTCTTCAATGTTAGCACGAAACCAAACTTCTTTGAGGTCGACGATTTTTTGATTCTTCCTGGCTTCCTTTTCTTTCTTCTGCTGCTCATAACGGAATTTGCCATAGTCCATAATGCGGCACACTGGCGGTTTAGCCTGTGGTGCTACGTTAACCAGGTCAAGGTTCGCGTCAATCGCCATCTGCATTGCTTCACGAAAAGGTTTAATTCCGATTTGTTCGCCTTCAGCGCCAACCAACCGTACTTCTTTCGCCCGGATTTCCTCGTTTAGTTGATGATCCTTGCTAATAATGTTCCACCTCCGAAATTAATTGTCGAGTAAGTTATTTGGAAACAAAAAAATACGAGTCGCATTGACCCGCATTCTAGTCCTAACGTTATCGGTTTGCAAGAAACCAAGGTTTCTGCAAGCGCCGTATATCGTGGGCTACGCAAACCCGTTAGCATTCGCCAATCAGGTGAGAAGCGGGTGCTTCTGCTTGAGCGTGCTGAATAATTTACATAAATCAGTCACAACGACCACTATACCATGTCATTCCATCGGTGTCAACAAAGGTTATTACAACTTTCTATCTAGCTGAATTGCAGCCCCGGGCAAAGCCCGGGACTCAAATCCAATTACATCTGTTTACCTTGCACTTCTTCTAAACGAATAACCCGTGTATGCTGCGTATGGCTCCACGTTTTGTTGTTTTGAGTGAAGAAGGCGTAGAACGTGATAGGCCACCAAGTAAAGAAAAATATCGGAAACATAATAAGCTTAACGTATATACGCCAATTTACCTTCTCCAGCATCATTGCAAGCGGTACTTGGAGATAGATATAAAGCGAAATTGGAATCGCCAGCCACGCTGGTGCGATGGAGTAAATGGAATCAAAATGTGGATCTCCTGGTAGCAGCAAATCAAACCAAAGCGTAGCCGTAATCAAGAAACCAATCAAGAAGTTGTAGGCGTTAAAGATATATAATCCGGCGTCAATTTTAACCCAGCTGCGCTCTTTAATCCCCTGCCACATTACTGGAAGCATATAGCGACGGGTAATATCGAAGTGTCCTTGCATCCATCTGAGACGCTGACGTGAAGATGCTCTGAATGAAATTGGTTTCTCGTCATAGACGCGAGCATCATAATTAAACTTTGGATATATTCCACGCTGAATGCATCGAATTGTAAATTCTAAATCCTCTACAAGACTCGTCGCACCCCAGCCCATTTCCTTAAGCAGCTTTGTTTCAAAACACATGCCCGTACCACCGAGGAAGTTGGATAGTCCCAGATTGTAACGCGGCATTTGCCACAGGCGGTTACAGAACCAATAGTTGATTCCGTTAGCAGCGCTCACCCATGAATCGTTCGGATTTTTCGTATCCAGGTATCCTTGAATGACCCGATGACCATTGCAAAGATCTTCGTTCATGTATTGCAGGAAGTTAGTAGCTACAAGATTATCCGCATCGAACATAACGATGGAATCGTATTGCTTCGGATGTTTCCATAGCTCTTTAAGCATCCACTCAATTGCGAAGCCTTTTCCTCTTTCATTCGGGTTATTACGCTCGCAAGCATGAACTCCCGGATAGCGGCGCACTATGTCTGCCGTTCCGTCCGTGCAGTTATCGCAAATGACGAAAATATCGTACATCTCGCGAGGGTAATCCATTTTAAGCAAATTCTCGATTAAAGCTCCAACAACGGCCTTTTCATTGTGCGCAGCGATAAGCAAAGCGAAGGTCTTGGTTGGCTTGTGCGTAATCCGTTCCTTTTTGCGGTACCACCCGAAGAAAGACAAAATAACCTGATACGCCCCAACCAGAAAAAACAAAACCTGAATAACCAAAAGAAAATTGTTAAACATATTCAGTTGTACCCCCTAGATCCCTTTTTCTTTTTTTGTCTGTCTCTGTCTCTGTCTCTGTCTCTGTCTCTGTCTCTGTCTCTGTCTCTGTCTCTGTCTCTGTCTCTGTCTCTGTTTTTTTGTTTGTCTCTGTCTCTAGAAAACTGTACCTTCATTCCCTTCCAGAGTTTTCTCCGAAAGAGATAATCTTGATTCTCTTCCGTTTGCTCCAGTTTGTCAAAAGGGCATTACAACCATTTTCGCTGCTTACAGCCAAGATGCGGTGTTCTGAGTATCAGAGCATCGTATGTAGCGGCGATTTCTACGTCACAGCACTGCTTTTCATCGTTTTTCATTCTTTTTCTATCCGCAGACCTATGCTCTGTTCACAATAAGTTAACGTCTGAGAAAATTATAAGGTTGCATCCATTATTTTCATAATCAGCGTTTGAGTGATATTTACCGTTAGCTAACATGCAACTTTAGCCCCTAAATCTCTTCCCTCCCGTTCTACGTAGTCACTCCAGAAAATACTGAAGTGAGCATCTAGATGTTATGCGCCTGGTCGGTGTAACGAATGTAAATATCTCCAATAAAAGCTTGCCCATCCATCGAAGATTGTAAAACGTCACATTTCACACAAATAAATGCCAAGAGCTAAAGCAATTCAAATTTCGCGCTCATTCGACAAACATGGACTACCTTTCTTCTATATAGAATGGCATCGCTTAACGGTTTGTTAGAGGAGCGTTAATACTGGCGTGACAATCAAGTTATATTCTATTTGTAGAAAGATCATTTAGCCTTTAGAAGTTAATTAGTCTGCCTGCCTTTAAAAAGGAGAGTGTGAACGTGAGTAGAATTTATCGCATGCTTCTGGAAGTCGAACGCCCGCTGTTCCTGCATGTCAACGTCCGTTGGAACCGTACCGCGTTGGATTGGCTTTTTCATACCTTATCGCTTATCGCAGGAGCAATCTTCAGCCTTTGTATTTCGTTAGCTGCCGGTTTATTTGCACCTCAGCCTTGGAGCCATGCCGGGTGGCTTGCCTTCGCATCGGTTATTATTAGCCACATTCCTGTCGCCATAGCCAAAAGAAGTGCTCCTCGCCTTCGGCCTTACCAGGTATTGCCGCAAATTAAGACAAATCGTCACCCGCTTAAGGACCCTTCCTTTCCATCCGGACATACGACAGCAGCATTCGCCATGCTAACTCCTTGGATGCTTACCCAGCCGCTATTAATTCCTATCCTGCTGCCCATTGGACTAGGCGTAGC
Organism: Cohnella abietis; assembly: GCF_004295585.1. Lineage (NCBI taxonomy): Bacteria > Bacillati > Bacillota > Bacilli > Caryophanales > Paenibacillaceae > Cohnella > Cohnella abietis. The sequence continues at coordinate 1,844,987 of NZ_AP019400.1, read as the reverse complement.
TCTATCCCGCATCTACTTCGGGCTCCACTTCCCAAGCGATACCGTTGCCGGCGCTTTATTAGGCAGCAGTACCGTCCTACTCCTTTCCTACTGGATTTAAGAATTGAGCACGTCTCCCCAAAAAATAACGTGCCTGCCACTGGCAGACACGATTATTATAACGGCCGTACCCAACTCTCAGCTGGGTACGGCCGCTTATTTTAATTTATTCATCTGAATCCAAATCAGAATCAGAATCTATATCCTCGCCAGACTCGTTCTTCCGCGTATTGCCTCTACGAGCCTGCTCTGCCAAATCTTCAGCTACAAGAGTTCTATGCTCCTGCTGGATTTTCTCCCCAATAACCGCTTCGAGCCTGTATATCGGCTTTCCCTGCCCAACGAATTTCGCTTCGTATTCCGTCAGAACGAGATCATCCCGTATTCCGTTACGATGCAAATCCAAAGAAATATTGCGCATCTGATATTCAATGTCGGAGAAGCTATTAAGTGAAAATTCAAATAAGGTAAGCGAATCTGTCTTAAAATGAATTTCTCCAATATCACTAAGCACATGCTTATATTTCATTAGGAACCGAGGATGAGTAAGTCTACGTTTGCCATGCTTTGACTTCGGCCATGGATCACTGAAATTCAAATAAATCCGCTCTAGCTCTCCCGGCTCGAACATTTTCTCAAGAAACTCTACATTCCCCCGAACAAGCGCCAAATTCGGCACCTCATCGACACCCTTCTCACTTTTCCATAGGGCGCGTGCCTTCTCACTTCCTCGGCGTAGCAGCTCATCGTAAATATCCATTCCGATATAGTTAATGTCCGGGTTGTTCGCGCTCATCCGACTGATGAACTGCCCCTTACCCATGCCGCACTCAATACGGATAGGATTATCATTGCCAAAAAACTCATGCCAGCGTCCCTTCAATTTCTCTGGCTCAAGCACAACAAGATCCGGCTGCTTCTCCAAGCTTTCCCGAATATTTTTTCTACCGCGTAGTCTCATACTCATTCTTGTATCCTCCCGCAGCCCTTGGCTGCACATCGTCAATGAATCCTATTTTGCCGAATGTACTAACGCTTGTAAAGGCTATTCTGGATAGTTACAGAAATCTTCATCTATATGAGAACGATATTTTTCTCAAGGGGTTCAAAAGGACAGCAAATTTTTTTATGTCCGTTTATAAAACAATGTATTTTCCAGCCGTTTAACATCCATAATATTACGACAAAGATTGCTCGAATAGCGCAGCCTTCAATACGAAGAAATTCACATCAGGGGGAATACATCGTTATGAAACTAAAAACCAGTTTATTTCTAGCTACTGTCGTACTGGCAGCTATGCTCGCTCTAAGCGCTTGTGGAAATAATAACTCGAAGAACACAGGCTCACCGTCTCCAAGCTTACCAGCATCTCCATCTGGAAGTGCTCCAGCCTCATCACAAGCAGCTGGCGGCGCAACTAAGGACATTACGATTACAGCAGTTAACTGGAAATTCGATCAGCCAGAAATTAAAGCAAAAACAGGAGATACGCTTAAACTGACTCTAAAAAATGATCAGGGTGTTCACGGAATTGAAATTAGCGATCTGAATGTGAAGATCAAAAACGGTGAAACGGTTGAAGTTAAGCTTGATAAAGCAGGCACTTACGAGTACCATTGCAACATTCAATGTGGCCAGGGCCATACGAAGATGAAGGGCACTATCGTTGTTGAATAGTTGACTTTTTGATCGGAAAATAAGGGATTGGAAGCGTCCATTTTGGACTGCATCCAATCCCTTATTTTCATATCGGAATTACCAATCTTCCTACATAATAAATTGGAGTGAGATTTGGGATTCCAACATCCGGTATGTTATCATAGTAAAGAGGAATGAAGGAGGGAACACGGATGAGAAAATCGGTACAGCCATTTCGTAGCTTGGCTTTTGTCCTATTTTTGCTCTCCGCTTTTGTTCTTTTCAGCATGCCTACGATATCTATTGGCGAGAATTTTGCAACCTCTGACAACTCCTCCCTCTCCCATGATATGCCTAACAGCGTTAAAGCAACCAAGAGAACCACAGTATCACTGAACAGCAAAATGCTGCTTCTTTCCACTTTGCTTTTACTTGCCTCTCACTTCCGTTTCCGCGCATACAATCCTTATAGTATGCCCATGCTTAAATCTGCTTTTCTTCCCCTTATCCTGCTTATTTGGCGTAAAATTCTACTCATGCCCCTAAAGTTAACCACTTCTTATGAACGTGCCTAAAGACAACTCTAATCGACCTTCGTCTATTTTGATGAGGTTTATTTGTTTTGTCTGCCGACCATAGAAATCACATCATACTTGAAGTTACCATAAAAAAGGTAAAATCTTCATAATGCATAAGAAAGGGTGAATATCGTCATGAGTACCATGCGCGTTTCATACCGGATTCCTTTTGTCATTATTGGATCCTTATTGTCTGCAGTTGGATTAGAACTATTTCTCGTACCGCACAATATGCTAGTCGGGGGAGTAACAGGAGTTTCTGTCCTTTTCTCCTATTTCACAGAAATGCGGCTTGGCTTGTTACTGTTCTTGCTAAATTTGCCGTTCGTGCTATTTCGTTACCGACAATTCGACTCACAAACCCGATTAATGACCTTCGGAGGCTTATCGATTCTTTCATTAGGCGCATTTTTCCTGCATCCTACTCCTCCGCTTATTGATAATTCCTTTGCTGCAGCTGTTGCAGGAGGAGTAGCTCTAGGTGTTGGAATAGGTATGGTGCTTCGGTACGGAGGATTCGTCGACGCTTCGGATAGTGTAGCGATGCTTGCCAAGCCGAAAAATATGGGGAAAACGGGTAAAGGGCTTTGGGTGTTTAATGGCGGTGTCCTATTGGCTGGAGGTTTCGTATTTGGTTGGGATGAAGCGATGTATTCCATCATCGCATTCCTGCTTGCTTACCGGATGACAGATTTCTCAATGAATGGCTTTAATCTTACCAGGATGGTATGGGTTTCAAGCGAGAGCGGCAAAGAAATTAGTGACGTGCTCCGTTCAAGGTTCGGCAAGGAGGTTGTCTTCTTGGAAAATACCGAAGGAACGGGCACTAGGCAACGCAAGCTAATGCTCTATACCGTTAATCGCCTAGAACAGCCCAGAATCATGCGAGAAATTAGGGGGCTAGATCCCGAATGCTCTGTGGCTACTCACATTGCCCATCGGTAACAAACCTTAATAATAACCAACAAAGGTCGGATACCCATTGCGGGCATCCGACCTTTGTTAAATACTCTCTTAGTTTACTGTACGTTGTTCTTCGATATAATGATCGTCGATGACGAGATTGAGCTTCTTCCGTGCAGATATTTCAATATTGTGGTTATTAGGGAACTTAGCTCCTGCAAGTGCCATTGCTTCTTTAACCGTTAACTCAACCTTAACCGTATCGTCTCCTTGCGGAATTCGTACGCTAGTAGTCATTTGAATCACATCTCCAATCGATTATTGTTGATTATTGATTCTAGCTTGCCCAGAACAGGGTATGAGTATAAATTATGCTACGACTATAAGGTATTATGTCACATATTTTTATTGATTTGGCGCACTTTTAATATAACACACCATGTTAGGTATAACAAGGGGAAACACTGGAAACAAGGCCTAAACTTCGATGTTAGTTTGGGATGGAAATGAGCTTAATCGATCACGATTTGGGATGAGAACGTCCACCCTCGCAATTTGGGCAAATTTTCGCTACAATTGTATTGACTTCTTTAAGGGGCGGATGCATGGATGACAGCAATAGAAACAAACTTACAAGCCCCTCTCCTGTGGGCCGATAAGAGATTTCACACGTGGAATTATGAAATGCGCCAGCAATTCGGCACTAAAACCTTTAAGGTCATGCTGGACGCTGGATTTACCTGCCCTAACCGGGATGGAAGCATCGCCGCAGGTGGCTGTACATTCTGTAGTACTAGAGGCTCTGGGGACTTCGCCGGCAGCCGGCGGAGTGATCTCGTATCGCAATTCAATACCATTCGTGACCGGCAGCATTTGAAATGGCCGGAGGCCAAATATATCGGCTACTTTCAAGCCTATACGAACACTTATGCTCCAGTAGAAACGCTTCGCGAATACTACGAGGTCATTCTCGAGCAGCCAGGTGTTGTTGGCTTATCCATAGCGACTCGACCAGATTGTTTACCCGATGATGTCGTCGACTATCTCGCTGAATTAAATGAGCGTACGTATCTGTGGGTTGAGATGGGCTTGCAAACCGTTCATGAATCGACGTCTCAGCTCATCAATCGGGCCCATGACACGGCTTGCTTTACAGACGCAGTCAGTCGGCTAAGAGCAAGAGGCATCCGGGTATGCGCCCATATCATTCACGGTCTTCCTGGCGAAACACGCGAAATGATGCTAGAAACAGTAAGACAAGTAGCACAAATGGACGTTCAAGGCATAAAAATTCATTTGCTCCATCTTATGCGCAAAACTCCTATGGTCCGGCAATGGCGCGAAGGCTTGCTTCGCTTCCTAGACCAAGAAGAATATGTAGACCTTGTCATTGATTCATTAGAGATGCTGCCCCCTGAAATGATTGTCCACCGACTAACCGGCGATGCTCCGCGAGATTTGCTCATTGGACCGATGTGGAGTCTGAAAAAGTGGGAAGTTCTCAATGCAATTGACGCTGAGTTAGTTCGACGGAATAGCTGGCAAGGAAAAGCATGGAAGGGCGTTTAGCATGGGTTTTCACTTCGTCATTAGCCAAGCCCAGCATTGGGTTAAGGAACGTATAGGAGCTGGAGACATTGCCGTTGATGCGACGGCAGGAAATGGCTCTGATACGCTATTCCTAGCCGGACTACTCGGAGCTAAGGGGACTGTATACGTCTTTGACATTCAGGCTGAAGCCTTAGCGCAAACACAGACCCGGCTACAAGCAACAGCTTCTAAGCCAGACCAGCTTGCTAATGTGAACCTCCTTCTGGCAGGTCATGAGCATATGGCAAGCCATATCGCTGCAGAGCATCATGGTCAGATTGCCGCAATCATGTTTAATCTTGGCTTTCTCCCAGGGGCGGCATCTACAATCATTACTCAGACATCCACAACACTAGCTGCCTTGGAAGCTGCTCTGTTGCTGCTTCGTAGTGGAGGCATTCTCACTGTTGTTGTCTATCCCGGACATGAAGGTGGTCAAGCTGAAGCGGCTGCCGTAGAATCTTGGGCTTCTAACGTTCCTCCTTCTCTCGCACAGGCAATTGTTTATCGATTTCCTCAGAAGGCAGCAGCTCCTTATCTTATAGGTTTAATAAAAAAATAGGAGGTACACCCGAATGGCTGTGACTAAACTCGAGCATGTTGGCATAATAGTAAATTCTTTAGAGGTTTCTATTTCCTTCTACGAGAACGTAGTCGGACTAAAGCACACGGAGACGATTACCCACACGAATGGCGTTGTTAAATTAGCGTTTTTATCATTTAACTCTTCTTCAGAAACCGAGGTAGAATTAATTGAAGGCCTTACAGGCGAAGTAGCCAAAGCAGGGCGAGTTCACCATATCGCTTTTACAGTTGATGATATTGAACAAGAATTTAGCCGGATTCGTTCCTTGCAGGTGAATGGACTTGATGAGGAGTTAACGACTTTGCCTAATGGCAGTCGTTACTTCTTCTTTAGTGGACCGGATGAAGAAGCGATAGAATTTTTCCAAACAACACGAGGAGGCGCTAAATAACATGAGCATACAACCATATCCGTTACATTTTAAACCGGAATTCAAAGAAAGAGTTTGGGGTGGCCGTGCACTTGAGCAATTCGGATTCGACGTACCAAAAGGGGCTATCGGAGAGGGCTGGATGATTGCTGATCACCAGAATGGTGTATCCCATGTCACGAATGGCGCGTTAGCGGGCAAAGGCCTTGATGAGATTCGCGAATTGTACGGAGATGTATGGTTCGGATCCAAAGGCAGTGATTCCAGCAATGGACGGTTTCCTCTACTCATTAAATTGCTTGATTGCAACGACGATCTGTCGATCCAGGTACATCCGAACGATGACTACGAGGGCCTTCCAAAGGGCGAAATTGGCAAAACGGAAATGTGGTACGTACTCTCTGCAAAGCCAGATGCCAAAATCATCTATGGATTGAAGCCGGGAGTCGATCGGGCCAGCATGGCTCAAGCCATCGAAGAAGGTCGTATTATGGATAGCCTTCAAGAAGTAAGTGTTAAAGCTGGAGACACCTTCTACATTCCAGCTGGCACCGTGCATGCATTATGTGCTGGAGTGGTGGTCGCGGAGATTCAACAAAACTCGGACACAACCTACCGGTTATATGACTACAATCGTCCTGGATTGGATGGTAGCCCGCGTGAATTACATATCGAGGATTCATTAAATGTAACCTCCTATGGAGATTCCGGAGCTGCACGAATGGATACAGACGGCGCGAAGCCTGGAGAATGGCTGACTTTGGCCTCCTCTGCCTACTTTACAACGGACAAAGGTGTGGTGAACGGGCAATGGTCTCTCTCCACCTCGTCGGATAGCTTTGTCATTCTCATAGTATGCGAGGGCTCCGGCAGCATTGGTTGGTCTAACGGTCTAGTTGATGCTAAAGCAGGCGATTGCTTCCTATTACCAGCTAACCTAGGCCAATACACGCTTGATGGCTCAATGACCGTTTTGCGTAGCTTAGTGCCTTAAGAGGAAAACGACAAGGTTTGTCGAATAGATGACAGAAGGTCACATTAATTAAGCAGAAATTGGAAGGGGCTGATTCTCGTGCGTCAAGGCGTTATTTTAACTGGATTAGGAGTTGCAGTATGGGCCGTGCCTACTCTATTCTTCCTACTATTCGGCGATTGGGTCGTGCTTGAGGTCGGAGACCCTTATTTCGGATCTTCCCTGTTTCTGCTTGAAATGCTTAGCTTCCTTCTGTTAATCGGTATGGCATTAATCGTAAGACTCCGACTGTTGAAGGAGCGCGGTTCTGCTACACGCTTCGGTTTCGTAGCTGCTGCTGTGGGTATGCTGCTTAACACATTCACACTGTGGCATCGCGAGTCCGTGTTTCCTAAGTTTAATGAGGGGCAGCATCATGCCTTCTCCGTTTGGATGACACTCGCCTATGCATTAACATTGCTAGTACCTGCAGTCGTCGATCGTCTAGTGAGAGAGCCGGAAAAGGTCGAAAACATCGTGACTCCCGAGGCGTCAAGCCTCCAATCCGATATTCCAATAGACGAGCTAGAGGTTAAACCCTTTACTTCCGAAACACCAACAGAAAAAGTGTAATAAGCCAGAAGCGGCGAATCCTTAGGGGTTCGCCGCTTTTGGCTTTGTTGGGTTTGTTGCGTTACTCGAAATATTCGTATAGCTCTTGCCTATCGTGCCTCTTCTGGGACCCGTTGCTCGAAATATTCGTATAACTCCTACCAATCGTGTCTCTTCCGGGACACGTTGTTCGAATTATTCGTATAGCTCTCTCTAATCGTGCCTCTTCCGGGACACGTTGTTCGAAATATTCGTGCATCTCTCTCCAATCATGCCTCTTCCGGGACACGTTGCTCGAAATATTCGTATAGCTCCTGCCAATCGTGCCTTGTTCAGGACCAGTTACTCGAAATATTCTTATTACTCACTACCACGGCTGCGATGAATGCTAGAATTGCTATAAGAAGCACTATTAGCAACGGGAGCGCGAAGAGTTCTGCTCGATCTAGTGTTACTACAAACGTTATTGCGACTCAAATTCTTTTCTGAAGCTCAATCTCTACCAAAATGCTCCGAGACAAAATCCATCGCCCTGCGGTGTTGGTCGCCTGTTACAGTGTGGCCCGAGAATGGATACGGCACAATTGTTTTCTCCGATTCGATGAAGTTATATGCCGCATATATGGTTTCGGGCATTGTCACTGGGTCCTTCAGCCCGACCGTCACGAATACCGGAATACGAATACGATGAGCTAGATTCATATTATCGTAGTAGCTCAACGTCTCGAATACCGTATCCTGGTGCTCAGGGAACCGCTCGATAAAAATTGCTGCTTCAGCTAAAGAGCTACTTGAATTTAATACTCCAAAATCCATCTGACACATGTTCGGAATATGACACACTGCAATTGTCGGAATATCGGATAAAGCCGCCGCGATCATCGCTATTCCACCACCTTGGCTTCCTCCCGCTGAGCATATACGGGTCAAATCTACTTCAGGTTGCTCGCTAACCCATTCGAACGCCTTCAATGCATCTATTGTAATCGCTTTATAATAGCAGGTGTCCCGATGCAGAATTCCTTGTGTAACCCATCCTTTAGCTACCCCATATTCGTGAGCAAGCAAGTTACCCGTTTCCCCAGCTTGGCCTCGCACATCTATAGCAAATACCGCAAACCCCATCAACAAATAAGAGGCGTATTCCTCAGGATACCCTTTGCTCCCACCATATCCGTGGAAATGGACGATGCAAGGCACCTTCTCATCGCGCCGATAACGCGGTAACAAATACCAGCCATAAATCGGTGTCTCATCGAAGCCTTCATATTCTACTTTGTAAACATCCATGTATGTATATGGCGTTTCCTCAAGTGTTCTTTTAGCATTCAATGGTTTGGTCGAAAAGCTCTTCAGCGTCTGATCCCAATACTCTTCTAAATCTGGTTGCGCCGTAAGTGGCGGAGCGAGTTTGCTAAGCTCTTCAATTCGTCTTGAAATCGCATTACTCATCGTATTAACAACCCCTTCGTTATATTAACTTCCTATTTCTACTAGTATACCGCCGCTACTTTCCAATTTCTACAATATACAAGAAGATCAGAAGACTCCTGGAAAAAAAACTTCGGAGCTTTCTGATCTTCTACATTTTTATTATTAAATTTACTTTAAAATAGCTTCTATACGAGCTAGCTCATCCGAGGAAAAGTCCAAGCGATCCAGCATCGCCACATTATCATCCAATTGGCTAACCTTACTCGCCCCAATTAGAACACTCGTTACACGATCTCCACGAAGCACCCAAGCCAGCGCCATCTGTGCCAGCGATTGACCGCGTTCCTTCGCAATATCATTTAGGCTACGAACCTTATCCAGCTTTTCCGCTGTAAGACTGCCTTCGTTCAAGAAAACAGAAGCGCCTGCTGCGCGAGAGTCTTGCGGTATTCCGCCAAGGTACTTATCAGTAAGTAAGCCTTGCGCAAGAGGAGAGAACACGATGGAACCAACGCCACCCTCTTCGAGCACGTCCAGCAAGCCATCCTCAACCCAGCGATCCAACATACTATAGTTAGGCTGATGAATGAGAAGCGGTGTACCTAGATCCTTAAGTATAGCAATTGCTTCCTTCGCTTGAGGAGCACGATAGTTGGAAATACCGACGTACAGCGCTTTGCCCGAACGAACGATATGATCCAATGCTCTCATAGTCTCTTCAAGCGGAGTGTTAGGATCTGGACGATGATGATAGAAAATATCGACATAGTCTAATCCCATACGCTTAAGACTTTGATCGAGACTGGAAATCAATTGCTTCCGGGAGCCCCACTCACCATAAGGGCCTTCCCACATGTAATATCCAGCTTTGGATGAGATGACAAGCTCGTCTCGATAAGGCTTCAGATCTGTCGCTAGAAGCTGACCAAACATCTGCTCCGCGGAGCCTGGAGGGGGACCATAGTTATTAGCTAAGTCAAAATGGGTAATCCCCAAATCAAATGCATGTCTAACTAAAGCACGGCCGTTCTCGAATGAATCAATGCCGCCAAAATTATGCCATAGTCCTAGCGATACCGCTGGAATCTTCAGGCCAGAACGCCCAACTCGATTGTATTTCATTGTTGAATAACGGTCAGAGCTTGCTTTGTAAACCATCTCAGTCACCTCTCGCTACTTATTTAAGAGCTGCTGCTCGCCCGTCCGGCTGCGGCAGCGCCACTAACTGCGGTCCAGCTTCTTCACCTGAATACAAGAAAACGAGCAACGTCGGATTGGACAAATCTACGCGCCCTTCCTCCAACCAAACCCCATAATCAAAGGGAAGACGATCAATAGTCCCTTTCTTTTGCAGCTCTCGCTCATCCATTCCGAGCTTATCTGCGGCGTACCTCAGTGCGGCCGTCCATTCCTTTTTCTCCAGACGATCCTCCCACCAGAGCTTACGCGGCTTATACTTATGCTGTAAATAATAATCTATTCTGAGCAATCCAAAGGCCACATCGCGTTCCAATTCCGGCTGGGCATCCTCTTCCAAGAACGACCATAGCCTCGTGAACAAATCCTCCAGCTGGTGCCCAATTCGACTCCAGCCTCTTGCCTCCCAATAATCCCCGAACGCTTGGAAAAAATCAAAGGGAGAAGGATAAGCCTTCTCGATCAAATATTCCATCGTCCGGTCCATTCTATGTGCGTTCCAGAATTTCTCCAGAACATCCTCTACTCGCTTAATTCGAACGATATCGCCAAAGGGCATCAGATCGTTTCCAAGCATTTCGTAAGGTGCACGCTCCGAGTAGACATAGCCGAATTTCGCAGCATCGATTCGTAAACCCGTTCCCCGCAGCATTTTTAAGAAACCGAGCTGAAGCTCTTCTGGTCTTAGGGCAAACACATCGTTGAAGGTTTTACGGAACGTATCGTAGTCTTCATGCGGCAAGCCTGCGATTAAATCCAAATGCTGATCGATTTTGCCGCTTTCCTTGACCTTCATTACCGTACGAGACAGCTTCGTAAAATTCTGGCGACGCTGCACCGCTAGGTTCGTTGGATCATTCGTCGATTGAACACCAATCTCGAATCGGAACACACCTGGAGGCGCATTTTCGGCAAGGAAATCGAGAACCTCTGGTCGCATAATATCCGCTGTAATCTCAAATTGGAATACGCAGCCCCGATGATTATCGATTAGAAATTGAAAAACCTCCATCGCATAATCACGCTTAATATTAAAGGTACGATCAACAAACTTAATTAGCTTAGCACCATTATCAATTAAATATGTTATTTCTGATTTTACCCACTCAATATCAAAATACCTTACGCCAACCTCGATGCTAGAAAGACAAAATTGGCAGCTAAAAGGACAGCCCCTGCTCGTCTCAAAATAGACAACACGGTTACGCATCGGTATCGTATCTTCCTCAAATCGGTGCGGTGACGGGATAACATTCAGATCCAGCTTCGGGCGCGGCGGTGTAATAATGACTTTGCCGTCCTTGCGATAAGCCATACCAAATACAAAATGATATTTCTGCTCTCCCGAAACTTGTCTTAGCAAATCACGAAAGGTTTCTTCACCCTCGCCCATGACAATAAAATCGACAGAGGTCAGTCGATTCATCCAATGCTCTGTATCATAGGAAACCTCAGGACCGCCGAGCATGATTTTGACATCTGGCATCACCTTACGAAGCATATCCACGATAACAATAGTTTCTTCGATATTCCAGATGTAGCAGGAAAAACCGATAACATCAGGCTTCTTCGAGAATAAATCAGCGGCAATGCTCATTGCGGGATCTTTAATTGTATATTCGGCTATTTCAATCTCAAACTCACCCTGAGAGAAGGACTTCAAATATCTCAGAGCGAGCGAGGTATGAATATATTTTGCGTTAAGCGTCGCAATGACGACGTTCATGATAAATTCCTCTTTCCTTGTAAGGCATTCTCTATATTGTACCGGAAAATGCCACAGGAATAAACCAACGTACGAACGCCCTTTTACGAGCTGAACATTAATCCTTAGGGGAGTTATCTCCTCCGCACGTACTGGCTAATTATTTCTTGCCAGCAGGCAGCTTAGAGCGTGCAGCGGATTCGATTTGGTCGCGAAATTGCTTCACAGCAGGTATGTTTGATTGTTCTCCATTTTTATTTTTGACGAATAAGGCATCTCCTGATTTACTAAGCACGTCCAGAAATTGCTTCGTGAGCTGTCCGGTAACCGTTCCGGCGTGAGCTTTCACCATTTGCTCATATTGGGTCTTCACCTCTGGAAGGAGAATGAAGGTATCATAATCGAAAGTCGGAGTGTTACTTAGTCCAATCAAGTATAGGCTTAAATAATTAATATACTGAGTTTCAGCCTTATTTCTTTCTGGAGAGTCTGGAAAATTCACGACATAGCTCTCAGCTGCAAGCGTCCGAGAAGACAATTCATCCCAAGAAATGACCAAGCCACCGTCACTAGCCGTCGTAGAATCGGATTCCATAGCCATTAGATCTAAGTAGGATTTCATGGCTGTCGACGCTAGATCTCCGTACGAAAGCAATTGGCCATAATCAACAATTGGGAAAATAAAGCCTTCAGCCGTTTCCAGCTTATAGCCGCCTTCCAGCGTTTCCTCAACAAGATTACGAATAGAGTCGTCCTTCAAGGCTTCAATTTGTTCCTTAGTAATGGGCCATTTTAATGACATAAGTGCCTTTTGAGCTTTATTGTCCTCATATTTCTTCTCCATATCTGGCAGGTTCTTCTCATAATAAGCTTCCAGCGAACGAATAAGCTCATCTGCCTGAGCAGGCTGTACCTTCTCGATCCCTTCCTTAAATGCAGTAAACAATTCGTTAGCAGGAAGACTAGCAGCCACTTGATTCTGAAACTGCTTCAATATTAATTCTCCAGAATTTTCTGTAGGCGGTGCAGATGAGGTTTCAGTTGGGGCCGGCGTTGAGGAAGCGGATGGAGATGGACTTTCCTGATCAACACCTTTGGCTCCACAGCCAGTCAAAACGACAGACAGAGTAATAACAGACGCAATAAAATTATGTCTAAGCTTCAAAGCAATGACCTCCTTGTTATACAGACTGAGTACCATGTAGCAATAACTACATTCTGGAACTTCGTCCTTATCTACTTCTTAAAACGATATGGTTCAATGTTATGTTGCAAAATGTAATGTAATTTTCTTAACCTCTGAGCGAGATGGTCTAGAGTGGGGGCGGCGTGCGGACTTAGAATATGAACATTTGGGAGGGTGTAAAAAGAGGGAAATGCCCCGTGAACCGGGTGGTTTCTCGGGGCATTTTTTGTTGTGGGGGATGGGGTGTGTGTTCCTTTAGCTGCTTCAGTGGGGGAAGCAACTTAACTACACACAATAAGATTTTATTGCTGTTCTCTTTCTATTTTGCCAGCTACAATTTGAGGAGGGTCTGATTGCATTACAATATATTCACCATTTTCATTTGCTTTGGGAGTTACTTTCACTGCTTCGCCTACTTTAAGATCGTCAAAAAGTTGTGAATCTTCTACAATGTAAAAAACTAATTCCACATTATTCTTTCTAAAATCAGCAAAGGTCTTTCTTTTTGCATCCTTCCAAGAAATGTCCTTAGCAACTAAGATGCTTCGCTCTTGCTCTTGCTTTGCAATGATGTAATTCCCCTTTAATGCTTCTGGTGATGAACTACAGGCTGCAAGTACACATACAAAAAGTGCTAAGACTATTCCTACTGTCGTCTTTTTCAATATTCTTCCCCTCTTTAGTATGACCTTTAGATTAAAAGTAAGTGATATGTTAATCACCTTATTACACTAATGGTTCCTTGAGTATATACACATGAAGATATCCATCTCTTACACCAGGAATACCCTCTGATTCTTTAATATCTAAAAATGCAAGTTCTTCTTCCCATTGGTCCCGTTCATTATCCCCGTAAGAATCCGAATATTTATCGAATAAATATGCTACAACAAAAGCATTGATTTCAATTCTACCTTTATTAACTCTTATCCATTCCGTTGGCAGAACTACTTGATTTTCTTTAGCAACAATGTTTTTCCCAGAGAAATTAAGCACTAATTCAGAACTATTATTAGAGACAACAGCTATCTTTGTTTTGTTATCCCATTTAATAGAATCGACATATGGGCCAAACAGATCTCTAACTGGGATAAATTGTTCCTTATATTTGAACTCTTTAACCTTTTTATCCTGCACCACTCTCAAATGGGTATTCTTAAGCTCAGGATTATACGCATTCATTGCTCTATCTAATAATGTATCTCCCTTAGGATTACTAGCAAAAGTCACATTATTTACAGTAAATAGGAATAGCAGGAAAATAGAAATTGTAATAAAAAATTTTTTCATGTTATTAATCTCCTTTTTTTGGATATTAATATAGACTCTTTGAGATTGATAATTGTTGCACTAATTAAGTTCGAGGAAGACGATCCATACTTTCCTTGGCTCTTTAATACATCATAATTTCCATCTTTATTCCGTACAGCAATATATTCATCATGGTTTTTCCCTGGTATTGAGTATAACTTAGTTCCTTTTGGGAGGTAGTTTGAAAAAGTTTGGTTAGTATTCATTTGAGTTCTTTCATCATTACTTGATTTTTGTATCGTGCCCAATTGCTGATTTACATTTTCCACTTGCTCACTCGTTTGGATATAGATTGTGTCATTGAGCAATACAAAGTAATACGCCCAACTAGTTGAACTGTCAAATTGTTCTGAGCTATTTGAACACCCCGTAATAATAGTGAGTAGCACACACAGACTCAGAATAAAGGATTTCATTTCCCCACCTCCCTTTTGTCTAAAAAAAGAAGCCCACTATTAGCAAGCTCCTCCACTATCACACGGAAAAAAGATGGAGTTTCCTTCCCCCATTTATTCATTCAACAATGATTTCAACAGGCTCAGATAACACCTTAAAGTCTTTTCGTTCTTTTCCACTTAGCTCAATTGAAAAAGAAGCTGTTGCCACCAATGTATACTTCCCAGGCTTTTCGACCTTAATCATCCTCTTTCCACCATTAAAGCTCTTGATATCAGCATTATAAAACTCGTCTGGCTGTATGTTATGGTATATACCAATTTGATCTATTGCGAAAATACTGATAAGCGGCTTGTTCTGTTCATCGTAAATTTGGACATGAATCAACGGTGAACCATGCAAAATCTTTATATTATTCTTTGATTTATTGACTAGCCCAGCTACTATTTCGATTCCTTCATTGCTTTTTAATGACTCGTCCACCGCTTTCACCGTTACAACAAAATCTTCCTCTTTCGGAACTCTATTAGTTTGCGTGCAGGCTACAGTAAAAACTAGAATTAAAATAAACGCATATTTCATATAACCTCCTCCTTCCTGACATTTAAACGTAAAAATTTTATGGAATGTTGCAAAATTACCCAGTTATATTGGGCATCATTTTATCAAGATTAAAGATCATGTAAGGCTCTTCTTTCGTTCCCCTTGGTCACAAAATCATGAGCTTTTACCGGCTTAGCATCAGATGAAACATTATCTAATTCTCTTTAGCATGCTCGATAGACTTCTTGATATAATTTGCATTATGATGAACATAAGCTAAGTGCGAACCCCAAGCTCACATCAATTCCCTAGGATGTTCGCACTCCTTATGTAGCAAGGGCTTTAGACGGCTGAAGCCGAAAATGATCCCTTTCACAGTAAGGTTCGCGGAAAATCACCCGTATCCCTTACTCAGCTAAGCTTCATTGTCGCTCCCCATTGCGGGAGCGTGGATTGAAACCACCATAATGCAAAACACATTAAGAGGTCTATCGAGTCGCTCCCTATGCGGGAGCGACGATGGAAACATTACTTTCCCTAATACCTACCACCAAAGTAATCCTCTCACCCAAATCTCCCCTCTCCCGCGGGCATTCCTACTACGAATACACGGATAGCTGGCTTTTCGACTTTGGAGATATGGGTTACAATGGTACGATAATAAGTGTAATCATAAATTAGCTTCATACAGAGAGGGAGAAACCAATGCCTTACCGCCTTATTGCTATGGATCTAGACGATACTCTGCTAACTGACGAATTGACAGTGTCTGATACAACCCGCCAAGCTTTGAATGATGCAATCGCCAAAGGAGCGCATCTCACTATTGCTACTGGGAGAATGTTTGATTCCGCCCAGAAAATTGCCCGTCAAGTTGGGCTGAACGTACCGATCATTACTTACCAAGGCTCACTGATCAAAAATTTGATGGACGAAGAAGTATTATATGAGCGTTCCGTGCCAACTGATGTGGCTCAGCAATTATTTGAATATTGTCAGGCACATGGCTTACATTTGCAAAGCTATATCGCAGACAAGCTGTATGTTCAAGCGGACGGCGAAAAAATCCAAAATTACGCCAAACAATCTAATATTCCATATACGATCGAACCCGATTTCAGTCAAATCATTAAGCATGAAAAACAAACAAAGCTGCTGATCATCGACGAGCCCGCTCGTTTGGATGCTTTGCTGCCTGAGCTTAAAGCGCTATTCGGCTCCAAGGTGCATTTGACTAAGTCGAAGCCTAACTACTTGGAATTCATGCATCCCGAAGGCACGAAAGGCCACGCTTTACGTTTCCTTGCCGCTCATTACGGCATTCCAATGGAAGAAACGATAGCAATGGGCGATGCGATGAATGACCATGAGATGGTTGCAGCAGCAGGTCTAGGTGTTGCCATGGAAAATGCAGTTCCCGCGCTGAAGGAAATCGCAAATTTCGTTACCCTAAGCAACAACAACGATGGTGTCGCTCATGCGCTCCAAAAATTCGTTATCAATGTATAGTCAAAGAAGATCCTTCCCCTATTAATCAGGGAAAGGATCTTCTTCTTTTCAAGGACAGGCAAGTCCAACCAGACCTTCCCTAACCGCTCTTACTAATTACAACCCAATTCTCTTCTCCAAAGTGAGTTCTTTAATCGTGCCTCCAGGACGAACGATTAGCTCCTGATTCACAACCTCATAGCCCATATCCTGATAAAGTACCAAATTATTTTGAATGGACTGTCTCACCTTACAGCGGCTAACATTAAGCCCCTTCGTTATTCCTTGCTTCTCAATCCATTTCACTAATTGTTTCGCATAACCTCTTCTACGCCGTGCCGGTACGACAGATAGACGGAAAAAGTAAATCTCATCCCTATCATACTTAAACCTGACCATTGCTGTAGCCGTATCATCCTCATAGAGAATAGCTGCGGACTCACCTTGATCGCGAAGAGCGCTTAATACGGATTCATCCGTTTCTTCGAGTGCACTAGATGGAGGAATTGCCGTTCTATACTCCTCGAATGCAATGTGCATTAACGAATAGATAGTATCCGCATCCTCAGGTGTCGCTTCGCGAATATACACCTCTGGATCCTTACGAGATTTGGCTTGTGCTTTGTTCACATCCAGCTTCGGTTGCGCTTCACCAGAAGCATCTTCATCAACTGCTTCTTCTGCCAGCTGAGCTTCATCCTCATCTGTGGAAGGGGCTGATATTGCGTTAGCACTACGGAAATAAGAGCGCGTCGATTTAAAGAAGAACAGCAATACGATAACAAGAGACAACATAATCTGTATCATATCAATAGAAAACCAAAATACGACGAGGGAAATAATAATAGAAGGAAAGTGTTTTTTCTTACTTATTGAAAACAGTAAAAGGAGCATTGCGAGAAACGAGATACTAATATTAATCGCAGATGATGTCGAAAGTGGTTCAGCGGAGTTTCTAAAAAACGCAATCATAACCATAATAAAAAGGGCAATCTTGAAGAAGAGAATAAAACGCAATGCTCGAATTGTCGTTGGTAGTTTTAACAATATAAGTCCTCCCTATTTGCAGTCATACTTTAATTTCGTCAAAACAAACGCTGATTCCTGTCTAAATACGCTATAATTACAAAAAAAACAGCTTCACGAGAATAGCATGCCCGTGAAAGCTGTTTTTCACCCAATTATTCCCTCAATTTCTCACTGTCCCGCTAATACTTGATACCAAACTCCGCGTTTAGAATACAAGGTTTCGCGTACGTTATCCCAGCCTCCGAGATAATCAATGGTGAATAAATCCGATGGTTGGGGGAAATCATCCTGCATTTGCGCAGCAAGCTTATCCTCGACAGGGCGAAAGCCATGCTTGGCGAACAGCTTCTGTGCTTCATCAGAATATAAATAGTGCACGAAAGCGTCAGCTACCTCACGAACGCCATGACGATCTGCATTCCGCTCAACAACAGCTGCTGGATTTTCAATTAATATCGTGCTGCTAGGCACAACGATATCGTATTGTACACCTTTGGCTATTCTAGCTAGCAGCTCATTCTCATACGTTACAATGACGTCGCCTACTCCGTATTCAAAAGCCGCCATCGAAGCACGACCGCTTTTGTCCATGGACTCGATGTTACGGTGAACATCCTCAAGGAACTTTTTCGCAGCAGCTGGATCTTTAGCTCCCGTAGCCTTCTCCGATTTTTTCAAACCGGCACCATATATCGCATTGATATCCCATTGCGCTCCACCAGATGTCTTGGGGTTCGGATAGAGCACCTTTACTCCCGGCTTGGTAATATCCTCGAAATCTTTAATTCCTAGAGGATTTCCTACCCTTGTACCAAGAACGACAATGGAACGGGTAACCATTCCTTTGTAGGTGTCATCCTTCCAATTCTTTCCGACCATATTGGCTTTAACGAGCTTTGCCATATCCCCTTCGAGAGCTAGCAATGTAACATCAGCCTCGAAGCCTCCAATGATAGAACGGGCCTGTGTGCCTGATGCCTCATAGGATTCTTGAAAGCTTACCGTCTGCCCTGTTCGGGATTTCCAATCTGCTTTAAATGCGGGCAATATATCCTGCAGCGCATCCTTAGCAACCGAGTAGGCGCCTAGCACCAATGTTACGTCTCCATGAGCAATTGTGCCTTCAGGCTCTGACTGTGACTGATTACTAGCACCACAGCCAGTCAACATTAGGATGATTGCTAACATTATAAGTAAACCGGATAACCCGGTCTTGCGCGTAAATGAATGCTTCCGGTTTCCCGTATTCATTACCTACCTCCTGCGGTACCTTCGAAGGCTCCCGCCCAACCCGTTAAATATGAACCGGCATCGGATCTTCCTTAAGCTTATTTTCCATTACCCAGCTATCATTATCATTGAACAAGTACGCGCGATGGATCAGCACCTGTACCTCATCACCCGGATGGAGAATTTCCTTCTCCAGCGACCGATAGGTAACAAGACGTGTAGGACCAATCTCAACTTCCACTAACCATTCGCTACCACGGAAATGCACATGGCGAACGCGACCCTCTTCCGTTGCGGATATCAGATTGAAATCTCCTGCCTTGCCAACCTCTACATATTCTGGACGAATAAGTGCTTTCGTTCCCGGCCAATCAGAAGCAGTGCCGAATCCACGCAAGGAGGATACATCCTCAACAATAGTTGATTCTCCGATAAAACCAGCGACGAACGGTGACTGCGGATTTTTATATATTTCCCACGGGGTGCCTTTTTGCTCTAAGCGCCCCTTGTTTATTATCATAATTTGGTCGGCTACCTCAATGGCTTCGTCTTGGTCATGCGTTACGAAGATAGAAGTAATGCCGAGACGATCGATCATATCACGAAGCCACGAACGCAGCTCATGACGAATCTTCGCATCGATAGCGGCGAAGGGCTCATCAAGTAAAAGCAGCTGTGGTTCAGGAGCTAAAGCCCTAGCGAACGCAACTCTTTGGCGCTGTCCACCGGATAGCTGATGCGGGAAACGCTTTTCGAAGCCAGACAATCCTGTCAACTCGACCAGTTCAGCTACACGCGCTTTAATCTTCACCTTTGACCACTTCTTGACCTCTAGACCGAATGCGATATTATCCTCTACAGTCATGTGCTTAAATAGCGCATAGTTCTGAAATACGAATCCAATGCCTCTCTCTTGGGGAGGAAGATCGTTAACACGTTTGCCATGAAAAACGATATCGCCCTCGTCAACGGATTCCAATCCTGCAAGCATGCGAAGAATGGAGGTTTTACCGCCGCCGCTTGGACCGAGCAAGCCGATTAATTGACCCTTCTCGATCTGGAAATTTACATCCTTAACCGCTTGGAACTCGCCGAATTTCTTATTCAAACCGCTAACTTCAATATGCATCTTAATGCACTCCCCTTCTCGATTTGGCCCATTCCATGAGCAACAGCAAAGTGACTGAACCCGCTGCCAGCACTAAAGCAATTGAATTCGCAGCAGTGAGATTAAAATTTTCGACATCCTGATAAACGAGAGTTGTTGCTGTCTGAGTCTTAAAGAGAATGTTCCCGGATACAACAAGCACTGCACCGAATTCACCTAATGCACGAGCTACTGTAAGAACAACTCCGTAAACGACGCTCCATTGAATGGAAGGCCAAGTCACTCGCCAGAAGGTCGTCCAAGCGCTGGCACCCAATGTCGATGCCGCTTCCTCCTGGGCACTTCCAATCTCCTGCAGAACAGGCATGACTTCACGGACGACTAACGGGAAGGTCACGAACAAAGTCGCAATAATCATCCCCGGCAAAGCATAAACGATGTCAATTCCTGCCTTGTTGAATAAAGCACCTAGTGCTGTCTCTGGTCCTAGCAGGAGCACAATCATAAGTCCACCTATAACTGGGGATACGGCAAAGGGCAAGTCTACTATACTATTTAATAATTGCTTTATCCGTCTTCCTAGCCATGTTGCTCTTACTAGATAAAGGGATAGCATGACTCCGAACATCGTATTAATTACAGTAACAATGACAACAATTAATCCCGTCATGTATAGCGCGTGTAGTGTTTCTGGTCGGGATAGCCCCGTCGTAAACCCACTCCAGCCTTCGTTCATTGCGCCCATAGCAATTCGTATAATCGGTATAATAAGAAATATTCCGAATATAGCAACCGTTAATCCGATCCAAAGACGTCTCATCCGTTTTTCCTCCGCATCTGCACGTAATTAACCGTCCATAGAATGATGAAGGAAAAGGTTAGAAGCAAGACACTGACCGCGGTTGCTCCGATGGCATTGTCACTCTCAATTTCTCCAAAAATGTACACGGAGGCAATCAAGGTTTTGCCCGGAATATTACCCGCTACGAGGACGACAGCACCGAATTCTGCTAAAGCTCTTGAGAAAGCAAGCATTGCACCGCTTAAGATTCCAGGAAGCATGTTCGGCAGAATAACCTTAAAGAAGGTCGCAGCCTTCGTTGCTCCAAGGGTATAAGCCGCTTCTTCCTCCGAAGCATCCATCTCCTCTAACAGAGGCTGAACGGCTCGGATGACAAATGGAAATGTCACAAACACCATTGCGATAATAATTGCGGGTTGATGAAATAAAATGGTGAAGCCTAGCTTCTCAGCCCACTCCCCCACAAAGCTGTGAGGACCAAGCAGCAGCAAAATCATTAAGCCTGCCACCGCAGTCGGAAGCGCAAACGGTAAATCTACAAGACTGTTCAGCAAACGCCGTCCCGGAAAACGGTAACGGATTAACACCCATGCTGACATCGTTCCAATCAGCACATTCACAATAGTTGAGATAATTGCCAGCTTGATCGTTAGCAGTACGGCTTTCCAGGCTAATGGCTCCGTTACATTGTTAACGAAAGACGACCATCCCTCGGACATGGATTTCCCATAAATACCGAGAATAGGAAATACAATCAAGATCATAAAATAAAGCATGACAGCGCTGCGAAATCCCCAGCCCCACCATCTACCCTGCACCATGGAACTCACGTTGACGTGTACCTCCTGAAGCTTCGAGAGCTGTATATAAAATAATTCCTATTAAATTAGTTGGTATTGCTACTTTACCAGAAAACGGATTATCCCGTCAATGAAAAAACTGCAGTACATCCGCCTTTTTATTAAAAAATCTAATGTAATCTATTCATTAGCCTTATGGGCTGTGATATGAGTTCGATGTTGAACAGTTATGAAGGTATAATTAAATTAGCAATTGCTTATGAGAGGAAGGGTTGTCCATGCTATTACGAGAATCTCTGCGCACATCCAAGCGTGACGAAATGATTGATATTACTAGGAAGGTCATGTCTCTCGTAGCTAAGCACGGCATGCAGGAGGGGTTCGTTATTGTATATAGTCCTCACACGACAGCAGGTATTACGATTAATGAAAATGCTGATCCGGACGTCAAATTAGACGTACTCATGCGACTAGATGAAGTGTACCCTTGGAATCATCCCAAATATAGACACGCAGAGGGAAATACGGCTTCCCATCTTAAAGCGATTACAACCGGCACCTCGCAAACCATTATAGTAACCGGCGGAAAATTGCTATTGGGACGTTGGCAAGGGATTTACTTCTGTGAGTTCGACGGACCTCGGAATCGTGAATACCTGCTTAAATTTGTTGAGGGTTGAGGTTAACGGGTTATTCGCCTTCGATAAAATAGGTTTCCTCGCCGATCTCTAATACTGCCTGGCCTTGTGTCACATCGGTAATCCAATCCTGAAAGCGTTCCGCCTCTTCTGCTTCGGGCAGGCATTGTACTCGTACACGATCGGTAAAAAGAACCTCACCGACTCGGAAGCCTCTTTCTCGCAGCACATTTTCAAGCTTACCGTACCAGGTATAATCTACATCGACTATAACCTCACGATGCAGCACTTTTACAATTGGTTGTGCAGCATCAATACCAGCAACCGCACCATCCGTATATGCCCGAACTAAACCACCAGCACCTAGCATAATGCCGCCAAAATAACGGGTTACTACGACGACTACATTTTTCATGCCGCGATGCTTGATGACTTCAAGAATAGGTTTCCCTGCTGTTCCGCTAGGCTCGCCGTCATCCAGCGCTTTCTGGAATTGATCCCGCTCTCCGATTAAGTAAGCTGAGCAGTTGTGTGTGGCATTCCAATATTTCTTCTTTAATTCCTCTATGAAAGCAACCGCTTCTTCTTCGGTCTCAACAGGCTTAGCGTGACCGATGAAACGGGATTTCTTAATTACGATTTCTTCACTGCCATATTCTCTTACTGTTGTATAACGTGGTAGCATTTGCACTCTTCCTTCCTAACTTACATGAGGTACCTCAATAGATTCTAACATATGCAAAGAGGGTCGTCCTAAAGTAAAATCTACTTTAAGTCGACCCTCTTGCGTATCGATGAGGAATTTCCCTCATCTCATTGGCCATTATTTTGCAAGTTGTTTCAATAGAGTTTGCCCGAATAGAATATCATTCTGGTACTGAGCTTGATACTGCCGGATAATATCCAAGCTGTGTCCGCCCTTAATGAGCTTGGCGATGGTGTCATTAATGATATCCGTGTAAGTCGTTTCCTTATCCGCAAAAGCAGCCGATCCCTCTTTGTACAAGAGCGATTTCTCATGCGTAGTCTTGAGCTGCTTGAATCGCAGCGCAATGCTAGTTAACTCATGCTGAGCATTGATTTGGAGGGAGATCAGCTTATTCGTTGCTTCCGTCGTGATCTTATTGTACTCCTCCTTACTCGGCGTACCGTTACCATTGCCATTTCCGTTGTTACCATTACCGTTCCCATTGTTGCCATTACCGTTACCGTTGTTGCCATTGTTACCATTGCCGTTATTACCATTACCGTTGTTGCCATTGTTACCATTGCCGTTATTACCATTACCGTTGTTGCCATTGTTACCATTGCCGTTACCGTTGTTACCATTACCGTTGTTACCGTTGTTACCATTGCCGTTGCCATTATTACCGTTTCCGTTGTTACCATTACCGTTGTTGCCATTGCCGTTGCCGTTGTTACCGTTCCCCGGCTTGTTTTTCTTCGCCCAGTCTTCAATAGCTGGAAGCACCTTGGTATTCAACCAGCTTACAACAGCTTGTATTGATGCCTTGCTGTTTGCTGTAGCCTTTTCCTTCGCGCTTGCAGCAGATGCCTGTCCAGGCTGAAAGCCCGTGAAGACTGCGGCCGCGAATACTGAAGCGGCCAATATCCCGCACCATTTCTTCATTGTCATCCTTCCTTTCCACGTGGTTGCTCTTTGTTTTCCCGACGTCCCTTCCGATTCACCCACCATCGTTTCGTTCCTGTTGCAATCAACAAGCCCCCGGTAGCACCTACTAAGTCGATAATGACATCCTGTATCGCTGGGGTACGCATTCCCGATGCGGATTGCAGTCTCTCATCTAAGATGCTCACGAGTAACGTAAACCCAACTACTGCTGACGGAACAGCCCATCCTTTTACCCGTAATGCGGGAATAGCCATAAAGGCATAAGCTGCTGCTGCTGCCAAAACCATATAGACGCCAAGATGGGAACCTTTGCGAAACAAAAACTCAACGAATCGGTAAGGATCTTGCCGGGCAACGATTGTAGCGCCGTTATAATGAATCGTCATGTCAGGTAAATATCCCGCAATCACCTCCTTTGGCGCAACCTTATGCAAGAAAGGCACAATGCTTTGCTCCGAGTAAGTCTGCTGAGACAGAGTGAAAATCAACAGACACCACAGGAATACAGGTAATAGAAGAAAATATTTAGAAGTTCGCCGTATGAAGACCACTTCCCACCACATTGACAGGTCTGCGACCAATGGAATGATACGTAAAGCCGTGCTGTTGAATAGATTGCTGCGGAATGCAATTGCGTCCGTCAATGAGAACCGTTTCCTTCATTAACCTTTTCGCCTTCAGCAGATCCATACTAACGATCTCCGGCCACTCAGTCAGAATGATGCAAGCATCGCATCCCTCCAACGTCTCCTCTATCGTGTTGAAGTATTGAACCTCCTCTGGAAGTAACGGCTTGGCTGACTCCACCGCAATCGGATCAAACGCACGTACACTTGCACCTAGTTCCACGAGCTCTGGAATGATTGACAGCGATGGGGCATAGCGCATATCATCCGTGTTCGGCTTGAATGCCAGTCCCAGTACAGCGATTCTTTTCCCATCTGCAGAGCCAATGGCCTGCTTCAGCTTGTCCGTAACGAGGAGGCGCTGTTGATCATTCGTGCGAATGACTGCCTTCAGCAATTCGAAATCGTATCCCGATTGATCCGCGATATGTGCAAGTGCGAATGTATCCTTCGGAAAACAAGACCCGCCATAACCAATCCCAGCCTGCAAAAACTTCCCACCGATTCGAGAGTCGAGCCCCATGCCTTCAGATACCCGAGTAACATCCGCTCCTACCCGCTCGCAAATGTTAGCTATTGCATTAATAAAAGAAATTTTCGTAGCGAGAAACGCATTAGCAGCGTATTTGATCATTTCGGCGCTTTCCAGATCCGTTTGGAAAATGCTCGTCCCGAACGGAGCATGAAGCTCGGCGATCAACTTAGCTGCTTTATCACTTGTCGAGCCGATAACGGCCCGATCCATGTTCATGCAATCCGATATAGCCGATCCTTCCCGCAGAAACTCTGGATTGGATACGACATCGAAATGTACAGTTGGATACTTGCGATGGTTGGATATGATCTGCCGCACAAGCTCGCCTGTTCCTACAGGTACCGTGCTTTTGTTAACGATGACCTTATATCCGTTCAGATGCTCACCGATTTTTTTAGCAACGTCCTTCACATATCGCATATCGGCCTCACCCGTGTCTGACATAGGAGTGCCTACCGCAATGTATATAATATCTGATGCTTCAATCGCTTCACCGACATTAGAGGAGAAGAGCAGCCGTCCGGCAGCTGTATTCTTATCGATCAATTCCTTTAAGCCTGGCTCATAGATGGGCACAACGCCTCTCTTAAGCGAATTGATCTTCACCTCGTCAACGTCGCAGCAGATGATCCGATTGCCGATCTCTGCGAAACAAGTTCCCGATACTAGCCCCACATACCCCGTACCAATGACCGCGATTTTCTGCATCCTATTTCGCCACCTTATTCAAGAATGCGAGCTGCTGCTCGTAAGTTGCCTGGATGTATCCCAACACGTCGTCTCTCAGATCCTCGCGCTCCAATGCAAAGTCTAGCGTGGCGCGAATAAAGCCAAACTTATCGCCAACGTCATACCGTAAGCCTTCGAAATTGTAAGCAACGACCGTCTTGAGCTCGTTCAACCGCTTAATAGCATCAGTTAATTGAATCTCTCCACCCGCTCCCGGCTCCTGAACCTCTAAAATGTCAAAGATTTCAGGCATAAGGACGTAACGTCCCATAATGGCGTAGTTTGACGGTGCGGCTTTACGCGTCGGCTTCTCAACCAGAGAATCCAAGAAGAAAACCGACGGCTCAATGGATGAACCGCGAGGGGCGATAATCCCATATTTGGATACGTCCTCGTCACTGACCCGCTGCACCCCAACGACTGAGGAATTATAACGAGAAAATACACGAATTAGCTGCTTAAGGCAGGGCTCAGTTGATTGCACGATATCGTCACCCAGCAGCACGGCGAATGGTTCATTGCCTACGAAGCTACGTGCACACCAGATGGCATGCCCCAGTCCCTTAGGCTCCTTTTGCCGGATATAATGGATGTTGGCCATCTCGGAAATCGAGCGAATTTGCTCCAATTCCTTGTTCTTACCCTTCTTGCCAAGCGTCTCTTCCAGCTCGAACGATTTGTCAAAATGATCTTCAATCGCCCGCTTGCCTCGTCCGCTAATAATGAGGATATCCTCGATGCCAGAAGCAATCGCCTCTTCAACGATATATTGAATGGTCGGCTTATCTACAATCGGCAGCATCTCTTTGGGCTGCGCCTTAGTTGCGGGAAGAAATCTCGTTCCAAGGCCTGCGGCCGGAATAATCGCTTTACGCACTTTCATGTCGGAACCTCCATCCTCTAATACGCTCTTCAATACAAGCGATAACTCTATCCTGATCACGAATGGTCAAGCTTGAGCCTGACGGTAAGCATATTCCTTGCTCGAATAACCGATCAGAGACGCTCTCATTTTCAGAATGAGGATAATAAGCGCATCCTTGAAGCAGAGGCTGTCTGTGCATCGGCTTCCATACTGGTCTTGCCTCAATATTTTCAGCAGCTAATGCCTCTATAAGCTCATCTGCTGTCACACCTGCTGCTTCTGGATTAATAGTTAGTGCTGTGAGCCATCTAGTAGACTGACCATAAGCGGCTTCGGGCATAAGCTTGAAGCCTTTAATCTTTGAGAACGCATCTTCATACCGCTTGTAGACGGCACGCCGCGCTTCAACTCGTTCATTCAGAACCTCGAGCTGTCCGCGTCCTACGCCAGCAAGCACGTTACTTAGCCGATAATTGTAGCCCAGCTGGGTGTGCTCATAATGGCTAGCAGGGTCGCGCGCCTGAGTTGCCCAATGTCTTGCTCTATCTAACGCCACCTCATCCTGAGAGATTAGCATTCCGCCGCCTGAGGTTGTAATGATTTTGTTGCCGTTAAACGAATAGATGCCATATTGGCCGATCGTACCACTCGCTCTTCCTTTATAAGTCGCACCCAGTGATTCGGCTGCATCCTCGATAACAGGTACTCCATATCGATTGCATAGCTCCATAATGGGGTCCATATCCGCGCTTTGTCCGTATAGGTTAACGACAATTAACGCTTTAGGAAACTTACCCCTCCGAGCCGCGCTAGTGAACGCTCGCTCCAACGCTTGCGAGGACATATTCCAAGTTTCTTCATCAGAGTCAATTAGCACCGGCTCTGCACCCAAATACAAAACCGGGTTCACGCTAGCTACGAAAGTCAGCGAGGAGACGAATACAAGATCGCCAGAGCCTACACCGGCTAATCGCAGCGCGAGATGGATGGCCGAGGTACCGGAGCTTAGCGCAAGTGCTCCGTTGCAGCCTGTGTAAGAAACGATATCCTTCTCGAACCCCTCGACATTCGGTCCTAAGGGAGCAATCCAATTCGTATTGAAAGCCTCTCGAACAAATTCCAATTCCTTCTCGCCCAAATGCGGCGGGGACAAATAAATACGGGACTGTTGCTCTGTAATCATTATTTTCTCCCCTTCCATTTCTTGTTGTAGTTAACCGCCTGCTAGCTTCAGATGGACACTTGGGACCAATCCGTTTTTGGCACGAATATGCGAAGCTGGAACACCTACAGCCGTGCAATCGGCTGGTACATCGCGAATGGCGACAGCACCTGCACCTAGCGTGCTCCATGCTCCAACCGATACTCCGGGAATGAGGCAAGCACCTATTCCAATGTGTGCCCCCATTTCAATATGGACACCTCCAGCCATTGCAACTGCTGGTGAAATATGAACGAAATCCCCGATTACACAGTCATGCTCGACAACCGCATTCGAATTAACAATCGCGTGTTGGCCGATAACCGCATCTGCATTTAGTACAGCACCGGCAAATATGACACTGCCATGACCAATCTTCGCGCTTGGACTAATGACTGCTTTGGGATGAATGATTGTGGCGTACTTCTCTTCGGGCAAATTAAGCCGTTTGACTATCTGCATACGGATGGAATTGGTTCCAACCGCTACAACAACTCGTGCATCCTCAATCTGGTTGAGCAAGGATTGAATAGAAGCCAGTGGTGCGTGGAGAATACCGCCTTTAATCCGGTCTGATTCATATTTGTCATCAGCGAATGCTGCGACTCGATAGCGACCGGAGGCTACAGCAGCATCTGCCGCAACCTTACCGTGACCGCCCGAGCCGATAATAATGAGCCATTGTACCTTCTCTGTCATGAGGATCCCTCCATTGTTCTAGCTCCTGTAAATTTGCCAACCGTAGCATGGCCTTCCTGTGCAATTCCTTCTCTCCTAACTACTTTTAGAGCAGTCAGCATCACAATTCTCAAATCTAGCAGGAACGATTGCCTATCAACGTACCAGCAATCTAGCCGGAATTTTTCCTCCCAGGAAATGGCGTTGCGTCCATTCACCTGTGCCCAGCCGGTTATTCCCGGACGAACATCGTGCCGCCTAGCCTGATCAGATGTATATAAATCTAAATATTCCATTAATAAGGGTCGTGGTCCGACGAGACTCATGTCTCCTTTGACGACATTCAACAATTGAGGCAGCTCGTCTAGGCTTAATCGCCTCAGTAGCTGTCCGAAAGCTGTCAGCCTAACCCCATCAGGAAGCAATTGACCCGAAGCATCCCTCTTGTCCGTCATCGTTCGGAACTTAAATACGTGAAACGGTTTACCATATAATCCAGGCCGCTCCTGCTTAAACAGTACAGGTGAGCCTAGCTTTAATCTCACTAGTAAAGCTGTAAGCAAATAGACAGGTGATAGAACTATTAGGGCCGGAACGGAAACAGCAAGATCGAAGGCACGTTTGACGAATGCTCTCCTACGACGATCCCTCCAAGAGAGAAGTCCCTTGCCTGCTGCTGGATCAAGCTCCTTATACATCGCGCTTAGCCGTTGGACAACAAGCTGTTCGGTATATTCGCTCTTAATAACCTCTCTAGCTTCCTTGCCCATTCGCTGTCTCAGATCTACATCGTTCATCACTCTCATTAAGGAATCTGCTAGCAAATCTGCTCTCCCTAATGGAATCAGTTCTCCGGTCTTCTCATGCTTTACTAGCTCTCGTGTCCCCAGTGCATTAGTCGCAATAACGGGCTTGCTGAAAGCCATTGCTTCCATTACAATCCGGGGAATTCCCTCCTTATCGGAGGTCAGAACGACAGCATCAGCTAACTTCAGGTGTTGATAGAGTGGTGATTGATGCCCAATCATTAGAACGTCATTGTTCAGTCCAAGCTCACTAATCTGTTGCTTAATCGTTGACTCTAACGGCCCCTTGCCTGCCAACAGGGTAATAAAGCTCAGCTGATCTTTCGACTTTAAGCTGCTCAATGCTGACAGCAGCATGGCATGGTTCTTCACTGGCTCGAACCGCGCTGCCATCAGTAGCACACCGCGCTCAGGCGGTATTTCATATGCCGTCCTCAGTAGCGATAAGGATGGATCGGTTATTTTGTGCTGCTCCTTAGTAAGCTTGTCCAGATCAACACCGTTGCCTTCCCAGAATACGGGCTTGTTTGGAGCTAGCGTGCGCAGCTTCGGTATATCCTCACGGTTCTGGGAGGACAGGGCATGACAGAATCTCGCGCCGATTGCCTCTAATAACCGATATAGATGAAATGCCTTTCTAGATTGCCCCTCGAAGAAGGGTAAACCATGACTCGTATGAAGGATAAGCGGAATGCCTGCCAGCTTTGCTGCTATTCTTCCTAGGACGCCAGCCTTCGCCGTGTGCGTATGGACGATATCGAATTTTTCCTTCTTGAAAAGACGTCGAAGCTGCCAAGTGGACTTCAGATCATCCCAAGGACGTATTTGCCGGTTCATCGGAATAATATGAAGCTTGAGATTCGTTCCCGCCACGACCTCATCGATATACCCTTCACTGGAGGAAATAAGATGCACGTCATAACCGTTATTTCTTAGTAGCTCTAGCTTATCGACTAGTATTTTGTGACTCGTTGCCGACGTACAGACGTGGGCGATTTTCTTCATTATTTCCCTCCTTTAGCTTAGTAAATTAAGTGGCTGAACCTTGTGCGACCAACGCCCTCTCATCTTCATATTCTTTGTACCAGTCAACAAACCGACGCAAGCCTTCCTCAATAGGAGTTGATGGATAGAAGCCGGTATCGCGCCGCAATTCGTCGATGTCCGCGTAGGTTGCCGTCACATCTCCCGGCTGCATAGGCTTATACTCGATTTCTGCTGGTTTACCAACAGCCTGCTCAATGGTCCGAATCATCGTCATAAGCGGAACTGGCTGGTGGTTGCCGATATTGTAAACCCGATAGGGTGCGCTGCTGCTCCCTGGATCTGCTTGCTCTCTATCCCAATCTGGATTGCTCTCCGGAGCAAGAGGGATAATGCGAACGATGCCTTCAACAATGTCGTTAATGTATGTGAAATCCCTGCGCATCTTCCCCTCGTTAAAGACGGGAATCGGTCGACCTTCCCTAATATTCTTGGTGAAAGAATAATAGGCCATATCTGGGCGACCCCAAGGTCCATATACTGTGAAAAACCGTAGTCCCGTCGTCGGTATGCCATACAGATGACTGTAAGAATGAGCCATGAGCTCGTTCGCTTTTTTCGTTGCGGCATAGAGGCTCACAGGGTGATCTACATTATCGTGAACTGAGAAAGGCATAGATGCGTTCATGCCATACACTGAGCTTGAAGAAGCGTAGATGAGATGTGGGACACTATTGTGTCTGCAAAGCTCGAGAATATTGCCGAAACCTACTAAATTCGAATCGATATAAGCACGTGGATTTTCCAGACTATATCGAACTCCAGCCTGTGCAGCCAAATTAATAACGGCTTCTATTTTCTCCCCAGCTATCGCTTCTTCCAATGCAGCCATATCGCAAATATCGAGCCGGTAAAAACTGAAGTTCGGATGATCTTGTATTCTGGCAAGACGATCCTCCTTAAGCTTCACGTCATAATAATCATTCATGTTATCAACGCCTATGACACGCCGACCTTCCAATAACAATCGATGGGCAAGATGGTAGCCGATAAAGCCGGCGGCTCCCGTTATTAGGATTGTCATGCCATTCCTCTCCCTTCACTCTCCAGCTCGTTAGTACGTGCTTCGACAAATCCTTCAGAATATTCACGGAACGATTGCCAGAACCGTTCTCTTCTATCGTCTAGCTTGATTTTCGAATAATCAGCGGAGCGGGCGAAATTCCTTTCGGCCTGCCTGATCATCCATTTGCGATTATTGGCGTAAGCGGCCATCTGTTGTGCGAGTAACCGATCATTGCCTGGCTTGTGAAGGCACGCCTTCTCCAGCAATTCCGGTATTCCTCCTGCTGTTGACCCAATTGCGGGACAGCCTCGGCTCATCGCTTCAATCGTTGCGCGGGGCAAGCCTTCTTGGAAGCTAGGCTGAATATAGAGATCAACCTCGTCCAGCCAGTCCAGCACCGCGTTTCCGCTTGGTAATACTCCGTCAAATCGGACGCTATCGGTTAGCGACAATTCCTTAGCTAGCTTCATCCATCTCTCTTGTGAGCCGTCACCTAAAATGCGGAACTCGAAGGGTGGAATTTTCCCTTTTACCCGAGCTAATGCTTTCATTGCGACATCAATTCCTTTGGTGCTTCCATTAAGAGAACCAATTAGACCGAAGACTAGCTTCTCTCGCTGATCCAAGGAATGAATTCTCTTAAGCCTACGTTCCAGCACTTCCTCTCCGGATTCCGTAATC
Source organism: Cohnella abietis (assembly GCF_004295585.1). Lineage (NCBI taxonomy): Bacteria > Bacillati > Bacillota > Bacilli > Caryophanales > Paenibacillaceae > Cohnella > Cohnella abietis. The sequence goes on along the minus strand of NZ_AP019400.1, from coordinate 1,813,047 downwards.
TCAACATTCGAGCACACTCCGACTTGACCGTTAGGACAAGGATATCTTTGCTGCAAGAAGGAGTCCGTTACGTACATCGCGAATGGCGCCTTCGCCACTAGAGATTTTGTCTTATGAAAAGCAAATGGAGCATATAGCTTGCCTTGCAGGTTGCCGTAATTCCATAGCCCGTCCCAAGCGCAGGCGACTACTTCAACAGCAAAGGGCTTGCCATATCGCCGGGCAATTCGGATGACCTCCGAACCAAGCTCACTAGGCATTCTTGCTATGACTGCATCTGACTGTAAAATGGCATCCGTCAGCATCCGGTCAACATAGCCTTTCTTAGTCAGCTTATTGATGGGATTGCTCAGGGAAGGCATGACGAGAAAATCAACATTCGGTCCGCTTGATAAGGTTTTGCCAGCGGGATCGGCGTCAGCCGGCAGCTTGCGTCCTCTTCCGACGACTGTCATAGTGTCGAATACGGATAAATATCGCTGCCATACTTTATAAGGGAGCTTTCCACCGGAATAAAATTTGCCGGACTCGTTGTAATAGAACGTATGATCATGAGCCCACAGAACGTTCATACCCTCCACCTCCTTTAATTGTTTTAATAAGCTTCGCTGGTATTCCGCCAACTACCGTGCCTGCTGACACCGATCGTGTGACGACCGAGCCTGCCGCAACAACTGATCTTCCTGACACCTCTACCCCCGATAAAATCCGGCAGCCACAGCCAATCCACACATCGTTTCGTATATGGATCTTGCCGGTAACAATCGGATTGTCACGAATGGGAAGTGCTTCGTCATTCCATGTGTGCTCGAATGATATTAATGAGGTCTGATGAGCAATTGAAACATCGTTTTCAATTTCAATCCCTCCGAAAGCATCCAAGTAGCATTGCTTGTGAATGCTGACATTGCTCCCGATAACGAGCCTTTCTGGATAACGGATTTCAACCCCTCTCCCGACAAGCACGTTATCTCCGCAGCGCAGAGCCTGTCTTCTCAGCAGACAATAACGCACCGACACTCCAACCACATCCGGAAGCCCATCGCTTAATACCCATAGCCACCGAAGAAGCGGTCTCGGAACTATTTTTAAGGTGAACGTAATGATGCTGAGTATGGCTTTAGCTCTCCGGAACTTATCCCTTCCTCGCATGAAAGCACCTCCTTATGAACCCGCTTCGGTCTTGTCAGCTTGCCTAGCCAAACCATTGTATAAGCGCTGAATACGTACAGCAGTGGTAATATCGGTAGCTTCTTGCGTACCATGTTGTCTCCAATTGTGCCCACACCGTAATCCAGCTCTCGCGTGACAATCGTGACGTAACCGACCAAGATGAGAGTGCAGGCATACGTGAATAGGACAAACAGAACAATTTTGTAAAACTTACGAGTTTCCGGCGCATTGATATACACCATTACTGCACCTGCAATAGATAAGGACATGAACAGTGCCTCTGCGGTTCGATACATCATTACAGGGTCCCAATTGGCCGGATTAAAGGGGTTGGGACTAAGGAAGAGAAATAGCGTAAGCAATCCCGCATTGATTACTCCCGAAAACCCGGTGAATAAGAATACGATTCCCGCAGCCCCGACTGTGAAAGTAAAGGCTGTTTTTAAGTGACCCTTATAGAGAAGGTAAATCCCGACTGTATAAACAAAGGCATAGTCCCGGAGGCCCGTCGCATATAGCAGCACAATAATGAACCATATATACTTTTTTCGGATGAGCAGCAGAGCTCCATACATTCCTAACAAGGCGCAGGTGACATCTTTGGCGAATAGAGACGACATGAACATGAACGACGGGCTAATGAGTAGTCCGAATATGATCCACGAACGAAATTTATTATCAGTAAGCTCAGGCAATGGATAGTTAAAATGATCTCGACATAATTGATAGGTTTGTTGCACCACGACTAGAAAGATCAAAGTATTAAATACGACAATAGTCAACGGATGATCAATCTGCATTCCCTTGAAGAATGGCATGTAGAGCATTCCGTAGACTGGATAGGCAGACGCATTAGACCAGTTCGTAACGATGTGCTCCCATGCAAAATTGAAGAAGGAGCCGAGATCCGCGAAAGCTACCACTTGCTCGTAATAATGCTTTTCGTCAGGTCCTCTAAGCGGATTAAGCGTCTGCACATAAACCAGCTTGCCGATCACCATGACCACGAAACCAATGAACAGCAGCTTAGGAGAGTTCGGCCAGCGCATCAATCCGACAAGTGGAATGAGCATCGCAAAGAATAAAATAATTCCTGTTTCCGTATCCCATTGAAAGAGTAAGCCGGAAGCAGCGAAGATCAGCACCGTGTAGATAATAATGAGCAGACGACGGCGAACATCCCGCTTAACCTCCATACATCCGCTCCAATTGGAGAACGCTTTGTCCGATGTCATATCCTTTATCCCGAATAGCCTGATAACGGGTATCCCAGGTTGGTGAACTCTCTGGAGCGCCCAGCTTAAGCATCTGTCCCGCCCAGTCCCCCGCCTTATCCAGAGAAAGTCGTTCTACCAATCCAATTCCCAAATCTGCCTCTTTCGGCACTCGATCAGATACTAGGCAAGGAACGCCTGCGGCTTGTGCTTCAATGAGTACGATTCCTAACCCTTCGTAAAGTGAGGGAAGGAGAAATAAATCCATTGCTGCCATTAGCTCGGGAACGTCCTTGCGAACGCCTAGGAACGATACATAATCCTCCAATCCCAGTTCGATAGCTTTTGCTTCCATCTCTGCTCGCAGCGGGCCATCACCAATAAGTAAAAGATGCGCATCAGGTCGAACATAGAGGAATGCCTCGAATCGTTCGAGTAGGAAGGCATGATTTTTCTGTCGGCTGAATCTCCCAATATGTCCGACGATGAACCTGTTCCGCGGCAGGCCTAGTCCCTCTCTTGCCTTCATTCTGCTTACAGGTAATGTGGCATATTCGGATAGATCAATGGCATTTGGAAATACCGTTACCCTCCGATCTCCCCAGCATTTCGTTCCGAAGAGCGATTCACATGCCGCATTGGAGCAGCCAAGCATTCCTGTCGCATTAGATCGAATCAACCTGCGCATGTGTGCTCGGTACAGGGTGCGAATCCATGTGCCGCGCTTGCTATCATTCGTATTGTGGCTGTGACTGATTCTTACCGGTACACCCATCTCCTTGGCTATCTTAAGCACGTACCCGCTAAATCCGAAAATATGACTGTGTACCGCATCATAAGGTCCATGATTTTGCAAATTGGATGCTAATGCTCGGCGGAAATTCCACAAGCCTTTGTTAGGATGGGGATGCCTCACGATAGTTCCGCCAAGAGCCGCAATTTCATCGTCGTAGAACGCCTTCTCCTCCGTCTGCACCCCGAAATGAAATTCATAACGCGACCGATCGATATGACGGTACACGTTCATTAACAGAGATTCGATACCTCCTGGATGCATTTTACCGACCATGTGAAGTACTTTAATTTTACGGTTCATCATTATCACCCTCGCTTACGATTTACCAAGGCTTGAAGTACGCTTGTATCAATCTTCAGCTTGCTACGGACGACGAATACCATCGCGATAGGCCAGAAAGAGCCCGCCACGAACGTCGCCACCGCTGCTCCCTCCATCCCGTAGGACGGAATAAGAATGGCATTCAATGCCACATTCAACAGCGCGGATACAACCAATGCTTTGGTCAGTATGCTTTCATGACCTGTCATGGTCATAACCATGCCGGTCTGTCCACACAATGCGCTAACAAACTGCCCCGCCGCCATAATAAGGAGCGGTACATAACCAACCTCGAACTCTGCTCCGAATACCGCCATTACCTTCTTGCCGAACAGTAAGAGGAAAAGGAACACACCTCCCGCAAAAGCAAGTGAAGCTATACCCGAGGTCGTGCATATTTTCTGTAGCCGTTTCATGTCCTTCTGTGCGTAAGCTGCCGACATTAGCGGCGCTGCCGTCATGTTAATCGCCGTCATGGCGAAGGTAACTAATGCTGCAATGCGAACCGCTGCGGAGAAAATGCCCGATTCATCAGTGCCATGCAGCATCCCCATCATGAGTACTCCCATCTGTCCGAGGATCAGATAGATGCCAGCGTTCATCATGAGCGACAATGATGTCTTCATCCACGCTTGGGAATGAAATTTAGCTTCTTGATTCCGCAGATGAGAGCTCGTCTTCTTGCGGAGCACCCAAGCGCCAAGTGCATAGGTAATGCCCAGTGAAACTCCGAATAGAAGCATCGCCATAGGAGCCTTAGAAGGAGCACTCCATACATATACTGCTGTGTACAGACAACCAATTAGCAGGATAGGACGTATGATTTTCTCAGGCATCTGAGCGAAGAGCACCTCATTCAATGCCTGTAAAGCACTTTGCCTAAGCGTCGCTAGAGCCAGAAAGGGAACGAAAAGCAGCCCAATCGTAAAGGTGTTGAATAAATCAGAATCCATACTCCCCTTATTGGCCCAAAGTATGCCAAAGCCAATGAGAACAACGGCTAGCGATAAACCCAAGGACCATTGGTTCGAGTATCGAAGCAAGCCCTTTACGGCTCCCCATTCCTGCTGCGAGCGGTAAGCAGATACATATCTAACGATCGTTGTATCGAAGCCAAGCTTCGCCGGAAAGACCAGGAATGTTAGTACAGTCATAACAAAGGAATAATGACCATATCCGTCGACACCAAGCTCACGAGCCAAGATGACCTGCAGCAGAAAAGCGATAATCATACCCGTAACATTGATCAGGAACGATGTGCCGCCCTTTCGCGCCAATATGCGGGTCACGGTATGCGAAGATGGGGTCGGAACCGTCACATTCGCGGCTTTCATTTCATTATTTCTCCCCTTTATCAAATAGGTTAACTTGGTTAAGAGACATTACGGTAGGTCGGAACGAGCTGTCTTAGCGTATTTCGTATTTCTTCTGGGTCTTTGCCTAATACTCGCTCTAATAAACGGATTTCAAATTCTAGCTCTGCCCGATTAATCTGAGAAGGCTTGCCCACATAAATCCGATTATGCCTTGTGGAGGTTAGACCTTCTTCCTTGGTCAGCAATTCCTCGTATAGCTTCTCCCCTTCACGAATACCGCTAAAGGTGATGTCCATTCCTACACCAGGCTCGAAGCCTGATAAACGGATAAGATCGACAGCCAAATCGTAAATTTTGACGGGACTACCCATATCGAGAATAAATACTTCTCCACCCTGAGCGAACGCACCCGCCTGTATAACCAATTGCACCGCTTCGGGAATGGTCATAAAATAACGAACCATCTCCGGATGAGTAACCGTTACAGGCCCACCAGCAGCAATTTGCTGCTTAAAGCGAGGGATAACGCTGCCTCTGCTTCCAAGAACATTACCGAATCTCACCGCTACAAATTTTGTTTTACTATGCTTATCCAAGCCTTGAATGTACATCTCAGCAATCCGTTTGGTTGTTCCCATAATGCTCGTCGGATTAACCGCCTTGTCTGAAGAAATAAGCACGAAGCGTTCAGCTCCGAACATATCCGCGCAGTCAGCTACATTTTTGGAGCCCAGCACGTTGTTCTTGATCGCCTCTGATGGATTGCGTTCCATTAGCGGCACATGCTTGTGAGCTGCGGCATGAAAGACGACTTGTGGATTCAGCTTACGAAAAACTTCTTCCATTCTCGTACGGTCCTGCACATCCGCAATAACGGTTTCCAGCTTCACTCCCGGGAAAGCAGTGAGCATCTCCATCTCGATTAAATAGATGCTATTCTCCCCATGACCTAGCAATATGAGCTTATCCGGATTAAATGGTGCAATTTGACGGCATAGCTCCGAGCCAATAGATCCACCCGCTCCGGTAACCAATACGACTTTACCTTCGACGTATTCGGCTATTCCTTTCAAATCTGTGCAGATTGATTCTCTGCCGAGCAAATCCTCAACGGAGACATCCCTAATTTGCTGAGCGGCTGCCTTCCCCTGGATGAGATCTTGAAGATGTGGCACAAGTCTTAGTCGGGCTTTTGTGTTCTTGCATATGTTTACGATTTCCGATATTTGTGTTTTTGAAGCTGTCGGCATTGCAATAATGATTTCTTCAATTTCCTTAGCTGTCACGATTGAAGGAATATCTCGTCTTCCCCCGAGCACCGGAATTCCGAGCACCTCCAGCTTATGCTTGTAAGGATCATCATCTACGAAGGCGACTGGATTCGCTTGGTAGGATTCATTCTTAAGCAATTCCTTCGCGAAAAGAGTTCCGCAATTTCCAGCTCCGATTATCAATGTTTTCTTCAGAAAAGCTTTCTTGCCTTTCCGGTACTGATGATTGCCGAAATGGTCACAAGCAACACGCCATATAAACCGGCTGCCCCCAATTAGAAAGAGCGTCATCATAAAGCTTTGGATCGGAGCGAATAGAGGTACACGAGATCCTGCTGCTATTGCAGTCAAGGCGTATGCCAGAATGTTACTGACAGCTGCTGCTTGAAAGAGGGCTGTTAACTCCCCTATGCTGGCATATTGCCACAAGCGACGATACAGTCCGAAGACGAACATTGCTGCTGTTCCCGTTAAGGCACTGACGATACCGTAACCGGACGCCAATGCAGCCATATCTCTCGTTAACGTTCCTCCTTCATGTATGACGAATGATAAATATACGCCCAACCATAAAACCACGAGATCGAATACGATCCAAGTCGGCACTCGTTTGGATACACTCACATTGTTTCCCCTCCCGATTTATAGCCTGCGGCTGAAGTGACCGAACAGGCGCTTCAATTGCCATAATAATAATAGGGGCCGGCTTCTATACCTTTTACTTGATTTAACACCACGCCGAGCAATCGGGCTTTGACGAATGACAGCTGCTCCTTCGCTCGAAGCGCTAAACCTCGCTTTAATTCTCCAGCCTTTACTACTAGAAGAACTCCATCGCATTTGGTAGACATGATTTGCGCATCACTCACGGCGAGCACTGGCGGCGTATCTACAAGAATGAGATCGAACTGATCTTTCAGTTGACTAAGCAGCTGATCCATCTTATTCGATGCTAGCATTTCAGCTGGATTGGGAGGAACTGAGCCCGCAGTCATTACGGATAGCCCCTTCACGTGCGTCTTCTGAATAGCCTCATCTGTTGTGCAATGCCCTGTCATTACTCCTGTTAATCCATTCCTGTTGGATACACCGAAGGCTTGATGAACTGTCGGCTTGCGCATGTCCGCATCAAGGAGCAGTACCTTGCATTCAGCTTGAGCATAAGCAATAGCTAGATTATTAATCGTCGTCGATTTGCCCTCTCTAGGTGAAGCTGAAGTGATCATCAATGTCCGAATAGGTTCATCCAAACCGGAATATTGCAGGTTCGTCCTTAAGGTTCGGTAAGCTTCGGCAATAGGTGATTTGGGCTCTGAGTCCGTGATCAGCTTTTTCTTATTTTCAGTTAGCTGTGACACCGTATGTTTCACCCGCCTTCTTCTTGTTCTTGGATAATCCCGATCCTGCTTGCTCCTTCGGAGTCCTTATCGTAGGAATGGCAACCAGTGTTGGTAGCTCCAGAACAGCAGTAACATCTGCAGCATTCTTAAGCGTATCGTCGAAGAAATCGAGCAACAGTACTGTTCCAATACCGCATAGCAGGAAAAGAACGAAACCAACTGCCACCTGGAACTTACTATTCGGTTTGAATGGCACAGGCTGCTTGTTTACATCAGCTTCATTGAGTAAATAAACATTATCGACCTTCATGATTTTCGGAATTTCCTGCTGAAAGACGGCCGATACCTCGTTGACGATTTTGGCAGCCTTCTTATAATTCTGATCCGCATAGGAGAGCGTGACCACTTGAGTACCATTAACGGAATTAAAGCCGATCTTGCTAATGAGCTCATCCGAGGTAGTACCAAGCTCAGGGTGCTCTGCGACAATATCCATAATTGCTGGAGTGCGAATAATTTCTTTGTAGGTGCTGATCAGGCTAATATTCGAATTAATTAAGTTTAGGTCTAGCTTAAAGCCCCCAATCTCGGAGCCGGAATTCACGATCAGCTTGGTGGATGCTTTATAGACTGGCTTTACGAATTGGGTCGAGTAAATACCAACTGCTAACGTGCCCAGTATCGTAATCAAAGCGACGAGCCACCATTTCTTGCGTAATACGGTCATCACTTGTTTCAAGTCCAACTCGACATTCACGGCTGAGCCTCCAATCTTCTTGCTGTACCTTAGTCTCCTCTTCTCAAGACCCCTTTCATATGATTTCAATTCAGATCTACTTTGCCCGTGCCATCCAACCAAACAGCTTGGACATAGACATCGACCTTGCTATAGGTGATATGTTGTCAATCTGTTGTCCAGCAGCTAGTTTTCTTGCATTTTCGATATAAGTGCTTTTCCAGCTTGTCCCTAACCTTTTCTCGACCTTCTCATAAGCCGCTCTAAGCTGAAAGGGTCTCTTCACAGCATCATGAGCATCCGAAGCGATAAAATGAGCCAAACCTTTTCTGCATATATTCAAAGCAGCCAATTCCGTCCGTGTTCCAAATACACCTGTAAGCGAATGAGAGGTGATTTGGCATAATGCTCCCGATTCGACCAACGGGCGAAGAAGCTCTGGATTATCGGCAATTTCACGGTTTCTTTCGGGATGAGCCAGTATAGGTGTCCAACCTAATACGGCTAGCTCATGCAATGTATCCTCTAGAAAATCAGGGATGCTCGACGAAGGAAGCTCTAGTAAAACATAAGATGTGCCTTCCAACGGAAGAAGCTGTCCCGAGTAAGCCTCTTGAATAAGCTCGGGGCATACGCGAATTTCCTGACCAGCGCGGACCTGCAGAGGGATTCCGGCTTTGCGAAGATGTATATTAAATTGGACGACCGCCTCAATGACTTTATCCCGCCCATTATCGAATGGAGCTCGAAGGTGATGAGGCGTTGCATATATGATTTCAATTCCCTCCTTTGCTGCGGAATGTGCCAGGAATAGCGATTCCTGAAGCGTCTTTGGTCCATCATCCAACCCAGGCAATAGGTGACTGTGTAAATCGATCAAGTGTCACTCCCCTTTCCAATGGCTCCTTCCAACATTATGTCACACATCTTTTGGATGAATAGAGAGAGGAAAGGCATGGTCGCCTTAGATCATTTCGGTTATTTTCAGAAAACGGCGGGAAGGAGTTATTGCCCAATAATGATGGATACTAACTATTAGTTGATCCAATATCTGGGGGCTTTATTTCCGAGTAAGCTTATACCATATTCATTAAATGGATAATTTAGTTAATTTATTGGGTGAGGGAATTGTGACTGAGGAATGGTGCCATAAACTTGTCTTTTGCTTACACAGCCTAGTACGAGCTCGACTCTTCAGCCTTGACTAGACGATTATTCCAATTGCTTTGCAGGGACTTACGGCACCTCTTTCTATTGTATGGTTCTTCCGGCATGGACGAAGTGTTTCACTCACCCCCTACACTCTATCTTAGAAATAATTAATAACCCTCTAATACAAGGCTTAGGATATAGGCCTACATGTTCAGAGAGCCATTTACCTCCTAGATAACTTGTAATTTCTGTAAAATAACTCTTCATCACCCACCTTCCCATGTGACTATGTGCTCTAATGTTAAGGCGACATTAAGCCTACATCACAACTAGATTAAGTCTTCCTAAAGACAATCTAAAGTCTACCTAAAGACATCGACACCTCGACAATATATAAACGGAGGAATTCCGCCCTTGTCGGAATATAGTCCTAGCTTTAGCTCGTAATCAGGATTATTTATCTACCTGTTAGAAGCGAAAGTTAAATTTCTATGAATTCTTTCAGATATAAAGATGCCAAGCAGTTTATAGTAAACTCTGCTTAGCCTCTTTAATGAAAGGATGATTCCGCACTTACCACATTAGAAGCCAATTGTACTCAACCACTCGAACCAATATCCCCTTCGCTCAGGCAAGACTCTCCTCTTATTTCCTTGCGTTGACAATGTCACGCATACCTCGTTGCTCGATAATATCGTACATCTCTTATCAAACATGCCGCATCCTGACTTCGTTGCTCGATAATATCGTACATCTCTTATTAAACATGCCGCATCCTGACCTCGTTGCTCGATAATATCGTACATCTACCTCCAATCGTGCTTCATCCAGACCCAGTTACTCGAAAATATCGTACTACTCCCTCCAATCCTGCCTCTTTCAGACCTCGTTGCTCGATATTATCGTACATCTCACTCCAAACGTGCCTCATCCTGACCTCGTTGCTCGATAATATCGTACATCTCCTATCAAACATGCCTCATCCTGACCTCGTTGCTCGATAATATCGTACATCTCCTATCAAACATGCCTCATCCTGACCTAGTTGCTCGATAATGTCGTACATCTCCTATCAAACTTGCCTCGTCCTGACCTCGTTTCTCGAAAATTTCGTACATCTCTTATCAAACATGCCTCGTCCTGACCTCGTTGTTCGAAAAAATCCAGAGTGGTGGAGATAAGAGGAAAGACCGACTAAATCGAGTTACTGGGGCACATGAGTGGTGGAGATATGAGGGGAGGCCGACAAACTCAGGTTACTGGGGCACGTGAGTAGTGGAGATAAGCGGAGAGACCGACTAACTCAGGTTACTGAGGCACGTGAGTGGTGGAGGTAAGCGGAGAGACCGACTAACTCATGTTACTGAGGCACGTGAGTGGTGGAGGTAAGCGGAGAGACCGACTAACTCATGTTACTGAGGCACGTGAGTGGTGGAGGTAAGCGGAGAGACCGACTAACTCGAGCTACGAGGGGTACATTTCCCTCCATCCACACGGAGGGAGTTAGCCATACGTAGCATGAACAAACTAACCCCTTATTCCTTTTATCTACTCTGCAAGCCATCAATCACGCGTTTGGATAAAACAATAACCAATGAATGGACATTGAACGGCTGGCACAAGGTGATATAATAAGCAATGAACGAAATGAGAATGATAATCATTACTATTTTTTATTATTTCGTTACTTCAACGCTTACATAGGAGTGTGTCAAACATGGAAAGACTAGAAGGATCACGCAACATTATTCTGAAGGGATTAATTACTCTTCTAATTGTCATTACGGCGCTCGCGGGATGCAGCAAAGCTCAAGATGAGAAGCCAGCTGCAGAACCGACGAATCAAGGGGATGTAAGTAACACAGAAACAAACACGGAAAATAAAGAGAGCGAACAGCCTAGCACAGTTGAAACGCGAATCGTTACGGATCAATTTGGAGATGTAGAGATTCCGGTCAAACCGAAGCGTATAGCTGCTATTTATCTTGAGGATTATCTTGTAGCTCTAGGCGTTGAACCGGTAGTACAGTGGTATCATCCAACCTGGGGAAAACAAGATTATCTTAATCTAAGCGTTCCTCAATTTGATATTACAGGTGATATTGAAGCGCTACTTGCATCAGAACCCGATCTTATTATATCTGATGGCTACGCAGATGCGGCCAAATACGAGAAGTATTCTAAGGTAGCTCCAACTTACCGATTGACTGACGATATTCAGAATGGCAGCACAACAGAAATCCTAAGCAAAATTGCGGATATTATCGGTATGCCCGAAAAAGCAGAGGAATTGCTGAAGGACTACGATCAGAAAATTGCAGATATGAAAACCAAGCTGCAAGCAAAAATCGGGAACGAAACCGTTGCCGTTCTACGACTTAATGTAGGTGAGCGAGATATCAACTTACTAGGTATCAAAAACAGATTTGTAGGATCTATTTTATACAAGGAACTGGGTTTGACTCCGCCGAAGCTAGTTGCTGACATGGACAAGTTTATTGATACCATATCCATGGAGAAGCTACCTGAGCTTGGTGCGGATCATATCATTATTCTAACTTCCAATGGCGCATGGTCATCACCTGAGAATGAAGAGGCTGTCAGTGGTTTAATGGATAGTCCAATTTGGAAAAGCATTCCTGCAGTTAAGAACGGTCATGTGTATCAAGTGGACCGCACTTACTGGCAAACTGGGGCTTTCTCGGCCAACCTCCTCAAGCTGAAAGACTTGGAAAAGTATCTGCTAAAATAAACCGTTTTAGTCTCTTTATTTAACTTAGCGAGAGAGCACTTCAACTTCATTGTTGAAGTGCTCTCTCTATTATCGTTATAATGGTTAAATGATAATACTTCTCAATACAAGAGGACGGTTTGATCTATGAATGAAGAAGTATCGCAAAAGGCTGTTTCTCCTACCCCGATCTATCATTTAACCGAGATTGATTATATGAAATTTGCACCTCATCAGCAGCTTAGAGCGCAGAAGAATGAAAACTATCAATTGATAGTTTTCATATCTGGTGAAGGGCGACTCATCCTAGACCAACTAGGCCACCCACTAGAGCGAGGCAAATGCTTTATCGTCGAACCAGGAACATCGGTCTCAATCGAAGCGGGCAAGAAAGGTCTTGAATGGTATCAATTAACATTCGAGGTGCTGCATATCGGAAAGCTCAGATCATCTTCTGAGGAATTTCAGTCGCGTACATCATTTCCTTGCGTTGGAGAAGTCGAATGTGTTCCTTTTTCCCGCTGCCTAGAATGGGTTGAAGGACTTTATGATTATTACCAATCAGAAACGAGCGATGAGTTAGGCTTGTTTGATCAGCATATACGTTTTCAAGAGCTGCTTCGTTATATATTTCGGAATAACCTCTCGAGTTCCCTTGTTGAAAATAGTCGTCAAATCGTGGAGGCGACGATCGAGCAGCTACAGCGAGATTATAGCGACATATGGACGGTGGAGCGGATGGCGGAAACTGCCAACATCGGCCGCTGGCAATACACACGTTTATTTAAGGAAATAACAGGTCAAGTTCCGCTGCAGTACTTATCAGATATCCGAATCAAGCAGGCTAAGCATCTTTTGCAAGCAACAGACGACCGATTGTTCGATATCGCCCAGAATATCGGATTCGGCAACGAGTTTTATTTTAATCGCCGTTTCAAACAAACTGTCGGACTCTCACCGGGTCAGTATCGTCGTCATTACCGTGAGGAAATCCGTGTATTTGCCCCTTTTATGGAGGATTATCTCTTGGCTCTCGGCGTAACTCCAGTCCTTCAAGCCTCTCTCTCTGAGTGGGGGACACAATCCTATCTAGGACTCGATCATATTCCTGCTGTCGTACTGTCCAATAAACCTCAAGCCCCTTTAACTTGTAAAACGGATTTTATTATGGTCGAGCATGGTTTTCCTGAAAAATGGAATTGCGATCTCTTCGAGAAGCAGGTTCCCATATACAGGATGCCCGATATCGGCGAGAGCTGGCAGGAAACCTTGCGAACGGTTGCGGATCTGATCGGAATAGGTACGAGCATCAAAGTAACTGAGGTTATTGATAATTATGAACGTAAAGCAGAGTTAGCTCGAAAAAAGCTTAATGCCATTCGAAATCAAACCGTTGCTTTTCTGAGGATAAGCGCGGAGTCCATTATTTTATATGCCGGTCCGGACAAGGGCTACACGGGTCCAATTCTATACAAGGATCTGGAATTGACGCCACATCCACTCGTTAAGCAATTAACGAACGGCGAAAGAAGAGCTGAGTTAGCTCCAGAATTGCTCGCCCAATTGGATGCTGATCACTTGTTTGTGACCTTCGAATTACCCGAGCATACGAAAAAGAAGCTGTTTGCCACTTCTGTTTGGCAGTCGCTTCCTGCTGTTATTCATAACCACGTTTATGAGGTCGATTTTCTCAGTTGGATGAATTATGGGATCCTCTCCCACGGCAAAAAAATTGATGACGTGTTGCGCGTGCTTGCTTAATGGGAATGACAACGACGGAGAGGTATTTAGCAAGCCTCTCCGCCTATCTCCACCACTCACATGCCACAGTAACCCGGATTTAGTCGGCACCTCCGCTTATCTACCTCTCACACTTGCCACAGTAACCAGAATTAGTCGGCATCTCCGCTTATCTACCTCTCACACGTGCCACAGTAACCCGATTTAGTCGGCATCTCCGCTTATCTACCTCTCACACGTGCCACAGTAACCCGATTTAGTCGGTATCTCCGCTTAGCTCTGTCCGCACACTCCCCCATTGGCCGTAAAAAAGCCAGAGGCTACCGATAATATACCGGTAACCTCTGGCTTTTCTCTAATTTTACTATAAAATCCTACAACCGTGCTTCCAGAGCTTTCTTCTGTTCCTCAAAGCCTGGTTTGCCAAGCAACGCGAACATATTCTTCTTGTACGCTTCTACTCCTGGTTGATCAAAAGGATCAACGCCAAGCAGATATCCGCTTACGCCACACGCGATTTCGAAGAAATAAACCAAGTATCCGAATGTATATGGACTCGAATCCGGCAGGTTCACAATCAGATTCGGTACATTGCCATCGGTATGTGCAAGAAGAGTTCCAAGGAATGCCTTCTTGTTAACGAAATCCAACGTTTGACCAGACAGGAAGTTCAGACCGTCAAGGTCGTCCTTGGTGCTCTCAATGGTAATTTGCTCGGCTGACTCACCAACCTGCAATACAGTTTCGAAAATAATACGGTTACCTTCTTGAATGAATTGTCCCATGGAATGGAGATCCGTGGAGAAATCAACCGCTGCTGGGAAAATTCCTTTGAAGTCCTTGCCTTCGCTCTCGCCGTAAAGCTGCTTCCACCACTCCGATACGAAGTGTAGTCCCGGCTCGTAGTTAACAAGAATTTCAACCGATTTACCTTTACGATACAACGCGTTACGCACAGCAGCGTATTGGTATGCATGGTTTTCCTTCAAATTAGGGTTGTTTAATTTCGTTGCCGCATCTTGAGCACCCCTCAAGATCTCTTCGATATTGATGCCTGCAGCAGCTATTGGCAATAGTCCAACTGCTGTCAGAACAGAGTAACGTCCGCCAACATCGTCTGGAATTACAAATGTTTCATAGCCTTCCTCAGTAGCCAGCACCTTTAATGCACCACGAGCTTTGTCCGTTGTTGCATAGATACGTTTGCGAGCTTCTTCCTTGCCATATTTCTTCTCGAGCGCTTCGCGGAAAATACGGAAAGCAATAGCCGGCTCCGTAGTTGTTCCCGATTTCGAGATAACATTGATGGACCAGTCCTTACCTTCAAGGGCTTGAAGAAGGTGAGTTACATAAGTGGAGCTGATATTGTTTCCTGCGTAAAAGATTTGTGGAGTCTTGCGTTGCTCCTTCGACAGTGTGTTGTAGAAGGAATGCTGCAGGAACTCAATTGCTGCACGAGCTCCGAGATAGGAGCCGCCTATTCCAATGACTACAAGCGCCTCGGAGTCGGATTGAATTTGCTTTGCAGATTTCTGAATACGTGCGAATTCTTCCTTATCGTAATCGAAGGGAAGGTTAATCCAGCCTAGATAATCAGAGCCCGCCCCAGTTCCATTATGTAATTGCTCATGCGCCAGCTTAACTGCTGGTGCCAGGTAATCAATCTCATGCTGCCCTACAAATTGTAGCGCCTTGGAATAATCGAATTTAATATCTTTACTCACATCTATTCTCCCTTTCATGACCACAAGCGGTCTATGCATGTTAGATATAGAATACTGAATAAATGAGTCCGACACAAGCAAGGTTCGATGAAGGTTTGATGAAGATTCTCAGGATTTGCTAATTATCTACCCTTTTACCGCGCCATCAGCCATTCCTTTGATAAAATACTTCATCGATTAATCCTGCTTCCTCTAATTCCTTAGGGACATTTCCCATAAACCCAGTTAGTAAAAATATCGTCCAGCGCATTATTCATTATGTCGACGAGCACTATATGAAGGATATTGCTATTGGGACACTGGCCGGCAAATTCAACAAAACCCCTAATTATTTGAACACACTGTTTCATAAAAGGAATGGGGTAACTTTTGTCAAATACTTAACAAGTACGCGATTATTTATGGAGCATTTCAAATGTTATCCTTCCGAAATTCGGGAAAGAAATGGATAATAGTACATAAAAGGAGACGATTAGATGAAAACAATCGGATTTATCGGACTTGGTACGATGGGCGAGCCAATGGCTGCCAATCTCATACGCAAAGGTTATTCCGTACTCGTGTACAATCGGACCCCAGGTAAAGAAGAGCAGCTGATTGAGCTCGGTGCAGACGTTGTCGCTTCCCCACTTGAAGTAGCAAAGAGAGTCGAAGTAATCATTACAATGATAAGTAATGACCAGGCGATAGAAGAGGTTTATTTCGGTGAAAATGGTATTTTTAAAACGCTTCAGCCCGGAACAACTATCATCGATAACAGCACCATTTCTCCAACCTTAGCTAAAAGATTAGCTACTGAGGCGACCAATCGCTTTTGTGATTTCATTGATGCTCCGGTAACAGGTAGTAAGCCTGCAGCAATTGACGGTACTCTCTTGTTCATGGCAGGAGGCGACAAGCAGACGATTGACGACAACCAGGATATTTTTCTAACTATGGGTCGTGAGGTTATTTACATGGGAGAGCATGGAAGCGGGGCCACTGCTAAGCTTGCCCATAATACAATCGTCGGAATTAATGCGGCCGGTTTAGTTGAAGGTATGGCCATTGCTGCTAAGAGCGGTATTAACGTCTCCTCGTTCCTCCGTGTTGTACAGGCGGGTGGTGCTGCAAGTAAACAGGCAGATTTGAAAGGCCAAAAGATTATCGATCACGATTTCAGCGTCCAATTTTCTCTTTCCCTTATGCTTAAGGATCTTCGCCTGTCCTCCGTGTTAACGGATAGTCTTGGCGTATCCACCCCTATGCTAGAATCGGCTAAGAGCCTCTTTCAGCTTGGACAAGCAGCAGGCTACGGGGAGTCCGATCTTGCCGCGCTTGCGTACATTTATGAGAATTGGATTGGCAAAAAAATCGGGGATACAGCTACTGCTACTGCACCTGTTAACGATGAGAAAAAGGTAGACGAAAGAAGAAAAAAAGTACGGCTGCCGCTAGATATCCCTCTTATGATGTCCATCTATCAATGGGAAGGAGATGGAGCGTTCACCGGCCAATCCGTTAATGGCTACTTACGTGACTTATCCGAGGATGGAATACAAATTGAATCGGACTTCCCACTTGAAAGAGATATGTTCATCGTTATCCACTTCATTCAGAAGTCGGAGCTGCCTCCAATGACTGCTAAGATTATCCGCATCGAACGAAATAATGGCTCCTTCAAATACGGCTGCATGTTAACGGCTCTGCCTCTCTATCAGCGTATTCAGCTGCAGGAGTACATTGCTAGCCAGTCTTGATAGCCCAGATAGCTCAAAACAAAAAAGTGGTGATACGGGATTAACCCTGTACCACCACTTTTTTTGATTTAATAATCGTCTACTGTGTGTGTTCAGTAGATTAGTCTTAGTCGAGATAGGAGCAAATATAGTCGGTTACCGTCTTAATCTGCAGCTTGAAGCTGGAGTTAGCTGGCACTTCGAACTTAGTCGGCTCTGTAATTACGAGCCATTCCTCATTGCCTGGAAGCAGCACGGAAAGCTCTCCAGCTTGAATATCCATTATTTCCTTTTGCGCAGTACCAAACTCATATTCACCTGGAAGCATAATTCCAAGAGTGATCTTAGTTCCGTCTTCGAGGATAACCGCACGACTTGTTACTTTGCCATCGAAGTACACGTTGGCTTTCTTAACTACAGAAACATTGTTGAATTGTGGCATCGTTTTCCCCGGCTCCTCTATTACAGTAATTTTGTGAATTGAGCTACAACATTCTCAACCGTAAAGCCATATTCTTTAATAACACGATCGCCCGGCGCAGAAGCTCCGAAAGTAGAGATACCGATGATAGCGCCGTTGTCTCCAACATAACGCTCCCATCCGAATGGATGAGCCATCTCGATAGCTAGACGTGCTTTAATGGATTTAGGCAGGACGCTTTCCTTGTAGCTAGCATCTTGCTTCTCGAATAGATCAAAGCTTGGCAAGCTAACGACGCGAACGTGAACGCCTTGCTCTGCTAATGCTTTCTGGGAAGCAACAGCAAGCTGTACTTCCGAGCCCGTTGCGATCAGGATACCTTGTGGCTGTCCATTAGCTGCTTCGGATACGATATAACCGCCTTTAGAGATTGTCTCACGAGCAGTAGCTGTTCCTTCGAGAATCGGTAGGTTTTGGCGTGTAAGCACCAAAGCTACTGGATTATCGTTGTTTTGCAGCGCGTAAGCCCATGCAGCAGATGTTTCATTGCCGTCAGCAGGACGAATGACTGTCAAGCCTGGGATAATACGGATTGAAGCCAGTTGCTCGATCGGCTCATGTGTAGGGCCATCTTCACCGACCGCGATGCTATCATGTGTCAAGACGTATACAACCGGAAGACCCATAATCGCAGCCAAACGAACTGCAGGACGAAGGTAATCTGTGAATACGAAGAACGTTCCTCCATATACTTTCAACCCGCCATGAAGCATAATTCCGTTCATCGCAGCTGCCATTCCGAATTCACGTACTCCGAAATAGATATTGCGTCCGTCGTAGCTGCCCGGCTTGAACAGAGACAGATCCTTCAGATGAGTCATTGTGGAGCTTTCCAAGTCAGCAGATCCGCCCACAAGATAAGGAACATTTTTCGCTAAACCATTCAGCGCATTACCCGAAGCAACACGAGTGGAAAGCGGTTTGTCTTCTGTCGTATAAACAGGTAGGTCTGCATCCCATCCGCTTGGCAATTCGCGAGCAAGTGCAGCTTCGAATTGAGCAGCCAGCTCCGGATGAGCTGCTTTATATTGTTCAAACAGAGTATCCCATGCCGCGTTCGCTTGCTCGCCTGCTTGTTTAACTTCAGCGAAATGAGCGCGAACTTCTTCTGGAACATGGAACTCCTCGTGCGGCCATTCATAGAAGCTTTTCGTTAACTTGGTTTCTTCTGCTCCAAGCGGAGATCCGTGAGGTCCAGCGTGACCGCCTTTGCCGCCTTTGTTCGGGGAGCCGAAGCCAATTACTGTTTTCACTTCAATTAGTGTTGGTTTGCTAAGATCCGATTGCGCCTCTGCAATTGCATTCGCCAATGCGCCAAGATCGTTGCCATCTTCAACGCGAATATACTGCCAGCCATAAGCTTCAAAGCGTTTGCCAGCATTCTCAGAGAAGGAAAGATTTAATTCGCCGTCCAAAGAGATATCATTGGAATCGTAAAGAACAACCAGCTTGCCGAGCTTCATATGACCAGCCATTGAAGCGGCCTCGGAAGAAATACCCTCCATCAAATCGCCGTCTCCACAGATGGAGTAAGTAAAATGGTTAATAACATTATAGTTATCACGGTTATAAGTAGCAGCCAGTTGTGCCTCAGCTAATGCCATACCAACAGCCATTGCAATACCTTGGCCCAATGGACCTGTAGTCGCATCAACACCAGCCGTATGTCCGAATTCTGGATGTCCTGGAGTTAAAGAACCCCATTGACGGAAGTTTTTGAGCTCTTCTAATGGAAGATCGTAGCCGCTTAGGTGAAGCAACGAGTACAATAGCATGGAACCATGTCCTGCAGATAGAACGAAACGGTCACGGTCAATCCACTGTGGACGTGATGGATTATGCTTCATTGTTTTCGCAAATAATTGGTACCCCATCGGTGCAGCGCCCATCGGCATACCGGGATGACCTGATTTTGCCTTCTCGATGGCATCGATAGAAAGCGTACGTATTGTCGTTACGGATAATTGGTCAATTGCGTTAGTGCTAACAGTCATTGAAAAATACCCTCCTATGTTCTATTCACGTACGTTAACTGCTATTTAGAAGAGAAACGTACAGTAATAACTCCATTTTAAACGAAATTTATGGATCTTGTTCATTGTAACATGGACTTTTTTGGATTACCACAGCATGTCCGTACAAGTAGCTGCAACCATTTCACCCAATTCATCCATACTAAATTGCCGCCTGGACCAACTATTATCGATGCTCATTATTGATCCATCCAGATGAGTCCATTGACAGCATACTGTGAGATATTGTACCACTACACAATAACCTTTTCCATCCTTTATGCCAAACAGTGAAACCAAGTATGGGCAGTTAGTGCACATCTCTGGTTTTGACAGTACCTATTCGCTTGTGCTCCCCACTAACCTTTAGCTTTGACGGTACGCATTCGCTTGTGCTTCCCCACTAACCTTGGCTTGACGGTACACATTCGCTTATGTTCCCCAATAACACCTTTCGCTTTGACGGTACACATTCGCTTGTGCTCCCCATTAACCTTTCGCTTTTGACGGTACACATTCGCTTGTGCTCTCCACTAACCTTTAGCTTTGACCGTACCCATTCGCTTGTGCTCCCCATTAACCTTTCGCTTTTGACGGTACCCATTCGCTTGTGCTCCCCACTAACCTTTAGCTTTGACCGTACCCATTCGCTTGTGCTCCCCATTAACCTTTCGCTTTTGACGGTACCCATTCGCTTGTGCTCCCCACTAACCGCCGTTTTTGCCCCCTCTTCCTCTCCGTTTGTCGGTACCCTACGTGTTGGTCGCATTAGACATAGAAAGTATGGTTAATGCTCGGATACGAGGCTGCTGGGGCTCATTAGACATAGACTAATTCGAGTTACTAGGGCACGTTTGTGATAGAGATAAGCGGAGGAGCCGACTAATTCGAGTTACTGGGGCAAGTTTGTGAAAGAGATAAGCGGCGACACCGACTAATTCGGGTTACTTAGGCACGTGTGTGACGGAGATAAGCGGCGACACCGACTAATTCTGGTTACTGGGGCAAGTTTGTGATGGAGGTAAGCGGAGACACCGACTAGTTCGGGTTACTGGGACAAGTTTGTGATGGAGATAAGCGGTGACACCGACTAATTCGAGTTACTGGGGCACGTTTGTGATGGAGATAAGCGGCGACACCGACTAGTTCGGGTTACTGGGACAAGTTTGTGATGGAGATAAGCGGCGACACCGACTAATTCGAGTTACTGGGACAAGTTTGTGATGGAGATAAGCGGCGACACCGACTAATTCGAGTTACTGGGGCACGTTTGTGATGGAGATAAGCGGCGACACCGACTAATTCTGGTTACTGGAGCACGTTTGTGATGGAGATAAGCGGCAACACCGACTAGTTCGGGTTACTGGGACAAGTTTGTGATGGAGATAAGCGGAGGCGCCGACTAATTCGAGTTACTGGAGCAAGTTTGTGAAGGAGATAAGCGGCGACACCGACTAATTCTGGGCACTGGGGCACGTTTGTGATGGAGGTAAGCGGAGGGGCCGACTAACTTGAGCAACTGAGGCACGTTTGTGATGGAGTTGAGCGGAGGGACCGACTAATTCTGGTTACTGGGAACCGTTAGTGATGGAGATAAGCGGAGATACCGACTAACTCGAGCAACTGAGGCATGTTTGTGAAAGAGATAAGCGGAGACACCGACTAATTCTGGTTACTGGTCGCATTAGACATAGAATGTATGGCTAATGCTCACTAATGGGTTGGCTCAGGAGCTGCAGGCAAACATATATGAAAACCGCCAGGGGAAATCCCCTGACGGCCCAATAATGCGACTTATGATTTCAGCTTTACCTAAATGAAAGCAACTGTTTTATTCTGATAGACGAGCAGTCTATCTTCAACATGCCATTTAACTGCGCGGGCAAGCACGATGCGCTCGATATGACGGCCCATCCGCTTTAGCTCGGTTACATTGTCCCGATGACTAACGCGTTGTACATCCTGCTCGATAATCGGCCCACCGTCCAGCTCTTCGGTCACATAATGCGCCGTTGCTCCGATCAGCTTAACCCCACGGTTGTATGCTTGCTGATAAGGCTTTCCACCGACAAATGCCGGCAAAAACGAGTGGTGAATGTTGATGATGCGATTATGATACTGCTCGATGAATTTAGGAGAAACGATCTGCATATACCGCGCCAGCACGATAAGATCGACTTTACCTGCTGTAAGCTCTCTTTGCTTCTGCTCGGCCTCTTCCTTCGTTTCAGGTGTAACCGGAACATGATAGAACGGAATGCCAAAGGATTCAGTCAATCCTCTCATATCATCATGGTTACTTATGACCATGCTAATTTCAGCATCCAAGTCACCAGCCTGCCATTGCCATAGCAATTCAACTAAGCAATGATCTTCCTTCGATACGAAAATCGCGATTCTCTTGCGTCTAGCAGCACGAAAGATGCTCCATCTCATCGAGAAACGATCTGATATACGGGCAAAATCCTCTTGAAGCGACGGCAAGCGCTGCTCTAAATCCACCAAATCAAATTCAACTCTCATGAAGAACATCCCGCCCTCGGGATCCATCGTGTATTGATCTGATTGTATAATATTAGCACCTTGCTCATATAAAAATTGCGATACAGCCGCAACGATACCCGCGCGATCCGGACAAGAGATAAGCATACGTGCTCGAATGCTTTTATCATCTATCCGTTTAATTTCCTGAGATTGCTTAATGTGACTCATTGTTCTTTACTTCCTCTCCACATAGCTCCGTGTTCAATTACTCGCTTAATTTTATAAACTACTCAACCAATCCGGACCAGCTAGAAAGCCTAACAATCGTTGATTGACTGCTTCTTCGCTTATGTCGCCTGATAAAACCCGATTTTCCATCAGCATATCGTAAAGCCTTTCCATCGGTTCCCGTGGATCCGCTTTTCTTGCTTTAGCGTCCGATTTAAGGAGCTCCCATGTATTTAGCACATATAGCCGTGGTTCAATTCCTACCTTATCGAAGAAATAGTGTAATCGTTCCACATCTTCAGCAAATTCATCGCCAAAACGCTCAATTGTTGTTCCGCTTAGCATCGCGATTTCCGCTTCGTACATTGGACGCTCCGATGTTTCCTTTTTCCCAATCCATGGAGTCTCCAATATGAAAGGCTTGTCCTTAAGAAGCTCATGCCCGACAACTCCAGCAATCCCTTCATAGCCAATCCAGCCTGAGCCTATAGGAGCGTGACGGTCTTTCCCTGCCCCTAGCGGATTTTTGCTGTCGTTCACATGAACAACTGCAATCCGATCGAGCCCGATAATATCATCGAACTTACGAAGGACACCATCAACATCCCCAACGATATCGTATCCTGCATCGTGAATATGGCAAGTATCCATACATACTGTCAATCGATTGTTGAGATTAACCCGTTCAATAATTTGGGCCAATTCTTCAAAGCTGCGTCCGATTTCAGTGCCTTTACCTGCCATCGTCTCCAGAGCAATATTAACGTCTGTTTCCTTAGTGGCCTCGAGCACCTCATTCAAGCCTGCGGCAATTCGTTCAATCCCGTATTGGGCATCTTTATCTGTATAGGCTCCTGGGTGTAAAACAATATTTTTCACCCCAATTTTATGCGTACGACGGATTTCCTCCTGAAGAAAATCAATGGCGAGACGGAAAGTATCCTCTTTATATGAGCCCAGGTTAACGATGTAAGGAGCATGAACAACGATATTATCAATACCACTAGCCGCCATTACCTCTTTGCCCTCGGGAATATATAACTCTTCTATCGGCTTTCTTCTTGTATTCTGAGGCGCACCTGTGTAGATCATAAAAGTACCGGACCCGTAAGAAATAGCCTCGTTAGCTGCTGTCAACAATCCTTTGCCGGCAAAAGATACATGTGATCCAATCTTCAGCATCATAATTGCTCCTTTCATTTTCCGTTCCGTACCCCGCGAGTATAGTCACGGTCTATTATCGAAATCATCTCCTTATTGTATCGCGAACGTCGAAATAAATCTAGAAATGAGCTATAATCTCAACATGAGGTGATCTATATGAAAAATGCTCCCGACTGGTTTATGTATTTTATCGGGTTTTGGACCATCGTGCTTATTTTGTTCATGTGTGTGGGCGGATTTTTTATGTTCCGCAAGTTTTTGAAGGTACTTCCCAAAAGCGATGGAAAATCTAAGCTAGACTGGCAAAATTATTGGGTGGAACGCAGCCGTGAGCTATGGACCGAAGATTCCAAGGATATGCTACATACACTGGTTTCCCCGGTTCCCGGTCCTTTTCGAGATATTGCCAGCCACTCTATTGCAGCCAAAATCGGACAATTGGCAGTAGAAAGTGGATCATCAGAAGTGACCAAGGAACATTGCATTGAAGGCTATATTCGGGCAACTCCGCCTCGTGACCATCGCAGCTTAAAAGACTTTCTGGAGAAGAAACAGATCGATTATTCCGCATACAATCACTTGCTCAAATAAGGGCTGACACTTTACGGACAAACTAATAAACGAAACCTTTAGCCGTTTATTTCGTTTAACCTCATAGGAGGTGTAAGTTACTTATGAAAAAAAATAAAAAGACAGCTATGGCAATGAGCGTTGCGGTACTTACCTTAGTCCTGATGGGAACAGCTTGCGGCAACAACAATAGCGGCAGTTCTTCTCCATCTGCAAGCCCTTCCCTAACAGCGAGCCCAAGTGCTAGCGGTGCTACGGAAACAGAGAGCGCAAGTCCTACCGCATCCGCTGAAACACTTAACGGTACAGGTGAATACAGTGGTTTGCAGGATACTCATACGATTGAAATTAAGACTGATAATGGAGCAACTGCTTTCCAGATCAGCCCTGAAATTGCCGAAAAGGTGGATTCCTGGACTGAGGGAGATCCCGTTGTCTTTCAATACACAGAAGCTGTGTTAGACACTGATGGCAATACAATTAACCCGCTTACTATCATTTCAATTGATAAAAAGTAACTGATGAGTGAGGAGGGGCAACATGCGCTTGTTGTTATGCGGTGGAACGGGGTTCATTGGAAAAGCTCTAACGTATGCGCTACTGTCTCGAGGGGACGAAGTGTGGATCATTACGAGGAATAAACCCTTGAAGCCCACTCACGACTCCACCCTCCCCCATCCTCACTATGTTACTTGGACGGAATGGAGCGTTGATCCGGACTGTTTAGGGGAATTCGATGGAATTATTAACCTGACGGGCGAATCCATTAATCAGAGATGGAGCAAGAAGGCGAAGGAAAGAATTCTATCCTCACGCATAGAAGCAGCAGCTCGGATTGCCGATAATCTAAAACGGATGAGCTCTCCGCCTGCTGTCGTCATAAATGCATCCGGAATTTCACTTTACGGTCATTCTGTGGATCAGGTCTTTGATGAATCCTCACCGACCATGCCTGCAGATTTCCTTGGCGAGGTAGTCGTCAAATGGGAGCAGGCAGCTGAGCTCATTCCTGTTGAGCGACTTGTTAAGCTTCGGATAGGTATCGTATGTGCCGGCGAAGGGGGAGCATTCCCGATCATTCGGCTACCCTATCGTTTTTTCGGCGGCGGCCGCATAGGGAACGGTAAACAAGGGTTGCCTTGGATCCATCTGCAGGATATGGTTTCGCTCATTCTTTTCTGTCTGGATAACCCTGCTATATCCGGTCCGGTTAACGCTGTTGCTCCTGATCCTGTATCCAATGACGAGTTCGGTCGTATGTTAGGCCGAGTGACTAAGCGGCCCCATTGGTTTCCGGTTCCAGGCCTGTTCCTAAAAAAAGCCCTTGGAGAAATGAGCACGCTTGTGCTCACCGGACAAAAAGCAATGCCTCGGAAGCTGTTGGACCAAGGATTTAGCTTCGCTTTTCCTAAGCTAGAAGAAGCCCTGCGGGATATTACCCGCTAGGGCTTCTTTATTACACGTTAATTCGCCTGCTGAAATTGGTACTGTGAGTTAGCCAGTGTTATGCAATCTCCTATTTGCAAGGAATACAGCTCATAAGGAGCCATCGGTGTATCATTGAGTCGACTGCCATTTCGTGAGCCGAGATCCTTCACCTTCCATTGCTCGGATACCTTCACAAGCTCTACATGAGCGCGCGATATCCCCATTGTCTGGTCAACATGCTGAGCAGCATCCGCCGATCTTCCAATAACAAGCGAGCTACCCTTCAATGGAATTCGACTACCCTCATTTTTTGTTTTCCATACTAAATAAAAGACTTCAAGATTAGGTACATTCCTCTGCTCAAGGAATGTAGTTTGATCATTCGCAGCAGTAATCCACGACGTCTCCTTGGGAAAAGAACCCCCATTGTCCACAGCTAGATCAAAAGGCGTAGGCTCTCTTCCCAAAGGCTCCATTGATTGCAGCGAATTATGGATTGAAAATCTAGAAGCCCCCCGATGTTCGTTATCAATGCTCTGATGTTCTACCCTACTTATTGGTTCAGGCTCAGATCTGTTCCTATTCCTATATCGCTCCAAATTCGAATGCTCCGGGGATTTGCGCTTTCTCTTGGCCCAAGCTGGTACACCATTCCATAAGACCAGTACTCCTGCACCGGACACTAACGTTACGCATAAGCACAATAATAATTTTTGCTCGCTCGACTCATTTAAGTAGAGAAATCTCCACGTCATAGCGACTAGGAATAACGAAGCGCAAGCCACAATAATACGCCATTTGCCCAAATCCATTGGCTCCGTTTTTTGTTCCATGTCTGACCCGGTTATTTCTTCATTGTTCTCTTGCCTTCTCTGTGGCTCTGGAAAATCGCCCCACATTTCGGATACGGAATGCAGATCAGCTGATATAGGGTGCAAAAAATCCCATGAGCGAGATGACTTTACAGCGTCTGCTTTAGATTCTTCAGGCAGCTCGAATACTGGAGACTGCGATGAACGTATCGGTGCTTCGCTCACATCTACAGATGATCCAGACAAAATCTGCCTTATATAACGGCTGAGAACAATCGGCATGAACCCTGGAGTAGCGACCATTCGCAATACATTTTGCATAACCTGTCCATCCGGCTCCTTAACCTTCATCATCCACCTAATGATAAGGCGCTCTAAATCATCAGCCTGATGGAGAGTCGGCATATCAATTGGAATATAAGTAAATCTCAGATCATGCCAATCCTCTCCAACGAATATGAACTCATCATGCAACCTTATTCGATCGGCATCTAGCAAGTAAAGCCGACATTCCTCTAGTACTTCCGCTAGTCTGCACAAAGCGCCCAGCATTTCGGACATTGACCAATTCGATGCTCGCATAGCCTCCGATAGCATACGAGTACCCGCCAATGAATAACGCAGTGATGTCTGTCCATCGTATTCCTCTGTTTCCAGGGGGAGCAGTCCTGGAATTTCACATTTTTTCAGCATTAGCAATTGTGTTTCATTTATCTCTTCACGTGTGACCGGAGGGTTACGTTCGATAATCATGAAATGACCTCTTCTTTGCTCAAACCGAACTGATAAAGGTTCCATTCGCATTCCCTACCCTTTCCCTAACAAGGCTATAAATCCTGGAGCGACCGCTAACATAAAAGGAAACTGTGTGCTTCGTCCGGCTGTAAGCGGATGGTTGCCCCATGGCCACTTCATTTTCTTTCCCATTGCTCTTAAACCGGGAAGGCGAAGCAGTAGCAGTAAGCCGGCGATTCCACCTGCACAAAGGATCGAAAAAACGAGTAATTGTAAGGTTAAGATGGGGCCCATCCAGGCTCCGAATGCCCCAAAAAGCTTTACGTCGCCCCCACCTATTCCTCCCAGACGATTCATAATATAAAGCGGAATTATACCTGCAAGAGCACCTGCTACTGCCCAACCAAGACCCGTAATGCCTTGCGAGATAAATTGAAATAACAATCCCCCTCCCGCAAACAAAAGCGTTAACTCATTGGGAATTATCATACGCCGCAAATCTGTCCAGCTGGCACATACGAGTAAAAGACTTACGATAATTAATACCCCTAGACTCACCTTTCCCCCTCCTTTAGTGCAGCTTGCCTTCCACTTGAAACGTATGTTGCCATACTCCGCCACTACCATTGGTAACTTGAAAGCCCCACTCTCCCGGAGTCGTCCTTCCTGATACATGCCACGTCCATGAAACCAGCCCCGATTCATCAGCAATCGCACTGCCCAGATGCTTAGCTTGGCTAAGGCCACTTTTGTATATAACAGAGAGATCAACAGCTGTTCCGGGCTTCGTGCGAATAACAAGTGTAGCTTTCCGACCTGGTTTGACTGGGTTTGGATCCAAGGAGACGAAAGTAACATTAAATGCTTCCTTTCCATCCTCAACGAGTAGTGATTTGGATGGACTTCCCCCTATCCAAACTCGCTCCCTTGCAGATTCACGAAGAACTAATTTACGATTCAAAAATGGAACTTGAAAGGGAAGTGCATATTCAGCTTCAACGCTTAAATAAGATTTGCCCCTGTCATCATTGTCCGGTAAGCCAATTGAGGTTAAGGTAATTCTAGAAGAATTCAATACGCGCTCATCCACAAATGGCTGCATCAATTGTCCAAAGGCTAGCTTAGCTGCATTCTGCTCTAGTGAGAAATTTCCACTCGTAGCTTGCTCAGCCCATTCCTTGATTGGGGAGGGTAGCCACTTCCCATACTCACTTACGGTTTCCCCCACTTTAAGCCACTTGTCATTCCAATGCTCGACCTGTTGATTGATTTCTGAGGCTCTTGCTTGCTCCAATGCTAGAGAAATCGGATACCAAGCTGATGCAGCCTGCCTAGTTGTCTGGGATAGTGCTCCATGCAGTGCCATAGAATACACAGCTGTCTGTATGATGAAGATTAAGAAAAATACAAACATAAGAAATACAGGCATGACGAGCGCGGTTTCTAAAGTTACTCCTCCGTTAGAATGCGTGACACCTCTATTACTATTGATAGGAGCTTTCCGCGGTATAAGTTGCTTCATAGCGATTCCCCTTTACCGTCCCTCCTAAATCTCCAAAGCGTCCCATCACCTTCAGCAAGCCTGGAAAAAACCATAGCTTAATCGAAGCTGTTCCTTCTCCACTCTCATAGGTGTATGCTCCGCGAAAGGAAACCCCAGAGGCATGCTCCATAACTGCGATCATTCTCGCCTGATGGTTGGCTGATCCACCATGTGCCAGCAAAAAAAGTCGGAGGTAATCCTTATACACGGTATCCACTTTAATGTATTTTGAAAGCTGGACCTTGCCCTCCTCCACGAGACGTTGCATATCTTTAAGAGCATTACTAATCCCATAGACAAGCGCTGCTGCGAGAACTAGTAACGGGTGGCCCATTGCACGGCATTGTATTAGTCCTTCCATTGTCCGAATGGCTAGCCGAAAAGCAAAGATTTCACCATATGCAGCGGCAATATTGCCTGCCGGATTGTTTAAGCCATATAGAATATATTCTGTTTCCTGTAGGCTAACATTTAAGGGGGCATCTTCACCGTGGAGCATATTTTTGACTAATGACGAGTCGTATCGAGACATTCTAGCAATGATATATTCAGAGAAGTATAGTTGATCTCTAGCACCAACTAAAGAACCGTCTAGCATATCCAACAAGCCCCCAGAAGCGGATATTGCCTCATCCCTTCCTTCCGAAGGGTCTTTTTTATTTACCGCCTTGGCCTGCTCCTTCTCAGCCTGATTCCATTCCCTATTGCTTTCATAGAGTCCCTTAACTTTCTCGAAATCCGCTTTCTCCTCCGGTGAGCCCGATACACCGGTTAATGCTCCCAGAAAGCTCATAGCCCCGGACCATTCTGTTTTTGCTTTCTCATTCTCTTGCTTAGTTGCGTTATCATGAGAACGATGGGCTTGGAGAGTAGCCTCCCGAGTAGAATAGACAGCACCGATAGAGCCATAAGCCCGCACATATTCAGCATAAGAGCTTTGCAGTCGCTCTGCTCCATTCCTTACTGCTTGACCCCTGCCAGTTGAACCCGGAACACTAGAGGCAAGCGACGAGAATGCTGAAGCCTCGTTCGCCAGTAATAAACCCTTGGTTTGCTGTAACCCCCATTCAGTCTCATATTGTTGAAAAAACAAGGGGTCCAGTATTAGCTGTTCAGTAGTCTTGCGAAGCTCCGCCAGGGATTGTAACTGTTCAGCATCAATCGTGCCCCCCTCGTTAGCCGTCTCTTCTCCTACGATGCCGGGAGGAGTAGATTTAGCCTGCTCCAAGATAGCTTTCATCTCTTCATTAGCTTGCTTAGCTGCAAGAAAAGCCGTATTTACCTTTTCCGTGGCCTCATCTACCTTCTCCCTAATCGATACCGAGCGATTACCTAATGATGACGCTGTCGAAGTCACCCCAGATTCATAAGAACTAATAACTGCGCCATAGCGTGGTCCTTCTAATTCAACCTCGTTTTTATCCTTTGTATTAACTCCGTTCGCTTGGTTTCGTCTTTTCTCTTCTTCTCTAAGCCGCAGAGCTATAACTCTCGCTTCATCCTCCTGTCGTTTACCTACATAATCCTCGTATTGCATCGCGATATCCGCAATTGTACGAGCATTGCCTGCAGATTGTTGGGTATTCATATCGACTGGTGGATAGGAGATTTCTGCCGAAAGCTTGCCTTGAATTTCCTTGCCGTATTTTTTTTGTAGAGCAAGAATGTCATCCAATGCCGCTTCTCGTCGCTCGTAGGCTTTGCGCATTTTCTCCAATAGATCGACTGTTGAAGCAGCTTCTTTCATAGCTCCAGACACCCCTCGAAAACGTTCTGCCAGCTCCAAAGTCAGATCGATTGGTGCCTTGTACTTCATATCTTCGAGTATTTGCCTGCGAAATACTTCATGATTAGCTAGCGGACGGCTTTCCGTAACGTCAGTGGCTCCCCAAACCGTATCCAAGAAAGGGAACGCTCCTCCCTTTTCCAGCTGTGCAACGTTCCCTTCCACTGTCTCACGAAATAGCTCGTTAGCTGATTCTCCACCTCTAATGAACAAGCCATATCTTTTGTAAATAACAGGGTCATAGGAAGACAATACTGAACGGACACCTGATTTGACCGACAGCTCTGCCTGCTTGCGAAACGCCGCAACTCTCGCAAAATCAATGAGTAAAGCGGTCAGTAATATAAAAGCAGCAGTAACCGCAATAAAATAAATGGATACCGATCCTGCCGTGCCCCGCTCCTCCAGCTGTTGTCTGTAGGAAGGGAGCTCCCTCTGATCTCTTGAAGCTTTCACCCCTACTGCCTCCTAACTAACTGGATTAATAGCTTAAAGTCCACGTTTTTTAAGAACATCCCCTATCTTGTTGCGATATTCCGTCGGTCCTTCCTTAGCGACCTTCATTTTAGCAGCGTAATAGCGAACCAGATCAAATGACCGCAGAAACTCCGTCGGCTCGACGACTAAGGCAGATACGCTGGCAGATGCCGTATCCTGCCCGCGCAGCCAGCCTAATGGCTTGACTAACCACCCACTTGTTAAATCAACATTTATATTACGTTTAACACCGACATTGAAATAGCTTATTTGCCCTTTCCCTACCTTTCGAGAGGTAACCATCTCAAAGGCTACCTTCCTAAGCTTGTCCTCAGCCTTAGAACCCCGACCCTCGGTAATTCCAGGGCCAATCACCACACTTGAGTCTTTATTGTCCGATACTAAACCAAACAATCCTTGAACAAGGCTATCATCGGTGAACCGCCAATATAGACCATCGTATTGCCCTGATGGATAGGCCCCTGTACTCGTTTCTTTAGCTGAATTGGACCAGCTGAAAGCAGTCCGTTCTGCCATAATTGAAGAGCTATAATATAGAAATGCACCTTGAGAGATGAATAGGGAAAATAAGAGCAGTAAAAAGGTCATCATAAAAACCCAAGGGAACACCATGGATGCCTCAAGCGTAATAGAGCCTGACGAATTACCCCAGCATCCGGCTCTAGTAGAACCGCTCACAGCCCTTGCCCTAATCATCAAATATGTTTTTCGCTTTGCCTTGTACGGAATCCATCAGATTTCCAATAAACTCTAGAATCCAATCCTTAAATAATATAGCCACCACGATCAACACCGCAGCTATAAGGACAAGCTCTAACGTGCCAATGCCCTCCTCATCCTGCCACAACGATTTCATTGCTTTCATTCCCAATTGAACTAAGCTCCCCATCAAACTGCTCATCCCTTTCGTAAGTAAATGTTATTTACATCATTAGCATTGTAGGTGCTCCAACCAGTACCATGATGAGTAAAAAAATGATAGCAAGTGGAAAAGCTAACCGGGAGGATGCCTGCTCTCCAAGTGTACGAGTGATTGCCTTTCGCTTATCCCACATTTGCCTTGTTAATTCCCGCAAAGCCGGAACGAAAGCCTCTCCCCCTCTTCGAGCGTTGATAAGCAATGTAGTGGAGAACAATTTGACTTCAGGGACTGCACATCTCCGTCCCATTTCTTCAAGCGCAATCGCCAAGCTCTCCCCACGCTTCATTCCCTCTATCGCTGCGTTTAACTCAACATACAAGGGATGCCCGCTTCCCTGCTTTTGCTCCACTGTTCGAGATAGGGCCCTCATTACGTTCTCGCCTGCATTCACCATCAATAAGAGCTTAGTCAGCAATTCAGGGAGCTCCATAACGATGGTCTGACGACGCTTATTCACCTTACTAGTCAGATCCTTCGTTCTCAGTACCGGAAGGCAGCCCGCGATAACTAAACCCATGAGGAATAGAGCAGAGTTTCCGGACATGAGGGCAAGCAATCCCGACAGCGATAATGTAATATAAGCTAGCCCCAAGCTTTCAGCTCCCCAAGCCATTAGCAATTCATGAGAGCATACCCCACCATTAAGCTGTGCAAGCCACAGCCTTTGTCTCTGAAGAATAGGTTCTACTTTGTTCAATAATGGACGATATTGCAGGAGCACGATAAAAGGATCAACTTGAAGCAGTAGCTTGCGCTTTCTTCTCCCCTTATAAGCTTGGTAGACAAGTCCTGCGTATAACAGCAGCAAGACCACAGTGCTTATACAAATCAACCATTTGCTCATAGCTTAATGTCCATAATTCGAAACATCCACCAGCTGCAAAGCATTAACAAAATCAAGCATACTGTCAGCAGAACGAATCCCATTCCTTGATAAAGTGGCTCCATATAGTCTCCTGCCATAAAGCCGATAACGCCAACAAAGGCAAAGGGCATTCCCATCATGATCCGGGATTCAAATTTCTTTTGAGAAATAAGTACGGAAACCTCCAGCTCCACCTCTAGCTTCTCTCCTATGAGCTGTGAGGTTCTACGGACAACCTCGACCAAATCTCCACCTGCTCTTTTGCAGATTGCTATCACATCCGCGAAGTTCCTCACCTCCTCCAAGTTCGAGCGTCTTGCAAAATCCTGCAAGCATACCTCAAGCTGCTCCCCATTAAGAAGGCGATTGGATATGGCCCTTAACTCCATCATTAAGTCGGATTGTGTATCGCCTATAAGCAGGCTTAGATCATTCTCCAAGGACATGAATGCATTCTCGACTGACCTTCCGGCCGATAATAATGAAGACAATGCCTGGAGAGCTTCCTTAAACTGTAATCTCAGCTTGTCTAACCGCTTTCTGCACAAAGCTTTTGCATAATAACGGGGATATAACAATCCTAAGGGGGCTGCTATTAGGGCTATAACAGCCTGTCGATACATTAACCAAATCGCGATGTAACAAAAGGAACAACCTAGTACAATTGCCCATAGCCTCTCATACTTGCTCAAGTGATAAACACGATATTCAGTCATTCGCTTGCCACCCCTATACCAGCATGGCTTAGCTTGCGAGTGTCTTTAAGCGCATCAGCCCGATGTAGCTTACCAACGATTCGACCATTTGACTCTCCAGCCTCCTCGAATTGGAACAATGTACTGAGCTCTACCTCCCCCTCTCGAATTCCGGTTACTTCACAAATCTCCGCTACCCTACGTGTAGAATCTCGGAAGCGGCTAAGATGTATAATGACATCGACCGCAGAAGCGATCTGCTTGCGTACTACTGCTACTGGTAATTCCGCTCCACTAAGCACCATCGTCTCCAATCGAGAGACCATGTCCCGAGCACCATTCGAATGCCCAGTTGACAAGCTGCCTTAGTGTATATTAGACATATCATTTTAACTAGAAAAAAAGCCCCAAAATCATTTGGGGCTTTCTACCTTCATAATATCCATAAATGGTACTTTGATTGTTTCGCCATGCTTTTGTACGTAGATGAGTTTTGTCCTATAATCCATTCCAATAACTTGCCCTCGCACTATCTCAATATTTTCCCAAACTGTTAACTCAACTTGTGACTCTTCTTTTAAAGCCTCAACGAGCTGCTCGCCTATTTCCTCGAGCACAGCGTCATCTCTTGTTGGTCTTTTATCTTTATACTGTTTTTTTGGTTTAGCAATTGGGGGCATCGTGGTCGCTCCTCTGATTTAGGTTTATGCATTTACGACCATACTCGCCTAGCCCAACACTTATTTGTGCTCGCATCACTTCCCTTATCATTCCGAAACTCTCCTCATATCCTCTAAACCTATAGCGATAATACAAAACATCCCCTTGATGATCTTCGTCCCATACTTTTATATTAGCCTTACTCATTGCGATTTTAATTTTGACCAAGTCGGCATTAATCGTATCTAACATTACGACCATAAACCTACTAATAAGATCTCGCATTGGGTTTAAGGATTGCTCAATATCTATCCTGCTTTTCTCAACCATCGTCATCATGTGTGGCAGCAGGATCGATTCCCGAATCATAAACAATTCTTCTTTGGAAGGTATCGTGGCGGCTTTCATGCAGTCCTCCCTACTGGCTGCGCAGCCAGTATACGATCGATTTTGAAAGGGCGAGGAGCTCGCTTGTCAAAGTCATATGCTATCGCTTTTCCATCGACGATCTTTCTAACCCGGATTGTCCGCTGCGTAATCCGACCTTTAGCGTCCTGGTATATAATATCGACGATTCGACCGATACACTTTTCAATTTGCATTTGCTCCTACCTCCCTTGATAATATTCTGAGCGTTCGAGGTCGTTCTGGTTCCCAGTCGATGAACCCCCGTAATCTGAGTCTGTTAAGGTAGCCATGTGTCGTTGCTGGAGATAGCCCTAGGATCTTGCATAACTCTCTGACTGTTGGTGGGTAATTATACTGGATTGCGAAGTTTATAATTTCTCCAAGTACAATCATTTGCTTCGTTGTTGCGGACTTCATAACCATTCACCCCCCCAAAAAACAGAACATTTGTTCCCTTATTATATACAGAACAAATGTTCGTGTACATAGAAAATATTAACAATTATATACCATTAATGATGGTTATGAGGGACGGCTCGGTGTTTTTCTTTCACTTGAACTCCAAACGTTTGGGAATTTGGTTGTAAAATTTCGTGGAATTAGGGAAATTGGTTGTATTGATGATTTTAGAGGTAAGGAAACTTTTCCTGAACTAAATAAAAAAAGCCCGAGAGCCGAAGCTCCCAGGCAAAAATCTATTCTATTGTAGCCGTCTTGGTTTGTTGATCCCAAGTAACCTTACCACCGATTGCATTACCTACAGCTCGTAGAGGCAGCATCATAACGCCATCAATAAGCTTGGCACCCTCAATCTTCTGCCCAAATACAATGGCAGTTACTTCCGAGGATTCAGCAGGCTTGTCCACCGGCACTACATCCTTCCCCCAAAAAATTGAATCTGTATAAGCCTCATTCAGATCAACGGAAGCTCCACCGAGCTTGGTATCATTTTTATATTGATACAAGTGGATGTGTGAACTCTTTTTCCCTCCACTCCAAGCATAGGTCTGCCAAAAGTATTTGCAGGCTCCCCGTTTGGCCATCTCTTCGATCACTCCAAAATGACCATATACGCCTGCATGATATCCGGGTATCTCTGCTTGAGCTGCTCTGAGATATGCTTCGATTGCATCATAATCCTTCGGCTGTGAATCATAATCCACCGCGAAGAAAATAGCACTACCGGTTGGCTGATTTATTAACTTAGCTTCAGCTAATGCCTCTTTACCATCCACTTGTCCCGCACCCTTACCACCTGTTACGCGGTCTGTCCCCTTTTGAAAGACAGATGCCAGCATCATGCCAGCCCCCTGAATAACGTTTGCCTCCGATCTCACTAGACGCTTCCAGGCATAATTCGCAGGAACAAGATAGCGGACTGCAAACTGTGCCCCTGCTGCAGCTACCGCCTTGGCTGTTGTCCCTGTCAACGGCGTAGCACAATCAATGCCGAACAGGGTTTTTGGCTTTGGGATTAGAATACCTGGATCAAACTGGACAGCAATAACATGATGGATAATTCGTTGCACGTGATTTTGTCCAATGTCACTCACATGGTAATTGCGCTTTTTATTGGTTTTATCGATCTCCAATGCATCAAGCAGCTGACGGTTATTTGTAGCAATTGTTGCAGATCCACCGCCATCCAAATTGATTGCATCCAGATAACCTAAATGCACAGCCATAATGCCAGCTTCCTCCGCAGTTAGCCCGCGGTCTTTTACGCCTCGTCCATCAACCGCAATAATACCCAATGTACCATCTGATTTAATGCCTGCGATCATACGGGGGTTAACGCCAGGCACATCGGATGGCGTCTTTTCCTCGACCCTCAGCGGGTTAATTGCCTTGCCTCCCGCTGTAAGTGTAGGTACACCAACAACAGCCCAATCAACACCTACCACATCATTCAATCGACCGATCCCAAAACGCCCTGCCTTACGGAAAAGGTGGGGCCTCTGTTCTGTCTTACCAGTAACATCGGGGAATATCGCTTTGCCGTCCTTGATCGTCTTACCCAACAACTCTCCTGTAGACGCATTAAAATAGGATGCATTAATAACAACCCAGTTGCCGCCATGCTTACCGACTAGATCGGCTAAAATGGCCGATGCTGATTTACCTTTAGCTATAACCAACTCTGTCCGGATAACTGCAGCTGGCTGAATATCCAAAACTCTGATGTCAGTCCAGCCATTAGCCTTTTCGTAAGAGCCGCTATATTGCAGCGGCCCTTCCTCTAGCTTCTTGTTTTTGACTCGTACGCGATTATGTTTAATCATAGTGAATCCTCACTTTCATTCTCAGCGACCTTAGTAGTTTGCTTAATCATTTGGTGACCATAAACCGCAAATGCACCGGCTAACACGCCTTGAATAACAGATTCTGGACTAAATCCAATCAGCCACACAGCTAGCAACACGGCCGCGATAGTAACGATATAGACAATGGTCCAGTCTTCAACTATAGGCGTACGCTTAAGAGAAAACCCTAACACCCAACATGCAGCAACAACAATGAATAATTGCGGATCGATCAATTGAAAAAAAGCGTTCCATTCCATACAAACCATCTCCTTAATTGTGTTGGTCCTCAATACGGTTAATTCGGTAATGCGCCTGTTTGGCAGACTCTTCGACTCTTGTAACGCGCTCAGATAGAGCGTCAAATCTCTGTCCATGCGCTCGTTGCTCAAGCCTCACATCATCAACACCGCGTTTGATGTATTCCATATCTGCGCGGATTGTTGCATCGTTACTAGCGTCAGAAGCTGTGTCATGACGTATTGTGCGTGATCGCCCTGACCAACCTATGATGATGCCACTTATTGCTGCAGCCACCGAAATAACTGTAGCGATTGTTCCTGTATCCACTTCCCCACCCCCCAAATAAAATAAGCCCCGCATAGGCGGAGCTTGATACTGTGCTATATCTATATCAACATCTAGCAAGAGCATCTCTAAGCTGCTTGATGTGTATACCCTTACGTTCAGTGACATTAGCAGTAAGAGTGGGATCCGTGTAAGCGGGTGGTGCTAGGTTTGAGGCTGACAGTAAAGCATTTATGGCAGTTCGTAACTCGTTGATGTGTACAATACGCACATTGGAACTGTTTGCCGTGACGGTGGCATCTGTGAAGGCTGCAACTGTTATGCCCCTAGCCCTTCTCGTATTATTCACTAGCGTGCGTAGCTCTGTTATCCATGTAGCTCGGATACCTGGGTCATTATCGTTTATGGTGGGATTGGTCCAGTTGGGTGCTGCTATGGTCATTACTACGGTGGCCGAATAAGCCCCCCAAGATACCCCATCATAGGCCCAGGTCCTTACGTAGTAGGTGCCTGGTGCTATATCTGCTGAAGGAGTCCAATATACGTTACTGCCCGAGTTTATCCAGCCACTAGGACTAAACGATGCGGGGTAGGAATCTGATCCCTCGAAAAGCACGAGATTGGTGAAGGCGGCATCCCTTGCAACTTGCGCTAGAGCTATCACCTTGTCCCCTTCTGGGTCGGTAACTTTAAAAATGACCTTCGGTCGGGGATTTATTAACGACCCCTGGTTAGATATCGGTGAGAGCATTGTTGGTGCATTAGGGGCTGCGTTCGGGTTGCTGTCCCAGAATGTAGCACCAAAGCCCCCTGACTTGGATGAAGAAGAGTAGTTCTTGAATGGGTTAGATGGGGGCCCATACCACCACCCTGTCCCCGCACCAATTACCCCGCTATCCCATGCGTTGGTGTACATCCAGATATCAAAGGTCATACCTGTATCACCTAGATTCTTCACCACAACCGCATATTGCTCACTAGTTAAGGGTATGGGAGAAGAAAATGGGATGTCTACTTCAAAACCCCCAGCTACCACGTTTACTATGGGGGATTCAACTACGAATTCTTTGGTGTTGTATCGGTATAGTGCTACTGATAACTTACCATAGTAGTTAGTGGGCTTGTATACAATTATCGAGCGCAAAAAAGGGGCAGGATATGTTGCACTGTTACCCACTACCCCCACATATACAGAAGCAAATTCATCGGTGGGTCCCGCACGGGTGGTCCAAGACTGTGAGGAATCGTACCGCCCAGGAACCTTTATAAGAGTTGCCATAAGGTGAACTCCTTTATATCATTTTATGGTGCATAGGTACGTGCAAGAGCTACAGCAGACGTAACGTAAGCGGTAGTGGCTAAAGTATTATTGTTAGTCGCTGCCGTTGGTGTAGGCGCTGTTGGCGTGCCTGTCAGTGCTGGCGATGCAAGTGGGGCCTTGGTTTGTACTCCGGTGAGTATCTCTTCCAGTCCAGTTTTTACGTTGGTGGAAGCAAGACTAGGACTATTCAACGCAACTTGCTCAGCTTTGTAATCACCGTTAGATGCAATAACATTTCCTGTTCGACCAAATACCGTAGGCACTGCATCCGTATTATTTACCTTTTGCCACTCAACACCGTTGCTTATAACCCAATCCCCTATCTGAAAATCTAAGCTACCGTAAGTTCCCGATGCTGCTACAACAAAGTAATATCCTTTGGCGGTAGAAGCAGCCGGCAAAGCAGGAACGTTTGATGTCGCATTCCAAGTTCCTTGATATTTCACTTGGCCAAGGATCGAATCGGGTAGATTTTTTGTAAGTAATTTAGCTCCGTTATCTAGCCCGGCGTATCCTCCGGACTCACCTTTATTCGTGACATTCTCAGGAGTAAATCCAATTGCATCTTGTTTGGAGTTCCACCCCGTACGTTCTGCCGGTGTGATGTGACGCACTAAATCATCAGCATGGGCTTTCGCGGCTTCGAGCGTCGTTGCCGGGGTTGCATACCATGTGCTCTTTCCAGTAATGGCCTTGATCATGTAGATGATCCAACTCAATAGTTTTTTAGGTGACGCTGTATTGCCTGTAGGTGCTTCTGATGCCGATATGGTTACATCGTTTATATCAAACGAATGAGCATCTGAAACCCCTTTTTCAATCCTGTTTAGATCCTGCTCAGTCACGGTATCATTATTATTCCAATTTGTCTTTGCGTTGTAAGCCATTAGAGCACCTCCACGAATGTAATAACTTGCTGGATGATTGTATCTTCGACGATTGGGAGAAAAACCGTTTTAGTTGCAATGACATCATTCATGGAGCCTTTAAGTTCTATTTTTGTCACTGTCGCCATAGCCCCAAAAGGAATGACTGCTTCTAACTCAACGTTATTTGCATCGACTTCCTTAAGATTAAAATCAGTTATTTCAAGCACATCATTCACTACAAGTTTTGTAATCTTGTCCTTTGTATATTGTGCCAGCTCGTGCAGATAGCTTTGCTTGATCATAGCGGCACCTCTTCCCTTTTAATAGCAAACGGCGTTATACCAAGCCGCCAAGTTGTTGATAGTTTCGTCTGACGATTCAGTCTTATTGAAACGGCTTTATGGCTAACCCCTATGCGCTCCGTGTAATACGCCTTCGGTTGATATACAAGATTAGCTGGCTTAAGCTTATTAATGGTGTACTCCAACTCTCGTAAAACAGCAGCGTTATCTATACCAACTCTAACTAGTAAAATAAATCCTTGTACATCGATCTCTACGATGACTAAGCCTGGTACACCCGTTATAAAGTCTAAGCGCTCCTGCAGATATCGAATTGTAAAAGGGGGCTTAGTAGCATATCTATTAACAATCCGAGTACGCCTAAAGGCTAGAGATTCCGTGTTTCTATCAGCCAATATTTCGAGCATTCGCTCTCTACGCCTAACAGCTTCTTCACTTGATGTGAGAACAAACTGGTCATCAAATTGGCGATTTACTGCTACCTCAATCCCGCCAAATTCCATATCTTCAGTTGCGGTTAGCTCAATAAAGTCCTTTACCTCACGATAGATATCCGGAAGGTAAGTCATCAATGGATTACTCATTAAGCGTCACCGTCCCGATTACAGGGATTTGCTCGACTCCGAGTTCAATGTTTGCTGTCATCCCATTTAGTGTTGTGCTAGTAACGTCTGCTACACCCTCCACACCAAGGATGCGCGACTCCATTTGGGATACCCGAAACACCAAGGCGCTCTCTGCTGCCCACGTCCCCCGCAAAAGCCTAGCGTAAAGAGTAATTGCCGATCTAATATCATCCTCTATCTGTCCGATTGTGTAACCAGCTCGCAAAGTTATGGTTGTGACAATATTAATGGTCACGCCGGCCGCGCCCGCAATCGTTACCTTGTGACCGATGGGCGCATATCCGATGCCCTCTCCTGCGTTTGCTGTTGGATCAATTACGGTTTGCACATCGTCTAATAAACCTGCGGCCGGAGCATCGAAGGTGCTATCAACGATCGTCACCTTGACTGTACCGCCCCCCTGCCACACCGGGAATACCTTAACGCCTCCGACACCTGGTAAGCTGCCAACTTTTTGCAGGTAGTCAGCCACATTGCCCCCGAATGGCTTATCATTGACAGCTGCTAAAAATCGTGTACGAAGTGATTCATCACTCTCCGCTTCCGCACCTGGGACAATGATGTCTGTGAGTTCAGCTCGAACCAATCCATTAACATAATCAATCGGAAGTAGTGTCCCAAATTGCTGATTACCAACATTGCCCTCTTCTTCACTCTCTAACTCAAACTTGCCGATAAAGAGGCGTGACACCACCATATAATTAATCCCGCCAATGGAATAACGACTGCCAATAGGTACGTCAAAGGGTTGATCACTATTGTTAAAAAATAAACCTTGACGTAAAGCGTTTGCGGCCGCTTTACGATTAACTCCAAACTCAGCGGTTCGCTTTGATAAAAAGTCCCCGGAAGCTGTGTCTGCAAACGACAGGTTATAGTTCATTTCTAGCTGCGCATACATTTGGGAGATTTCGGCTGCAGCCGGTGCAAGTGCATCGAAGATAATACTACCCTCACGCTTATCTATATCTCCCGGTATTCGGTCCAACATCCGCTCAAGGATTTCTTCATATGTTTGAGCTTCATACATTGCTTTTCACCTCAGATGTAAAATTCCCAAAATCAGTTACGACCGTAAAGGTTGCTAACGCATTGTCACCACTAACTGTGATCTGTATATCCATCACATCAGATATCCGGTCATCCTGTAATAGCGCCTCCTTTATACGGTGGGCGATTTGAGATTGCATCAGTAAGGGGGTTCCCCCACCAAGCCTAGATATCTCCGATCCGTAATCGCCACTGTAGACATAGTGGTCAAATCGATCAGTCTGTAAAATCTTAAGCACGGCTTGCCGCACTGCCTCTAATCCGTCCACAACGCCTGCCATGCGCTTATTTATCAGATCTAATCGATATGTCCGGCTTGGCTGCTGTACCGATTCCAGCTTTTCTGCTGTGATTGAGCTA
Organism: Cohnella abietis; assembly: GCF_004295585.1. NCBI lineage: Bacteria > Bacillati > Bacillota > Bacilli > Caryophanales > Paenibacillaceae > Cohnella > Cohnella abietis. Next base: position 1,771,165 of record NZ_AP019400.1, on the reverse strand, counting down.
CCTGAAGGTATCATGTTTATATCACCCGATCCAAAATGACATATTGTTGCCCGCCTTGTACGCGCAGCAGAATCAGTTTGTCGCCTTTTTCTAACCCCCGTCGAATAAGCAGTTTATTCGGTAGACCGATATCTACCTCGTATTTAACAAGGCTTTCCGGGACAATTAAAAAATCCGCTGAAAGTGTGAACCGTTGGTCGACGGTTACCTCTAGCGGATCTGCTTGCATGACACTACCTGTAATGATGGAGACGGGGCTCCCGGCTGAAACGGCCCCCGCCCCAGCTCGTTTAATGATATCTAACATGGACATAAGTTAGACCACCCTCAATTCTAAAGACATCACATGGTCGCCATCGAATGTATGAGAACACTCTTCGACCACCATCGGCTGTTTAATGGATAATTCACCGATAATAATCTGAATATAACTTCCCGCGCGCACACGGATATCCCCGATAGCTTCAATTTTCAGCTTTTGCGATTCTCGGTTTTTCGCCGCTGCCAATCTGTTCAATAAATCGTTGATTTGGGCTGGATTCAACCCCTCATCAGCCGATTGGTAGAGTTGCAGCCGCCCCCATTTTGCAATATTCGCACTATCCTTGGCGATATATGTCTCTCTTTTTCCGGCTTTTTTGTTGTCGTGGACAACTTTTATGAAATTGTACGTATCGGCATCAATGGATCGGGTAAAATCAAAATCAGTCAATAGGCTGCCATCGCCAATGTAGAAATCTGGGAGCGCCGCCGATAAGTCCTTTAGTGCTAGCTTCCCGAAATCATCATAAAACACGTAATTGCCCCCGCCGTTGATCAGGGTCAAGTCTAGTGCTTTCCAAATTGTGTCTATCAGCTTTTTCCCATCCTCGACCATGGATGGAATTTTGTATTTGGTATCAATTAGAGTTGAGGTCTTCAGCCCAACATCATTTGCGATGCGCTTGATGATCTCCGTTGCCGTTAGGCCCTTGAAAACGTAGGTGTCAGATGAGAGTAGGTAGCGAATCTGATCATAGGCCTTAATCTGCACATCTTCATCTTTACCAAAACCAATTTCGAACACATAGCCAAAAAACATGTTAACACCATCCTTAGTAACGCGGATGGTGTCGCCATTGTTTATTTTTAAGCTCTTTTGATAAAGCCCGCCCTTGATCAGGGTAATACTCAAGCTGGACGCCTTACCAATCCTTGCGGTTGTCCATTCTACAGCCGACACGACATTAGAGATATTCCAAATCCCTTCCCGATTGTCGAGCAATATTTCAATCAATCACAGCCCTCCTTAAAAGGAAAACCCCTTTCATATGTCGAATTATGGAAGTTGTTCCGTAACTACCACTCAACTTAGGAAGGGGGTGATCCCAATGTTCAAAACGTCTAAAGAATTTGAAGTTGCCATGTTTAAGATCCTAGTCAACATCCGCGATGGGCGAATATATCAAAAAGATTTCGACTTTCAAATCGATGAACAAGAATGCGAAGACGCACTCTCAAAAGCATTAGATTTAGGTTACGTTACTGGCATTTCTTTTATTCATGGATTGTCAGGATATAGATCCTACGATGCCAGGCTAACCTACGAAGGTCTGTTGTTTGTTGAAAATTTCAAACTATCATAACTCAAGGTTGATAGGCTGATCCAACAACAGTGTCTCAATGATTTCAAAGACTTTTTTCGCTTCCCCTAAAGTAACGCCGTGTTGGCCAAGTGTCTTGATAATCTCCTTAACCACTCCCTCCAACTCGGCGTTACTTTTACCTTGAAAATTAACAGCCATCGTATCTACCTCCACCTATGTTGGTAACTTAAGAACTAAGCCGACTTGTAAATTCTTTAGTTGAGCGTCTGTAAGACCGTTCAGCTTCTGGATTTCCCTCCATCGACCGGAGTTGCCTAAATACTTTCTTGCTACGATTAGCAAATTTTCACCCGCAACGAGTTTGTGTGTCGTAGGCTTAACACGCTCGTCAGGCCTCGCACTCTTCTGTTGGATCGTCTTTGCCCCTGTTACTAGATTCGTAACCACAGTCACTCGTTTCGGGGCGTAAAAAACATACTTCTTTAGTGTGAGGGTGTACTCAATGTCACCGGGAGATCCAGCGACTTCTTTCCAGTCAAATTTTTCGATGCTAACAGCTTCACTTATTTTAAAATCACCATCCGAAAAAGTGAACCGGGCTGGATATTTAGACGCCATCCATCCCCTTATATACTCCACATATTTCTGGGGTGTATAAACGTAGCTAGTCTCAAGCAAGGGATCAACTGAGTCCTTGAGTAGTGTATTGTAGTATTGACGGGTTCCTTTTGCAGGGAAGAAGCTAGAGAACGAATACTCTTGCAGTTTCATCCCTTTTATGACGTTAATCTCCCCAAGTCCGACAACCTCATAGGTTTTACTTGTGAGACCATCACTAAATTCAATGCTTTCGGGGTTTACTGGTATTTGAAGCACTTCTTCTTGATTGTTATACGACAGAAAAATAGCAACACTCATCCACCATACACTCCTTCTGCCGATGCAGCAAATTCCTTTTCCAGGTGTTCCGTAATACGCGTGATAACAGTGTCGACATCGTAACCGTTATTGATATCGCCGGTCTTCACTTGCACGGTCGGCGTTAGCTTAACAAAGTTTTGGATGTTCTTCATCTCTGCGAGTTCTCGCATGACCTTGAGGTCTTCAGAAGAAATATCGACCTTGTTTTTAATTTTGCCAACCTCTTCTACCTTGTTGATATTCGGGTCAACATTCCACGCCCCTTTCCCCATTTTACCCACGAGGTCGGGCCCAGTCGGAATACTGGAAAACGCATCACTCATGTTGCCCGCAAGGTTCGACCCAATATCGTACCCTTGTTTTGCTAACTCGTTGACATCCTTTTCTTGCATCCGCTCAATGACTTTATAACCATCAGGCATTTCCCCAACCCAATCTTCCATCATACCCTGTAAATCTGTGATGTTTCCGGCGAGGTTTGATCCAAACACCCAATCAATCGCCGATGCAATCTTTTTCACCATGTCCAGCACGCTGTTCGCAAGACCAACAAACAGTTTTTTGGCCGAATAAACAGGATCGTTAAACATATTTGCAAAAAACTCAATGAACAAAGCGAAGAAGTTCCATATTTTAGCAATTTCATTGTAGATGGCGCCGTACAACACACCAAACAAAGCGCCGACGTATCCAAGTATTTGGTCTGTCGTTACCCCTAACTTTTTAAGGATAATGACTATCAGTGCGATGACTGCCACAATAAGTAAAACGGGCCACGCAGCTGCTAGCCAAGCAATGCCCATGGATACGAGAGAGGCAATAATCATTGGAATTAGCACCATGGCTATTGCGAGTAAAATAGGCTGAACGATATCCCAGTGGTTTTGTACCCAACCGGTAAGCATTTGGAAGCCTTGAATGACGGATTGGATAGCTATGGCGATGACATTAAACGTCCCAACAAATACTGTTTTTATTTGGGGCATGTTATCCATAATTAAATTAACCACTTGGTTTAATATGGGTAACAAGCTATATCCGAGCGTTGTCATAACGTCGCCCCACGCATTGTTAAGCCGCTTGATTTGCCCTTCTGGCGTTTGCGCCATCGACCGTGCGAGGTTGCTTTGGTTTTCATCCAAAACTTTAACCAGTATTGCAGCACGCTCTGTCTCAGTGCCATACTTAAACGTTTTGATTTGCGCCTTGTCGAGGATAGACGTGAGCTTAAAGCCGTTACGGCTCAATGCGTCAATCTGTCCCATCATAGCCTTACCCATTAAGTCAGCAGTTTGTTTTAAATTGTCCTGAGATACATTCACGCCATAGGTTTCTGTGGCCAAGTTATACATGGACTCCGTGAGCATGTCGATGTTACGCGGGTCATACACGTATTCGGCCAACTGTGATTGTCCGTACATCCCTTCAGCTGCACCAATCGCAGTTGTTTTCTCTAACTCCTCAGCGCGGCGCTTAACCAAATCGATTCCATCTTGTGTCATCCCATTGATATTCGACATGATTGACTGTAATCGCTGCTCTGACCGGATTTGCTCCGTCACAGCGCCGTAAATAGCTCCAACAAACCCCTTTACCACTTGTAGGCTCAAATAGGCCGCTACCATACCTTTGATGTTACTTAGCAGTTTATTTGAGCTACTACCGCCTTGCTGTAGCCGATCATTAAACTGTTGCTGCAACTGGTTGTTTTTTTCTTCCAGCCGCTTAATACGTTCCAAAGCATTTTCTAGTTGTTTTGTATTTGCGCTTACCGTACTGAGTTGTCGTATGGCTACAAGTAGCCGCATGACAAGGCGCTTGATGTCGGTAAACATCGTGGTCAACGATGCGGGTAATTGCGCCTGAATTTTCATTTTGATTGTACCGATCTCTGCTAAGGTCTTAGCTTTGAGGGCGGCAATATCAGCCATGAATTGCGCGACATTGAGTTGCGGCTGAATGGACAGGGCGGATGAGATACCGCTTAATGCAGCCGTTAACTGAGAACGTGCAGCACTTGCATCTGGCACTTGTAATTGAATATCCACCTGTACCGACCCAATTTGTTGTGAGATCGTCGAGACATCCGGTGTCTGCAAATCTATGTTTGCTTGGATGGTTCCGATCTGTTGCACGATTTCAGTTCGCGCTGTTTCCGCCTGGGATACTGCCCTTGCGGGATCGAGTGTTAGCTCGATAGCTGCCGCCGTGGTCCCGGATCTGACTTGCCCCCTAATGCGCTCGATCTCCTGTGTCACATCATTGGCATCTATGACTACCCTGATTGCACTGTCTGTCCCTACGGTTTGCATGCGCTGCCTTATATCTTCAACATGAGTGACAGCAGCGCTTGCGTCCACCTCAAGAGAAATGCGTTGTTGGAGTTCTGTTCGGAATCGTTCGGCAATACCCAAGACCCGCTCTAGCCCTTGTTGTGCACTATTCAGTGTCTGGCTAAATTGGTCGAACAATTGCAAACTTGTGCTTACGGTTGGCATCCTTACGCCTCCTTACCTTGCCAATCAAACAAAAAAGCACCCCGAGGGGCGCTTCACGTAATTAGTTTTGCTGCTTTTAGATCGGCGATGTTGAAATAATTACTCTTACTGTACCTTAGAACCCTTATGCCGTTTGAAGTGATCTCTCCTGATTCACTCTCAAACCAATCATCCGGCACTTGCAACCGAAATGCTTCTTTTGGGGGGATAGTGGAAAAGTCTTTATAAAAAACAATTTCCTTGGATTGCTTATCATCATCGGTATATACATTTTCGATTTTAGATAATAAACTTTTTGATATCCAGCCCTCACTCAATTTAGGGGGTGGTGGGTTGTTGTTAATCTTTGCAATAAGGATCGAAGCATCTTCACTATCTTTATGCCCCTTGTAATCCCCACCCGTTCCCTGTGAGGATGTGGGCGCAGATAAATCCCCAATCTCTAATCGCTTCAATTCTGCATTCCACTTGTAATTCACGTTTAGCAGATCACCGATTTTAGCGAGTGGTAAGTACGTGCGTCCGTTGTAGCTTAAGATTGGATTGTTGGCATCTTTGTAAGCCACTCCATTAACAAGTACCGGTGACCCGAACGCAGTAAGTACATATTGTTTCACCGCTCCGTATGCCGGTACGGCAATCATCGCTACGGCACCAATCATAATACCCAACGCTAATGTCATTAAGGTCTTCTTCAAAACTATTTCCTCCTCTGCGCTTACTAGTTACTAGTTTACCAGAGTATACCATAGACAAGACCTTTATTTCTTTGTTTTTCGACGGCTCTTTCGTTCATGCTCCACTCTTATGTCGATCATTGCATAGATGGCCGCCTGCTCTAGACGGCTCATCTGCATGAGGACATGTGGCATTATGTGCAACTCATGGAGGGCATAGTAGGCGTAATTAGCCTCACTGTCGCCCTCCGTTATGAGTTTTTTACCTCATCGACCAATTCGTTCATATCCTTGTCAAACCCGTTTAGCTGCTGCACCTTTTGAACGAGGCCCACGTACTCCCCAGGCCGAAGCATTTTACGCAGCAAAGATTCGGCGCCGAGCACACCATACGACTTTTGCAACTCCGAGTCCTTTAGATTTGGAAAGATCGTACTGGCAACTGCAAGTTTAGCAAGGTAATCATCTGAATTAGTTTCCGGTACCTGAGCCCCGTTCTTACCTTTTACCTTCCGTGTTGCAGCTTTACGGCATTCTTCGTTTTCTGCTTCCGTCATACTGCGAAGCTGCCATGCCACGGGCTGTCCATCCTTGTCCTTAAACCGATCAGAGACGATAAACGTCTCTGTCTCTTCCGTTGCCACATTCTGTGCGTAAAACGCGCTTAATTCACTCATTGAATAGTCCTCCTAAGGATGATGTTTTTATTATCCGAGTATTGGTGTACCGAAAAAGTCTAAGACGTCAATGTCTTCGAAAGTAAAGTCCAGGTCTTCTTCAAGTGCTTCGGACTCCGTGTCGAGCTTAGCGAAAATCACCTTATCCAAGTTAACGCCTTTAAGCATGACCGTTTGTTTTCCGATAGTGGAATTCGGATCTTCATTTACGACTTGAATGTCGAAATAAGTATCCACGCCGTTTTTAATGTAATTCAGCATCAATTTACGGAAACGGGAGGTCACATAATAGACGGTCATACTACCACTGCCAGACCATCCTGTTGCTTTATGCTGTGTGCCACGGCGCCCAAGCGTCTTGATCTCAGCCTTTTCCTTTTCAACAGTGGCTTCAAGTGATTTGATGTAAAACATTTCTTCTACCAGACCGTTTATCGTGGCATAAGCTCGACCCTCTTGACCGTTAATCGTGTCGTTCGCTTTTAAATAGGACATCCTACTTCACCTTCACTTTCATGTATACTTTTTCAATTGCATCCACCGGCTGTACATGTAGCTCCACATAGACACTGTCCGAATCGGCACCAGGCAAGACAATGACATCCGCTGACTCAAAGTTCTGGATTGCGGCCGCTTGTTGAAGTGCGTCTAGGTAATTGATACATTCCGACTTCAGAAGGTTTCGGCCATCGGCATTGTTGTCTACCTTGCCGATATAGAAAGACTCGTAAATGCGCTTGAAGTCATTGCCAATCCCGTCCAGCACGCGAATGATGCGATTTTTTGCAAAAGGACGCGTCTTGTCGGGAGTGAAGCTAGTAAGGGTATTAATGTCCTGCTCCACAATTGCGCGGTCACGATTAGCGGTAAATAAAAACTCGCCAGCAACTAACGCCGCCTCAATCTGTGCGTTAGTATAACGAGGGTTAGCATCAATGGCATCATCGTATCCTTGGAAGGTTAACGAGGACGCCACACTTGCCGCCGCTGTTGCTGCAGCTACCCAAGCGGTTGCTTGCTCCGCAGTTAGCTTAGTACCATCTGAGAGGATAACACCGTTTTTGACACTAATTACACCTTCGTGGTCAGCAGCAGGGTAATTGGCGACAACTGCCTGCACCTTCTTACCTTCATCGTCTCTGAGTCGCTTGACGTAGGCGGAATAGATTCCTTTCAGCACACTATCAGCGCCCGTGTAAGCTACCGTTTGGAAATCGAGCAATTCCAAAGCCATAAGGAATCCTGTATGATCTCCGTTAACAACCGCGCCGTTTGCGCCACCAACAAGAGGAATGCCAGCAGATGCAGTAAGTGTTGCTGTGCCACTGAATACTACCCAGTCATTGGCGACCAACTCCGCAACATTAGCGACAACTTGTTTGTCCTTGGTTACACCATCTAGCTTGGTAATAACGTCAAACTTCGCGTTGTCATCTAGATTTGCTTGAATGACAACCTTAATGTCATTGCCGCGAATACCGCCATGTTTAGCTGTGATAGTCAATGTGCCGCTTGTGGCTGTCGCCTTAGTCCCTATGTTAAGTCGATAGAGTAATAGCGTCTTAGCCTGCTTCAAGCTCTCCTTGACTAGCAGGAGGTCTTTAGCCGCGATATCATGGCCGAGCAAAACGAATACGTCCTCACCCGCCTCGATTTGCATAATCGACTGAGATGGTCCCCAAGGCAATATCAATGCAATTGCTGCAATGCCTCGCTCCCCAAGGGTTCCAAGCGGCCCACCATCTCCAACGAAATTAATATAAACGCCTGGTCTGATTTTGTTTTGGGAAACCCATGTGCCTCCGGCCATTTAGTTCGCCTTCCTTTCGAGTGTTTCTTTAATTAAACTTTGGGCCTGCGGAATCGTGTAACTCTCCCCGTCTGCCAACACAACGCTCAAAACGTCCTTTTGTACGGGGTGAAATAGCTTCGATGCTAAAAATTGTTCCTTGGTAAAGGAGGGTTCGGCAATTGGTTGCGTTTCTTCCCTTGGTTTTGTCATTGCAATTTAACCTCCTGCTCAATTGATTGCATTTTAGGTAACTGAGGTGCAGGGCGCATGATGTGAAAATCATAGCTGACGAAAAAATGCATCACGCCGTCTATGACTTCATGGCGCATCCTCGTCCCCCGGCACTGTCCATTACCAACCAGCAAATACTCCAGCTTGCTATATAATTGTTCTGCGATGTCATGAGCATCTTCATTCTCGTCTATCGCCGGATTAGGAAAATAGTGAATGTCGAACGTATGGGTTCGCAGGTAGCGCCGCCCTACTTCCCGTGTCTGCGATGTGGGAAAAAGCTTAATAAAAAAGCAGGGAGCATCTAGCCCCTGCTTGATCTCTTCTCCATATCGCGGCATATCCGGGAAGTGTTCGGCTAATGCTCGTGTCACACCGTTCAGCACGTCATTGACGGTTATCATTGACTCACCCCAAATACCTACTCATAAATTCTTGATGCTTGCGTTCTAGGAAGCTAGGCAGCTCGCGTTCAAGCTCTTCTTCAGACACCGTAAGCATAAAGCGTCCCTCAACCCAACCGGAATGGTCTGGTGTTCGGTGACCATATTCGACATACAGAGCATAATCCACGGCGTTGATAATCTCCACCTGATATGTGTTCCCTGATTTTACGATATCGCCAATCGTCCAACCACGCCGAAGATCCCCCGTTGGGCCCACAGGAGTCCTTGAAATAACCTTAGCGAGTAGGCGAGCTGCCAGCTCCTTAATGCATTCAATCCGGAAAGCTGGCAAGGCTTCATTCATTTCTTTTAGGCGCTTGTGGTATGCCTTAAGCTCCCTGGTGTCAAACTTACCCATGCCCGCCATTAGGCTTTATCCTTGCGCTGTAGACTGACCTCTTGATGAGTGGGATAAGGCGGGAAAGGTTCGCCCGCTTGATACTTGCGTGTAACCCCGCCCTTAGTAACCTCAATCTCGTCACCCTGCCTAATCTCTAGCTCCGGAGAGATAAATAACTTGGACTCTGAGGCGATGTTGTTCTGCGCCTCTGTCTGCCCGTTTTTTGTGAGTCCCGTTTGCGATAGACGGCAAGGCTCATCGGTGCAAATTACCGTGAGCTGCTTGCGCGTCTTTTTACTTACAGGATCTTCGGCATTGGTGTATCGGATGATCTTCGCCTTGTCCTCGTAAAGTTTCTCGATAGCTGCGCGATGCTTGGAATAATCAATCACGCTACCACCTCAGCTTACGATAACTATTTAACTCACCTTGATAGTCGAATACAACCTCATCCACAATCGCAATGGATGGCCGGACAATAATTGGAGTTGCCGGGTTTTTGACTTCCTTGACTGTTGTATCTCCAATGCTAATTTCAAATGCTTCAGCAACAACGGGGGGTGGGAACAAGATAGCTGATTGCTCCTTGGTCAAGGCCACAGCCACCATTGCAGCCCATGTGTATTTAAGCCCATCCGGTACTTCTTGCAAATTACAATAATTCAGGATGCGCTGCTCGATCTCATCTAAATAGAGGTCGATCAGGCTGTCATGAGTCGTTTCGTTAAGAGGCAAGCCGAGACGCTTCTTAACTAGCGTCAGGATCTCCGCTTTGTTGATTGCCACCTGCTCCACCGCCCTCAGCGCCTTGCTTTGCAGCCTCCCGCTTGGATATTTCAAGTTGGATCACAGACAGAATGTCCTCTTTCTTACTTGCCTCTCCAATGTCGATTTCATGTAGTGCTGCATAATCCTTCAGTTCAGGGAGGGTCTGCTTGTCCAATGGTTTATCGGTTGCCGGTTGCTTGATTTCCTCTTGGACTTCTTCAACTTCATACCCATGCTCGCGGAACCAATCCAATAAAGATGGATCGGAAGTTTCTCCCGATCCATGAATGAAAGTAACACCGGCTGAAACGCCGTTATATTGATTATTTGGTGCGATTACCTTTGCCATCGTCGTTCCTCCTTATCCCACTTTAAGTTTGCGCATAACGCCAGCTGCTTTTGTGGCTTTTAGTGCGACGGCTGCAACCATTTCAACCTCGCCTGTCTTAACTGCTCCTGACGTGGCGAAATCAGGCAACCACGTTTTAATCGGTGCTTGTCCAGCCATCGAAACACCGTGGAAACCATCCATGCCAAGACGAACGGCATATAGGCTAGTTGTCCTCGCCGTGGGATCCGTTGGAATAACGAGTTGGTTGGTTCCTGGCTTCTCGCCGACATCAACAAGTGGAATGCCATCGTATGCTGTGATGTTTCGACCGAACTCATCTTTCGTTTCGGTGAACGAACTGGAGCGACGAGCGCAAGCACGGAACTTCGCCCATAGCTTTGCGTTCATGAGCAAGCCTGTTGGTTTGCCATCAAGCAGCGCGAGAAATTCGTCGATCTCATCCAAGAACACTTTGTAATTGCTATCCACCGCGGACGAGGACGAAAGATCGATCGGAGCAGCCGGGTTAAGCTCCGTTGTACTTCCTGCCAACGCTTTTTCTAATCCGTCAAACGCAGTAGCTTGAACCGCACTGTCGCCATTAATGACTGTATCATTAAACAATGCCTGAGCTGCCTTAATCTTCTGCGCCATCTGCATATCAACTTCACTGACAATCCCGCCCATTCCTGCGATGATCCGGTCAATTTGATAGGATCCGCCGAAGACTTTCAAGTCTACGTTATAGCGCTGTTTGGTAACTTCTTGCGGTGTGTACTCTGTGTTTACTGCCCGGAAGTTGGCTGTCGGCTGCGTAATGAGTCGTGTATATCCGTAGGTCAATGTCGCTCCGCCTCCGGTTGGTGATACCGCATCGTCAAAGGTCAAATTGCTGAGCAACCAGTTCGATTTCCGAAATTCGTCGATGACCCCGATTTGCACGTCATCCTGTACGTTCTTTTTTGCTTCTGCGAGTGTAACTGGCATATTCAATTCCTCCAATAAATTTTTATTTGCTGTAGTGTGCGGCGAGTGCATCTTTCAATGATGCCCCTACTGGTGGAGTAGAGTTTGAATTACCGACATGAGGCGTAACTCCATTGGGATTAGGATTTGGATTAGGGTTATCTGGTTTGAATAGGAATGCCTTAGACTCCTTCAAAACCTTAAGCTGATCGTCTAATCCGACAACCTTTTCTCCGTCAATGACCAACTTAGAGCGATCAAACAAACCAGCAGCAAGCGACTCATCGTGAACCTTGCCCGTCAATGCCGTTTTAATGGCGGTGGTCAGCGTCAGTTCCTTAAGTTCTGCTTCGTGCTTTTCCTTAGCCACTGTGTTCTCACCCTGCAGCTTCGTGATTTGCGCCTTCAGTTCCTCGGACATACCGGCAGTTTTTCCTAACTCAGTAATCTGCGTGTCACGATCCGAAACATCTTTCTCCGCTTTCAATTTGGCGGCGTTTACCTCATCAAAACGAGTCTTAGGAATAAAACCTTTCAACTCATCGGTTGATGCTGCAGCAGCCTTCACGGCCAAATCTTCTGGTAATCCCAATGCAATAAATTGCTCTTTGTTCATAGTCATTTCCTCCATTCATCTTCGCTTGTTGTCCCGGTCGCGTCCGGTGATGTCCTGTTGTTTAGCGCCGACAGTACCGAAACGGCGAATAGGCCCATGCAGTCTCAGCAAGAGCCTAACCATATTCCCAAACGTTTGGGATTTTGAGGCATACAAAAAGCACTCCCGGTTTAGAGAGTGCTTCAGATGCCGTACTTTTGCTTAATCAACAACCACTTCATGTCTTCTTCCTTGCTCAGACGCAATCGTTCTGCTTCATTTGAGTCTAATACACCAATAGGCGCTTTAGGTAGTGAGTCGAGCTTCTGCAGCGCTTCAAGACGAACGTTGCTAATTTCATCAACTAGCTGATTAAATCTCTCATCACCTAAATGCCCGCGCTTGTCCGCGAACAACTCTGCTATAGCAATCCGATTTTCTTCTTTTGTTCGAAGCATGGCTTTACTCCCTTTCGTAGATTAGGGACTCGACGAGAGCTGCTAGCTCGATCATCGTTAAATGCTTGGCGTCATAGCCCGCTAATGCCTGTTCAAGCGTTAGCTTAACTTTGTAATTATCCTCAGCTTGCAAGAGGAGGAAGCCGAGCTCATCGTCTGTGAGCGTGAGGGGCGCGGTTGTTGTAAGGCGGTACTTATGCTTTTTATCTACCGCTCGCAATTCCCGGAGTTTTAGACCGAAGAAGGCAAACACATCCTCCTGGCTAAATGAGCCTCCCGGTTCCCCACCAACGTCTGGATGGTTATGGGTAACAATACTGTTATTAAGTCTTGGATGGCCGATGTTAGCAAGATTGACTGAGCTACGATCTCCACGAACGTGGAATATCTCGCCTTTATCGGAAATCGCAAGTGCATGTTCATCTGCCGCCGCTTTAATTTTACGCTCTGTTTCTTCCATGTACTTTAGCGCTTCCTCTTCGCTGGCTTTGCCAAGCTTTCGAGGTACGTCCGGCTTAAGCTTATCTAATGCATCCGTTGGTAAGTCGGCTATTTTAGGGCCGTTCTCCCCTGTCTCATCATACCATATTTTGAAAGGTTTTGGCTCTGTTGTTTTGACTATTGGTGGTTCAATCACTTTGATTGGATCTCGGTTAGGCAAAAACTCAGTTTCGTATGGTGCGTACTTTTCAGCCCATTCTTTGTAAGTGATATCCCCAGGTACGCTGTATACTTGCTTATCCTCACTCTCTGCGACTCTCTCCTTAACGTTATCATCAAAATGAGGAATGGTAGTCGAACGGCAGCGCGAATGGAGTGGTGGGTAGTTTACGCCTGCCTGAGCCTCTGATAGCGGAAATACCTTTCCGTCCATATCCCTACATAGGGTTGATGTCTTGCGATCAAGCGTTGCGGTGAACTTATACTCCTTTACACCTAACTCGTTATAAGCATCAATCCGAGATTGGCCAGAGAAGTAAGCCGACTCCGTTAGAATAATACGCTCTGCATCGGATCGAGACACATTCATACGCTTGGCGAATGTGTTAATAAGTTGGTCGAGCGGTACACCGCTTGTTAGGTTCTGCGTTAAGGTTGTGGTCATCTCAGCAATAAGCTTTGTTCGATCACTCCAAATACGAGAAGAAAAGTTCTTTCCATCCGGTGCCCACGGCTTTGATAGGATCTTGTTGATTTGGTTGCTGTCCATCTTGGTGAACGTTGTGCCTACTCCAGCACCCTTTTGCAGCTCAAAGATTGATCGGTGATAATTGTCCTTGTAGATGCCGCCTAGCAAACCAGTTGTTCCGGTAAGTTTCTGTCCTGCCAATTGCTCAATTTCGTTTTGAAGCTGGATCTTCTTCGCTTCGAGACGGTTGATGTGAACGCGAGCTGATGCGTTTTCTAACTCTTTCATCCACCGTTGATCAATGGCATTCTCGCGGCCTGCCTTGATATAGTCCTGGACTGTCCACTTGAATTCCTTTAATTCTCCGGAGGTTAGGAGCTTGCGAGCTTCAGCCATATCGATAATGCCATTGTTGTTAGCGAAGCGCCTGTACCAATCATTCATATCTCGCTCAATTTTCGACATGGCCTTACCATATTGTTCGTTCATCGTCTCGACGTACTGTTCGGCTTTGTTAAGTTGGGCTTCATTTAGTGCATCCAGCCGTTTACCCCAATACGCATTGGACTTCATGGTTCATCCTCATCATTACTAGGAGCAGAAAAGCCAATAGCGGTTGTGCCGCCACTTGCCTGATTCCCATAGGCCTCAAGTAGATGCGATAAGGCATCAATTGCAACCACTGGGGTTGATTCCCCTTTTTGAATGGTTTCTGTTGCTTGGTCAGCCAATGCAGATATGAGTCGATCAACGCTTGCTTTAGCTTGTTTATTCATCGCCACCACCTCCATCAATTGGGGCTTCATCCTCTTTCAGTCCACCGTAAGATTGAGCATCCAAAAACGCCTCTTCCTTCTCCTTCTTCATTTGTTCCTCTTCCTCGGCAGCATTCGTTACCCAAGGGTGGTTAGAAATGATTGTGCGGTTACTGATAAGCCCGACACTGTTCTTTCCATCTGTGATGACGTCAGATTCGCTTGTAAGAATGTCCCGGTTAAAGATGACGTCTACCGACTCAGTGGTAAAGTCTCCTTTAGTGATTAGTAACAGGTGTTGATTGACGAACCACAGAAACTGCTCTAGGGCGGCTTGGAACTCGGTCTCCATGTCGTTCGCGTCCATGTCCAAATCGTTGTAAAGCTGCTTGAGCGCTACCCCTGTAGCTCCATTAAACTTTTCAGCTGCCATATCTACGCCGCGCCCGAACTCATAAATGTTCTTACGAGTCATTTCCATGTGCGTCTTGAATGCCTCTGTGTCTATTTCAAGATTTAGCGTATCTACCTTACCGCCACCCCCATTAGGACCTGAACGTGTTTTAACAGCCCTGAATTGGGATAGATTGCGTCTGAACTCTCCTAAATCTGCACCATCGAAGTTTTCGATTACAAAAATGCTGTTAGGTAAATCTTCGAGGTTGTTGGAATTATCCGATTTCTTGTTATCGTAATCGTCAATAAGGGACTTAACCAGTTCAAGGAGTGGTTGCTCCTCATCGTTGTACTTGAAGCAAATGAACGGAACTTTATTCCAGTTGAACGGTTCTTCGCCGATCATCATGTGTGAGGATTCCACATTTTCTGCGTCTGGAACAATTGAACCGTCTTTATCGATATAACGACGAACACCTTTTGTATCCCAATACTCTATTTTCTTAACAATCCGTTTTTCGGATGCGACATAGGTTTCGACATCATAGAATCGGATCATGGCGTCTAGGATCGTATGTGCTGAATCCTTCCATTGCGGAATGCACTCTTCACTAGGGATGATTTCAACGGAGAAGTTTCCAACTTCGTCGTAGTAAGGGTGAAGCCATTCTTTGCCTTTGATGATTGATTTCTTGCCAAGGTTCTTGAGTGTCCTAGCAAATGACTTATTGAATATCTCTTCTAGCAAAGCTTGATACGCTTCATTTTTTGTTTTCAGGCTCATTGGCTTAGAGAGCAGATATCCAACCTTCTGATCCGTTAGCTTCCGCAGGAAGCCGTGTACGATCTTATTATTTGCTAGGTTCTTGTCCTCAACCGAAATCCCATCTTGACCAATAACCATACGCTTTCGTTTGAGAGCGTCCGTTTTGTTCCTGTAGTATCGATTTCCTTCAAGCATCATTTTCCGAAGATCTGAGGATAACCAGTGTTGAATCTCCTGTTTGATGATTGCCATTTCATTCATCGGTGCGTTTGCTGCGATGTTAGCTATAATGGCTGTTGTTTCTGTCCTCATTGTCACACCACCTACCACGTATAATTGTCACCGTAACGGATTTGTTCCATCGCATAGCGCAAGGCATCCATAATGTGGTTAAACTCATCGATTGGTTTTTGAAGGAATTTGCCCGTCTTATCCTGCGCCCATAAATAGGATGCCAGCTCCATTGCTGTGTTCGGGCAACGGTATGAATGAACGATGATCTCATATTGCTCTAGGTACTGGATACCTACGTTGATGCTATCTGGGCCTTTCTCAGCCCCTTGAATGCGGTTAATCCCATGCCCGTATATCTCATCGATTGACTTAGGTTCCGAGGAATCCGCAATAATACGCTCCTTGGCATGACCTTTGCGCTTAAGCATCTCGGCAATGTCGCTATTGGTCATGGCCTGTTCGTAGTGTTCGTCATAGATATACAGCTTTTTAAGCTCGGGATTAACTAGAGCTGCCACAAAGCCGCTCGGGTCATGTCTGTAACCAAAGTCTAAGCCGAATACCGCTTTATAGCCTGGAAGCTTGGCGATCTTGTCTGGGTTGAATTCCTCTTCCCGCCAGTTTTCGTAAATGGCACCTTCAGATATGCCCCAATCCCCATTGCCCTCAACCTTATAGCGCTTAGGTCTGTTCTTCTTCATCCATTTAAACCGCTTTTTATCTGCATCATCAAGGAATTCGTTGTTTTTGTAGGTGGTTGTTATGGCTAAAGTATCGGGATCCTCTTCATCAAAAAACCGCTTCTTCAACCAGTGTTTTTCATTCCATGGGTTAAACGAGACGGTTATCTGTTTATAGTAGCCTTCCGGCACTTCCCCCCGGATGGACATATCTACTTTATCGAAATCATCTTCTTTGAGTACCTGGTACGCTTCCTCAAACCAACAGAAGCACAAATAGCCCATATCCACCGTTATGGAGGTTATGGACATTGGATCGTCTAAGCCACGGAAGAGAATCTTCTGACCAGTGGGTCTATAGATTGCTTCTAACGGGCTCTTTTTAAAATGCCATAAGTGGGCTACCCCTAAACGGCGCGATGCCCATTTTAGCTGCGCCCAGGTAGAATCCTTATGGGTGTTAAATGTCTTACGAATGACAAGCGTATTGGATAGCGGAAATTCCATCATGTTTGTGATAATGGATAATGCCGTTGTGACACTCTTCTTGGAGCCACGCCCGCCCTTAATTACACGATACCGACCTTTGAAATTCCAAAAGCTCTTATATCCCTTACCAACGACTTGCTGCAGGCTGATTTCACTCAAGGATATCATTCCTTATGACTACCGGCTGTCGGTTATTTTCACTAGCTTTCTCATCGGCTTCCGCTTTAGCTATGGTGATTTGCTGCTGAGTACGTTCGGTTTGGGCTTCGATAAGGGCGATGCGGGCGCGGCGCTCATCGTCTTCTGGCGCAATGTTCAAGAACTGTTTAATGCCAGCTCGTAGGCTGGCGTAAATGGAAGCTTGTGTTTTGGCATACTTTTCATAGCGTTCATAGGAAAAATGGAAATTCCATTCTTGCTCGACGAGCTTTCGGTGAAGTTTCTTGTTATCTCCTTTACCAGTACTATGAATCTCGTATTTCTGTTTCTTTACCTCTTTGATTATCTCGTCTTTGCTAGAGACAAACATGAGCTTTTCAAGACGAACAAACGCGACAAAAGAGTTTTCTATGCCCGTGTAGATCATATCGAGAGCGCTCATATCCTTCACCATATCAAGGATTTCAAGGTACTCGGGATCGTTTGGCATGAACTTGCGGAATGCACCGTGCTTAACTGCGTGGTCATTACCAAGAGGGCCACCTTTACCACCTTTATTTCCAATGGCGTTCTTGCTTCCTCTAGGCGGTCCCCTTCGCGGCTCTGCCATGCCCTCCCATTTATATAAGCTCTTCCACTTACGGACTAGAGCTGAGGTTACACCCACTGCATCAGCTATTTGTTTAGGCTTCAACGAGCGGTCTTTTAGGAACATTTTTAAGGCTCGTTTGTATTCTGGGCTGTGTTCCCTCGACATTGCATTCACCTCACCCCCACGTTGATTTAAGTTGGAATTCTCATTTTTTTACCATTTATTTTACATTCTTGCTTTTGAGGTTCGTACACTCAAGTTCTGAAACCTCTTTTTCTCCTAAATATTGTAACTAGAGTGAACCACAACTATAATTCTGTTGCACTCGCTGAATGGCACTTTTTTCAGTCTTTTCTAGGGCTCATTAACGGTCACGCTTAACGAGTGCGACTTTTACCTTTTTTTGTGTAACTCATACGCAAGATTGCCTTGTCCATTGCGTCCTGAGTGACCCCTAGATAGCGCAATGTGACCCGTTCGGAGTCGTGGTTGAACATTTCCATTAGTAACGTTAGATTTCGTTCATCGTCCATCCAGAGCCTGTATCCCCACGTCTTACGCATGGTGTGGCAACCTATTTCTTTCAGGTTGAACTTTCGAGCCACTTTGTTAAGCATTTTGTATGCCTGACTGCGGTCAATCGGGCGTTTTTTTAAGCCTGTCGATGTCTTTTTCTGCCGGCTTGAGAATAAATAATCGTCATCCTTCTTCCCAGAAATAAAAGCGTCAAGATCGTCCCGGATATCCGTGTGAATGATGAACTTTTTCTGCTTCCCGGTCTTACCTTCAGTGATATGAACATGAGTGCCGCGCACTTCCCATACTTGAAGGTCCAGTAAGTCACTAACCCTAAGTCCGCTGAAAACCCCGAGACTGAAAAATATATAATCTCGTTCGCTTGTTATCCTTAAATGGTCCTGGATTGCTTCGACCACCTCTGGATCTCGTATAGGCTGCACAACGTTCATTTATGCACCGCCTTGACGCAGGTAACTAACAAACATAGCTGCACCGATCCCGCCCAAGTACCCCATGGACATGAAGCGCATTTAGCAGGTTGAAGAATGGGCGGGGGTACTCTTACCTTGTGCATCATGTCACCTCCATAAGAAAAGAGGCTGCCCGTTTGGACAACCCCTTGCGTGTCTGCCTATTTACATCACATTAGCATAATATCACGGAAATTTTGGCTTGTGGCGCCTTCTTAACGTCACGTTTGCGCCAACTTTACGACATTCCCGCTAGAATAGCGTATTCTTCTAGTGATTTCGCTCTCCAACGGTCGAATGTTCGCCTTGAAATTCCGAGGGAAGAAGCGACAGTCCAGACGTCCTTGCCGTCAATGTAACGAGAAGCGAGGAGTTTGGAGTATTGAGGATTTTCTTCGCCCATCGTTTCTAGGATCGTTGATATTGCATCTCTCTGATCCATTAAGTCGCGTAGTTGGGCTTCCTTTTCGATTATGGCGTCAATTCCCTCTAACGTCCCTAGACGGGCTTCCCTCACTTTCTCGACTCGTCTAGCCAAATCTTTTAAGTCTTTTCGGTCATCTACATCAACGCCACGTTGATCTCTGATTTCGTTGAGTTGTGATTTAGTACCGGCTGGGTAATGTTCCAGATAGGCATGAGCGATGGTCTCTAGGTGTTGCTCTTTTTTATTGAGATACATATAGGACGGCATGCCATCTAGTTTTGCGTGTAGCTGCTGCAGCTTGTCCCCATCAAAAGCGTTTATTTGATAACCCATTCCAACTGACTGCTTCTCGAGAACCTTGATTCTACCACAAAGCCTCTTGTACCCGTTTAATTGATCGATGATACCTTGTTCGATTGATTGGTCAATTTTTAATGCACCCATGTACCACACACCCCTTATGTTATATAATAAGAGCATGTGTTCTAAACCCCCGACTAGCTCCCCAGCATAGGTTCGGGGGTTTTCCTTATCCCCTAATGATAGGGAGTATCTTTGATATCTGATAGATTATGTCTTTTGGTTGATCGTTTAGTTCGATGGAGCCTACAATCTTTTCTATTTCTTCGAGTTTGTTATCCTTTGCGGATAGTTCTGCCTGAGTTTCCCGCAGTTCGGAAAGAACGCGATAATAGTCTTCAACACCTTTGCATCCTTCATAGTCTAATAGTTTTTGTTGGAGCTGTTTGTTCTCTTCCAGTAGCGACTCTAATTCTTCAATTAACCAAACCTTTTGAGATTTTATGTTTTCTGCATCAAAGACTGTTTTTTCTTCCAAATACCGCAGCCACCAAGAATCATCGTATGATTTTATCTCTGCTAGCTTCTTTTCGCGGTCTAACTGCTCATTAGGTTGGGTCAACGGATCCTCTTCCCTTCTATCAATAGATTCCTGTTCCATTGATAACATCGCTTCTTTGGTATGTGCATCACCCTGCAAACATTATGTCGCTGTGTCCGTCTCCAGTTGTTTCTTTGATATCCGTACATCCGCCACACAACTTCAATTCTCTTAGCGGATCTGACGCGTAAGCCGATCCAAAAATTCTGCGATACTTAATCCCAGGTGAAATCTGTCGTCTGCAGCTATCACACTCATAGAACTTTTTGGCCGTATGAACCTTGTTCCTAATTACAGTGCTCAACTGCCGTTCACCTTCCTTTGTTTAATGTGTCTACTACGCCAGATAGACTCTATCCCTCTATCCCTCTAGACCAGCTAGTTTATCAACCCATTCTATAAACGCCGATATGAGTGGAGCCGCATTCACATCATCAGCCCAGCCACAGAACCCTATGAATCCAGATGTTCCGAATGTGATTGCTTCGCGGCTATTAAAGTAATGACACCTCATTGTGAGTTGGCATCCTAGTAAACTCCCATCCTCGGAGAAAACCGTTTTCTTATTCCTTTTGTTAATCTTCATTTCTGTATCTGCTTGATACTTGTTTCGGACGTCTAAATGCTTTTGGATGATTATTTTTAGAGCTTCGATTTTGGCTTTATCTATGGAGGCATAGGTTAGACCGCTATCGGCAAAATGCTTCCGGGCATCATCTCTGGTCAATGCCAGTTTAATCATGTCCTTTATTCCCCCCAGTGAGTAAGTGTGGGTGTTCGAAGATGTTGCCTATACGCTTTGAATTTGGTATCCATGTGTAATTGCTATCGCATTCCATTAGATCAGAAATCCATGTATAACCATCTTCAAACGAATCTGAGACGACCATGAATCCAGGCGTTTCGCACACAACTTTGCATGCGATCGATTGACCATCAATTTCAACCGATATGATGTCGCCGTGGCACAGTTCATTCTCTTCGTCTTCTCCGTCATAAACACCGGAGTATTGTCCAACTGTTTTGGGGTCAACGGCATGACTGCCTACAAAGCAAAGATATCCTTTAGCGAATAGGTTTTTACAACGTTGGTACATTTCTGCTACTACCCACTCGCCGTTGTCCAGCCGTCTACCCCTGAACTTAATCTCATGCATTGTTACTGCCCCTCCTCAGTGTTAATGCCTGGTATAGTGATGCCGAGCAACTCCGCAACCTCTTCAATCTGTGCTATCCGGTTTTCAACAATTCCTTCGTAGCCTGGGAAATTCGCGTCACGAGGGTTCTTTCTTTCATCAACCCATTCCATGTATAACTTCCGTACTTTATCCGCGCCTTCTAGCTCCCTTATCCCTGTATCCTCTGTATGGGAGGAGAGGGCTTGCTTGAGTTTCCGAATGACCCGTTCTATCGTATCTATCCCATCATCTTCAGGTGTCATCCATTCCCAAATATTAATTGCTTCAGTGATGTCGTCTCGTAGCCTTGTAGCTTCTCCCCTCATGGTGATGAGCTGGGCGGCTGTTTCTGCGTGTAACTTCACTTCTTCAACGAGCTGGCTGCTCAAAACTTCTGTTCCGACAGCCTCTCCCTGATTGAATGGGGCAGACATCCGTTTTTCATTAATGATCCTCTGCATTCCAACGTTCAATCGGATCTCGGCAATCAACGCCCGCATGATTGGATTTTCTCTCCACATTGGAGGTTCAGGATCATTCAGATATTGTTCTAGGTCATCCGCGACTATTTCGGGGTCGGTAGTAATCGGTAATCCTTTATCCCCTATCCTCGTTGCCCATATGTGGTCTTCGCTTCGAAGTAACTGGATGTTATTCGGCATTTTTATCACGAGATCATTCATGGGAGTCCTCCTTGGTAATCGTAATAGTTGCCGTTATGATGGGGTCTCTTCGTCCTTCATACATCGCTATAACATCCCTAATCCAATCGGGGGTATTTCCCTTTACCGGAAGTGTTGTGGTGCAAAACAACTCCTTGCCGTTTGGATGAACATCCGCAGATACGAGGTAAAAACTCGTTACCATTGGAATTTGCTCTTGTTTACAAACTTCTATGATTTGTTGCATGAGTGGTGAGATAACTTCGTCGTACACAGATTCTTTGTTATATCCCTGTAACATCTATCCATCTCTCCTTAAATGATTTAATGATTTATATGGATTGTGATTATGCTTGAATTGACCCGAAGTGTTAAACATTCTCGATATATTTGTTGACTAGCGTTAAGGTAGCGGTCTTATACTTTTCATAGGCTTCCGGGGCACTCGATTTTATTTCCCCCAGCACGCCAATTAGATCATTAAATCCCTTGTCTAACGATTCGAAGAGAAGCGCGTACTTAACCATTGCCTTGTTATTACTTCTGGCTAGTTTGCTTTCGCTCATCGTAAGTTGCTCTTTGAGGTCAGCCAGCTCCTTTGTAACGGAATCCGGAGTGACTTCGATAATCTTCTCCGTAACTGCCGGTACATCGATCGGCTTTTTCTTGAGTTCCGTTTCGAGTTCTTTTATTTTCAGCATCGCAGCCTTCTCAGCTTCTTTCAATTTCTTCAATTCCGCCTGAGCCTTCTCGATTTCTTCTTCATCACCAGAAGCTTGTGCAGTCTCTAGTTCAGAATTCAGTCGATCGACAGTTTCGCTAAGTTCTTTGCTTTTCGATTCGAGTTCTTTCTGTCTTTGGGACAACTTTTGATGAGCATCTAAGGCGATTTTCTCTTTGTCTTTACTCTCCTTCAATAAGCGTTCCAGTTCCTTTTTATCTTTAACGGCCTGCTCCAATTCGCGAGTGGTTAAGTTCTCTACATCGTGCTCTTTTACGAAGTCTTCGCGCTCGTCTGCAGGCACCCCTAAAAGGGCGACAGCCTGCGTGTAAGTAAGATTCGCAAGCGCTTGCGAATTTGGATTTTCACCGAAAAGAACATTCTGATTGGAGCCGTATTCCTCTGCAATTTTCATCAAATTATTAGCCGTTCTTTGCGAGTAGGATACAGAATGTTCGAGCCATTCTCCCCATTCACCATGAGCAACCAATGCCTTAGCTTCGGTAAGTCGTTGACCGATTTCGATACTTCCCACAAGCGCCATCTTCTGAACTTGATCTCTTATACTGTTGATCTCCACCGCGATTAAATCAACGGTCCTCATTGCTAATTGTGTCATACAGCAACCTCCTGCCGGTTATCCGGCTGTGCTATTTTAGTTTTACCTTTGTTCTTACGCTTCTTCTTGGATAATTTTGAAGCAGTAAATGTTTCGATAAACGCTGCGAGCTCATCAGTTGGAGGGCTATTCTTCATCCCGTATGTCTGAATAATCTTGCCCTCTCGGATTTCCATTGTATAAAATGGGGTTTCTGGGCGGTCTGCTTTCCGTATAACGAATATATCCGTTTTTCCTTCGGCATAATTTTTCGCATAACCACCGACACAGTGTTGCAATACCTTGCCTTCGTCAAAGAGTTCATTGCTGCTCTTCGCAGGCCTCAAGATGAAACCAGCAAACTCGAATCGGTACTTGTCCAAATCCTTAAGTCGAGTAGCAATTTTCATATTCAGTGATCGATCAGCTTTGATTTTCACTTTCTGGATTGTATTTTGATGAGCAGCGTGTAAATCATTCGGCAAGAAGATATGATCTTTGTCTAGCTCTATCCCGAGGTGCCTGCAGTCTTTGATATAATCACGCCAAGCGGTTAGAACGAGTGAACCTGATCGATAGTGGTTTCCATTACCCATTTGTTTGAGGAGATACTTTTTAACATGTTCGAACGAAAATCGACTAAGCATCGCTTCGAGCTCTGAGTCACAGTAATCAATATCCTTTAATTTATAAGCCTCAGTTATAGTAAGTGTTTTACTCCGATGCTTAGACTTGTGGTAAAAACGTAAGGTAGATGCATCGATCGAAAGATTAGATGTTCTGATTTCATTGATCTCTTTCTTATCGAGTCTCAGGACCTTTTGTAAAGTTTTGCCTCGCCAGTTTATTGTTCGATATAAGTCATTACCTACCAACTTATCCTCTACAATTTTCCTTAGCCCTAGCTTTGTTAGATACTCAATACACGGATACTTAGCTGCGAGTGCAAAGAATTCAACCCTATCGCCAGCATCGTACTTTTCCCATGTGCTATATTGAAATTGCGTTCCATGTGCAGCTGTTGCGATACTCTCTGGAGAGTAATAACAACGTTTGTATCTCATCATATTCAAAGTCTCAGTGGTGACTGCCTTGCGTGTTTCCCAGCCATTTGCCCAATAGTAACGAACGCGTTTTGTTGCTTTGCCTGGTTCAAAAAGATAGTGTGCAACATCCTTGTATGAGGTTTCAACCTTGTAATAATCACCCGTGTAATCTCTTATTGCATGGATACCTCTAGCAACCATAGCCTTTGGGTTAATTCGAGATTTCTCGTAGTAAACGAAATACACTTCATCGTGCAATGTTTTACGACCAATACCACTAGCTTTTACGGTGCACATCGACTTACACTTCTTGCATTCCCACTCCTGGTTGTGTTTTAATGTTTGATCTGTCATATAACTTTCTTTGCAATGAGTACAGTAAACGAATTGGATGCCCTGCACTCTTTGTGTGAATAAGTACCGGCTCCATAGTAACGCGGTGTTGATAGCGAAATCAGCTATCTCTTTGCTAATCTCCTGCGAGAAATGTTCGACGAAGTCATGGTAGTGTCCAGCGCCTATTATCTTCGCCATGATCATAAGCCCAAAATATCGTCGAGGTTCAAGGTGGTGTTGGGCGCTGCCGATCCTTCGATACCGAAATATTTCAGCACGATCTCATACCCCTCAGCATCCGTTAATACCGCATGATTCCCGACCTTTTTCTTACTGGCTTCGGCGGCCATCGCACCCAAACTTTTGATGATCGTCTTATCAGCTGCTTGGATCTTCTCCGCATCATTCGGATTTTTGGTTACATGGCTAATTAAGAAGTCCCCTATCACATGTACATACGGATCTTTACTTTCAGCCATCTCATTCCTCAACTTGGCTATTGCCATCCCGTTTTCCCTCCTTGTTTTTATCGCGGTTCTCTTGAGCCACTTGGTTATATAGATCAGCAAATGCTTTGGGAACGAAGCGTCTGATTTGTGTAAGATTAAGTCCTGTCTTCTGCATTTCACCGATCATTTGACGAGTCATATTATCAAGCGACTGTAACTTTTCTCGATATAGCCATTCGAAACTATTCCATACTTCCTGCATGTCATTGCACCGATATTTGTTTTTCATTCATTCCCCGCCACCTTTCGCAGGAGCTGTGCTATTTCATCTCTGTATGGGCGAAAACACTTGTCTTTCATCACATTGAACTCTTCTTGGTTGTCGAAAGTGCATTTCTCATCAAGTGTTGGAAAAAAGAAAAGACCGCTTGAATTGTATTTCAAAACTGTGCCGTAGCAGCGGAATGACCAAAGTAACGTGTGAATATCGTAGGCTCTAGACTTGTCCTCCAGCAATGGAATATAGCGTAGTAGTAATTGCCAGTGTCTTGAGTCAGGAAGATCGGGTCTGGGGTCAATGAGTAGGTATTCCATCTGACCTTGCCCCCTGTCCTGTCCCTTTAAGCTCTCTGGCTAGCTGTAGCATTTGCTCCATTTGCTCTGGTGTTACGACAGTGGCTTGTCCATTATCCTTAGCAACTGGCAACTTAGGTTTGCCACTGCCTGCGTTGCGACCGCTGTATGACTTGCTGTTGCCTGCGCTTGGTGGTCTTTCACCCTTCTCAGGTATGTCCAAGACGTGTGCGACAGTGGTCTTACCTTCGGATATCCAATTCTTGATTGTCTCAACAAAATAATTAAGGTGCTTTTTCTCTGCTGTCTTAATGGCGAGCTCTATTACTCCCGTTTCAACAACTCCGAGATATGCGAATATCGTATCCAGCCCTGCAGCTCCAACTTTTTTTAGTTCATGAGTATTGACGAGATGGAGCAGCCTATCTTTTTCTTTCTCTCTATCAATCCCTAAAGAACTAGAACTTATTAATGGAAGCGGATTGTGCGCGGTTTGTGACTGGCTTTGTGCGCGGTTTGTGACTGGCTTTGAGTCGTTTAGAACGACACTATCCGTTTGTGTTGCACTTTGTGTCTGATTAAACGACTCAAAAGGGTTGATACGGTAAAGCGCTGATAATTGACCTGTTCGGCTTACGAAATCGATTCGTCCAGCTTGCTGCAGGCGATGACGAGCCCTAATGATTGCATCCTTCTTCATACCCGTTTTCGTTGCTAGGGTTGATATAGCTACTGCAAACTCTACTGACCATCCCGTTTTACTGTTAATGTGCATGAGTGCATGCCATAGGTTGATCCCAGAATCAGTCACGGAGTTTGTTTCGAGCCAATCGTAAAAAAGGAATATCTCTCTGCTGTGGTCCATATTTGAATAATCACCCCCTCCATATGGGAGCCTGTTCCCAGCGATATTTAGATGTGGTATAATTGAGGTACAATATTTTGTAATACGCCTGACCTCTTTGGAGCCTTAATCCAAAGAGTTTTTTTATGCCGTCTTCCTGAATACTTGACTATCTAGTAATAGGAGCAGCTCAGATATCTCAGAATTAATAAGATCGATAGCGGCCGGAGTGACCAAAGGGTCTGAATATCCCGGAAACGTACTAAGCCTCCATCTCATTACTTGCAGTTCTGATATCCGTATCTGAATTTCTTCCCTCGACATCCTCTTCACCCCCTCTAAAAATCAAGGTCCTTGATTTTCTGTATCTCTTTCTCAAATTGTTTGGTGTTATGAATAGAAAGCGAGTGCAAATGATCCTTATAGTCGTAGGTAATTTCCTTCTTCACCTCTTGCCAGCGACGATCTGACTCCTCCGATGTGTAGTTTCTGTCCAATTGATAAGTAACGAAATCAAAGTAACCGATGGTGTTATGTGGATTGATGGTTTGTAGTTGAATTCGCGAGCTGCCGTACAAAACAAAAGCTTCAAAACAAACAAAATCATTTTTGAAGAAAAAACAGTGATCATTGAACGGGTGTGGCTCAACAAACTTATCTGTACCGAAAATCGCCTTAAAAAACTTCTTCGCTTTTGTCAAGTTCCACTTGGAACCATATTTCTTGTGATTTAGATCCGCTTGCGAAACCCATTTTCTCCTCAAACCGTTAACCCCCTCAATCTCCAATAGCTCGACGTTCTGGACTGCGCATTCCTGCAACCAAATCATTGCGGCGATCATTGCGGTTTGACTTCCTTATCGAAGCCTTCATGCACTGGAGTTTGTAACGCTCCTTTTCCAATTGACCGCGAAGCTCCCAACTTTTATCCCACAATGCACTGAACACAACTTGACTCTTTCCGGCGTAGCGCTTCATTGCTTCTGCCAGTTCTTCGGTGTTCGTCTCAAGTACACGTACAACTGAATTCTGGATTTCGATAGAATTATTCAAATGATTGCCTCCATTCGTAATTGTTGTTTCTTTTCCTCAAACCATCTGCGACCCTCGGGAGTTCCGTCCGCCCACTTGTGGCAGTCGGTGCATAGATCTACTACATCTTCAGCAGTTGGTTTTTCCTCGGATCTCCAACGCCTTTCAAGGTGTGCTTTGCCGGACGTTCTCTGGCTGTCGCACTTCTCACAGACGCCGTCTGATCGTTCGCGTAGTCGTTTTACTTCCTTTGCTGACAATTCACTGCGCTGACGTCGCGAAAGTTTCCCACGCTTAAATTCTGGTTTCGGGGCTGGAATAAAATCTCCGATAGGTATGAACACAATCACCCCACTCCAACGGCACTTAATAAGTTTTGCAAAATATTGATACCATCCATTCCCATGATGATTGCGACTGCAACAGCTGGCTCGTTGGTTACTTGTACCATTTGCATAAGAGTAGGCACGTCCAGTGTTTGCTTGTCGTTCTCGATCATGCTAATTGCGCTACGCGATACGTGGATTTTTTCCGCGAACTCCTCTTGGCTCCATTTCTTCCTGACGCGCAACGCCTTGACAATCACGCCATAATTCATTTTTCTCACCACCCCTCATTGATAGAAATTCCAACAGACTAAAGGGTGGTCATGATGTTAATCTAATGTTGTACCCGGTGCTACCCACACCCCATGTTGCGACCTGCCGTGTTTGCAGGTTATCTTTTTTAGGCAACCTGCAAACGAATTCTTTCTGAAACCTTAGCCCCATACTTGATGTTCAGTTGCGCCAACAAGCGAATATATTGATTCCATGCTTCTGGGCTTAAACCTGGGTTGTTCATAGGGCAACCTCCTTATTCTGTCATTTAATTGTAAGGAATCGTTTTGTTGCCTTCCTTGTCAAAAAAAAGGGTCCAGTTGAAATCCAATGTATTTCCAATCTTTTTTGCAACTTCCACGCGCGGATCACGTTCGCCGCTTGCGATCATGCCATAATATTGACGTGTTATTTTTGCTCGATTGGCAACTTGCTCATGAGTCATTTTTTTCTCTTTCCTTAAGCGCTCCAACCATTCACGCTCCATTTTCTCACCTCACATGGTAACGTTTTGTTTCCTTATATTCATCATTATACGCAACATAATGTTTCTGTCAACCACTAAATAGCAACTTTTTGTTTCTTTACTTTTAGGCAACAAAAAGTTGCTATATAATGTCTGTATGGGGTGGTTATCATGTTAGGTGAAAGAATTAAGCAATTACGAAAAGAAAAAAAGAAAACACATCAGGACATGGCTGATTTTTTGGGAATCACCCGTCAAGCATATGGTTATTACGAATCAGGCAAGCGAGATGTAGATACTGAAACACTCACGAAGTTAGCCGATTTTTTTGATGTCTCACTCGACTACATGGTTGGTCGAACGGAAGAAAACCACCAAGCACTATCTAAATCTAGCGGACGCGCATACTACGGAGGGGGTGCGGACTGGACAGATGATGAACGTAAGCTCGCTGACGCTGCCGTAGAGGACTGGCGGAGGCGTAAGAAAGAGATGGAAGCAAACATGAATACAAGGAACAAACAATAGGATGCTGAAATTTTTGATTATCACAGGCCCATGCGGGCTTTTCTTTTTCAAATAAAACAGAACATATGTTCTGTTATGGAGTTAAGGAGGAATTATATGCTGCATTGGTACAAACCACCTGACACGGAAAATTTTATTTGTGACCTTTATCAGGCTTTTGGAATTAATTATCCGGGGGAAATGGATTTAGACCTGATCTCTACTATTTGGGGGGTTGATATTCAATTCTATGATGGACGACCATTCACTCAGTGGGACGATGAAGGTGCTGTCATCATGCTTACAAAGGGTTCTCGCGAGCAAGATATCCGCGCAACATTTTTCCATGAGCTCTGTCACCCAGCCAAGCACGCAGGTAATCAGGATGAGCTCCCACATTTATTTAGAGAATTACAAGAGATTCAAGCAGGTCACTTTCAGCTGATATCTGCAATGCCCTACTATCTTCTGCCTGAGCCTGTACCTCTCTGGGAAGAATATGCTCGAATAATTGCAGAAACATTTAAGGTGCCATATGAGTTGGCTGAACGGCGTGTCGATCACATTATTAGTCGAATGGGACAAGAATATCTATATTTAAGAAAATACATACCACAATGGCGTGTCTATGCATAAGGAGTTGTTTATATGAGAGTAGTTTTATATATTCGGGTTAGTACAGAAGAACAAGCTAATGAAGGATACTCTATCCGAGCTCAAAAAAATCAGTTAATAGATTATTGTCGAGTTAATGGTTATGAAATTGTGAAAATATGTATTGATGATGGATACTCCGCAAAAAACACCAAGCGGCCGCGCTTACAAGAGGTTTTAACTCTAGCTCAAAATAAAGAAATCGATGCAGTTGTGGTATATAAACTTGATCGTTTTACTCGATCAGTTAAAGATCTCTACGAGTTATTAGAAGACCTTCAATCTAATGGAGTAGGGTTTATCTCCCGGCAAGAGAAATTCGACACAACCACTGCTATGGGTCGTGCAATGATAGGTATCCTCGGGGTATTTGCTCAATTTGAAAGAGAGCTAATTGCTGAACGTGTCCGCCTTGGTATGGAGCAAAAAGTAAAAGAAGGGAAGCGACCTGGCGGGAAGTACCCTTTCGGGTATACCTCAACTGGTCTATTGATTGGGGAGGAAGCTAACTATATTAAGATGGTACGTAGCTTATACATGTCCGGAATGAGCTATCAAGCCATAGCAGCACAAATGTTTAATGAAGGTATTGTCCGTAGGAACGGGGAGTGGACCGCCACAAATGTAGCGTTAACTCTAGAGAACCCCTTCTATGCCGGAATCATAAGATTTGGATCTAAGATGGCCAACGGTAAATATCCACAGCGAAAGCGCGAGGAACGGGTTGATGTTATTGAGGTAATTGGATCTCATGAAGCCATCTGGACTGTAGAAGAGTTTAAGGAACATATTCTTCGTATGCGTAGGCGGTCTAATGGAGGAAACTCTCGTAAAGCTATTTATTGGTTTAATGGCGTGCTGCGGTGTGGTAGATGTGGTGCTTCAATGTATGGTAGATCAACAACCAAACGGAGTCGTGTGGATGGTAAAGAATTGTTGGGCACATTTTATTGGTGCGCTAAACGTAAGGAGAATAAGAGTTGTAATCAACCAATGTTCCGGCAGAAGCATGTCGAACACTTAATTAAGGAACATATTAAAAATATCCGTGTGGAGATGGATCAAGTTAAAGAATATCAAACCGAAATTGATGAACGTGAATCTGAAAAAAAGAAGGAGGTAGCAAAATTAAAGCGAGAACTTGAAAAAGTAAAATCACGAATCAAGAAGTGGCAATATGCATTTGCGGAAGATTTAATTGATGAAAACGATCTGCGGTTGCGGATGGATGAAGAACATATTGCAGAGCAAGGAATTAATAATAAATTGGAACTCGTTACAGGAGTAAGTGTCCAAACTCCAGATCAATTATTCCAACTAATTGATTTATGGGATGATATGAATGACATAGAAAAGCAACAAGTCATTGGAGTGATGTTTGATAGAATAGTCCTTATTACTGAAGAGGAGAATGTAAAGGGTGTAAAGAATGCCTATTTTCCGGCAACTGTTAAGGTTTCTTTCAGATGAAATCACATGCTTTTTATACACGATACTCTACCTTCATGTCCAGAGTTCATCGCTTGAAGCATATCTAATGCCTCAGCACCTCTAACCTCTCCGACAATGATTCGATTAGGGCGCATCCTTAATGATGTACGAATTAAATCGCGTATACCGATCTGCCCCTTACCCTCGCTATTCGCGTTACGCGTCTCAAGCGAGACGAGATTAGACACTCCTCGGATTTGCAGCTCGGCAGCATCTTCAATGGTAATTACCCTCTCATGTGAGGGAATCCATTGAGATAGCGCATTAAGGAAAGTAGTCTTGCCAGAGCCTGTCCCTCCGCTAATGAACAAATTATATTTGGCTGCAACTAGCTGTTGAAGAAAATCGGCAGCTTCTTGGGATATGGCTTCCATCTCTAATAAATCCTTCATGCCTAGAGGGTTCTTGGGAAAACGACGAATAGTGACAGTCGGTCCCTTCAAGGCAATTGGAGGTAGAACAACATTCACTCTTGAGCCATCCGGTAGCCGAGCATCCACGATAGGAGAGGATTCATTCACAATTCGATTCACCCTTCCCACCATGCTCTGGATGAGATCCTCCAATCTCTCTGAGCTCTCGAAGCCGAGATTAACCGGCTGTAGCTCCCCTCTTCTTTCAATATAAATTTCATCGTATGAATTAATCATTATTTCCGTAATTTCGGTATCCTCGAGTAAAGGCTGCAAAGCATCTAGACCACGAAAGGAATGAAATAGCCTCGTGACAGCTGAATTCCGTTCCCCTGCCGTCATCCGGCGTGTCCGCTCCCTGCGGAAAAGCTCACTCTCAATTAATTGGCGCAGCTCATCATCTGTTACAGAGCTGTCCCATGACAGCCGCGATCTTACGGCCTCCCTTAACTCAGCAAGCTCCCCTAATGTGAGACCGCTGAATTCCATGTCCTTCCTCCCTTCTCCGTTTGGTATTAACAGTGCTGCTCTCAATTCTTAGTAGTGCAAGCAGCTGTTCCACCGCTCCGCAGTAGGCCGGAGAGCCTAATAATCTTCCGGGTTGATCAACCGTCTTCCATTGGGGAATGTACGGCAAGGTCGCTGAAGGCTTACCCCCAGGTAGGTTCCAACGGTTAACCATGCTGCCGTTTCCTTTATTAAGGGCAAAAATTATTTTGCTCATATTCTCTCCAAGCTTATTGTGCCAATGGTTAAGCAGCTTCTCTGTCTTTAGCATTAACTGAGCATCATCCGCCGTCAGCCAAATGACACGATCGCTCATTTGAACTAAGCTGCAATGCCAATCTCCCGCTCCAGAGTCTGGATCAATGACAATCAGATCATATTTTCCTGTAGCCTTAAGTCCTTCTATGAATGTCATCATTAACTCAGAGGTCAAAGCTAGTCGTTCTCCGGGATGGTCAGTAGCGTCGAGATAATCGGTACGTAATTGTGGCTGATGGCGGCAAAGCTCCTTAAGCATCTCCCCCCACTTCTCTGGATATGCCTGCAACGAATAGAGTAATCGTGACAAGCTATCTGGCTCACCTTTACCAAATAGAAGTGAGGTTGCATTTAATGCTTCCAAGTTCAAGTAAAAGGTACGCACTCCACGTTCCCCTGCTTGGCGAATTAAATTTAAGGCAACTGTAGTCTTACCTACACCTCCAGAGGCCGAAAATAAAGTGACAACCTGACAGCTGGAATCTGGCAAGACGTTCCCCCCAGACAATCCTCCCCTGATGCCTGATAAAATCGCTGGCAATGGCTGATATTGAACCACTTCCTGCCACTTGCCACCGCGATTTTTATCCCTCTCTTCAACCAACGCTACGATTTTCCCAACCCTGTCACTTAATGAGGCCACCTCAAGCAGCATATCGATCTGTCCTATGAGTAGATCAATAACACCGCTACCCTGAAGCTCCCTTCGTAATGCACTCTCATGCGTGAAAGCAGCAATATCCCAATTCGGTTCTTCCTCCCGCAAATAATCGGCCAGCTTGGCGGTATATTCACGTTGCATTGCAGCAAGCACAACTCTCATGGCCATCCCCCTCTCCAGCTCAAAAAATATAAAAAAACCGCAAACCCCGACGTCAGAACGTCAGAATTTGCGGTGCTTCCGCTAAACTTTTTTTGATGTAGAGATAAGATACCATGAGTTTCCAATTTCGTCAATATGCCCAGTTAATTCCATTCTATATTTTGAAAAGTATTCGTGTTTGCCGATTCGTTAGCCTTCAAGCATAACAACGCGCTTAGGAGACCATCGTTAAGCGTTGTTACAGATTTCTCTGCTCCACGCACAATTTGCAAATAATTATTAACGAGCATATGATCCCCACCGCCGTGTCCGTCAAAGGCATTAATATCAAGCTGATGCGTCTCAACTCTCGGCTCGTGATGCATAAATATTTTAAGCTCACCGGTGTACCAATCAAACTCCAATGTTCCTTTGTATCCCAGCAGCCTTGCTCCACGCTTCTCAGCCCCGCGTCGTGCAAAGAAATTTTGCGAATAATTCACATGCATGCCTGACTCGTAACGGAGGAGTGCACTTCCGGAATCCTCGTTTCCAGTATCTACTGCAAAGCTGCAATAATCGCCGCGGTCCAAATTAGCTTTCTTAATGGTGCTTTCCTCACAAGAATGCTTTTCATCACAATTAATGCACTTTAATCCTGCAGGCTTGTTGCCCTTAAATATTTGTTTCGATTTCATTGCACATACTGCAATCGGCTTATGTCCAACTAAATAATTAATATAATCGAAATCATGTGTCGCCTTCTGCAAAAATAACCCGCCAGTTATACTGTCGTCTCTATACCAAGAATGGTAGTATACGCCACCGTAAGGCACATTATTAATAGCCTGCACATGCTCAACTGTTCCTATTTTGCCTGAATCGATAATTTCCTTAGCCAGCTTAACAAGCGGTGTATTCCTTAGCGGAAAAGAGACAACAACCTCTGATTTGGAGTTTTCGAAGCCCGTTTTCAATCGATATAGATCCTCATAGGTCGTCGCCACTGGCTTCTCCAAATATAAAGGCAGATTTAACTTAAGAACTTTAAGTGCCATCTCGGTATGCAAATTACAGCGAGTCCCTATAATAACACCATCAAGCTTCATGCTTCGAAGCATCTCATCTGCATCCTCGAAAAAAACAATTTCATCAGACTCTCCAGCAGGTAGCTTAGATTTAATTCCTTCTATATTGGGGTCCGCAATTGCAACTATTCGACAGTCGGGATCTGATTTCGATATATTCCCGAAGATGCTGCTAATCCTTAGTCCATAGCCAATAACACCGATTTTCATGATCATTTCCCCTTTTTCTATATGATATAAACTTACTCATTGTCGATAATCTTAATGAAATGCTATCATAAGATAATAAAGAAGTATTTGTTCGTATTCGATAGAAAGTTGTCATATATCGACTTTCTATCACAAGAGGAAAGGACTACCAAATGGAATTCAATAATCTTCCAACTCGCATCCTCAATAACCGTGAAATCTCCCCCAGCATTCATTGGGCACAATATCAGCATGTGACTAAGATGTATGGTATAACACGGCGTCTGTACGACTTTGAGATTATGTATGTAATCTCTGGCGAGATGAAGGTTATCTTCGACGAAGAGCAAGAAGCAATCATTTATTATCCAGGTGATCTTCTATTTCTGCATTCCGCTACGGAGCATCGTATTGAAATCGTACCTGATTCTGGAGCTAGGCTCTTAGGTATCCATTTTGATTTTTACGACGAATTGGAAATGACCTCGGATATTAACATGGTTGTCGATGAGGAACGAGTTTATGCGGATCTATTCTGTAGCTTGCCTTTGGGTAGCAGCGGTGAGAACCTCTTTGCCCGCCTTTATCCATCTATTACAGGTGAAATTGTGAAATGGATGGAATACATCTATGAGGAATTTAATGCCTGTAAGCCCGGATTTGAATTAGCTTGCAGAGGAACAATGCTGCTTATCATTTCTGCTCTCATTAGACAGCAGCCCGTAGCGGGACGATCCCTACCCTCGATTTATCACGAGGCATTAGCCAATCTAAGAGATGAGTTAAGCAGCAAGCTGAATTTATCATGGGCTAATGCGGATATGGCACGTCGGCTCAGTGTAAGCGAGGATCATTTTATTCGGCTGTTTAAGGAAAGCTATGGCATGACCCCCAACCAATACTTACAGCACTTACGCCATCAGGAAGCCAAACGGTGCTTAAGAGAATCGGATATGAAAGTCGAGCTCATTGGTAAACATATTGGATACGAGAGCCTGCACCATTTCAGTCATGCTTTCAAAAAATGGCAGGGCGTTTCCCCAAGAGACTATCGGAAGATGTGCAATATTCTCTGACTGCGCCACTCGAATAATTAAAAAACCGGGAGCTCCAACGCAAAGCGTCAGAATTCCCGGTTTCCTATTTAGTCCTTATCCACCAAATCACGCTGGAGATAGGCTTCCAACGTATTTGTTATCTCGTAGGTTGTTTGCCCCAAGTCGTAATTTTCAAATGCATGCTCGCAGGTGGTGCGATTCCCCATCTCCAGGTCATAGTAATTGAGATGTGCAGTGATTACATCCTCCGTTAACCCCGCGTTACGCTCTCGCTCCTCTACCGTTCGTCGATCGGCATAGAGGAATAATCGGATAACTTTATCACCATAAATCTTCTTTAGTATACTTGCGCCCTCATAATTCAAGATTAGATAAACAGAGCCCTTCTGGTACAGGTTATTCTCAATATCGACACTACGAATTCCGTACAGATGACCGGATATTTCGACGCTTTCTAGAAACTCTCCCTGCCGCTCCATCTCCCTGTACGCCTCATGAGTAATAAAATGATAATCCTGTCCATTCACTTCCCCTGGCCGTGGATTTCTCGTGACGAAGGAAATAACTTTGTCCATTCCAAAAGTATGTCCTACTGCCTCAGCAACTGACTTTCGACCTGATCCATCCGGCCCCGTGAAGACAATAATTTTGTCCCGATCCTTTAGCTCGTACATCCGCACCATCTCCTTAATAAAAAAGATGAATCCATTAAGTATGCAGAATTATCCGATAATTATTAATTATAGAAGATATTATGACTTAGCGTCAATTGGGAGCCAAGAATAATCCGATTATCGCTCATTCCCTCTCGAAATCGTCTGATTTCATCATTTTTAATTGTACCAGGACAAGCTAGACCACTTATTCCCAACATTAAGAAACGCTTAAAATCCAATAGCGGGACAAGCAGCATGCTATACTTCCATTCGTCACCTATTACACCCACAGGAGGTTTGATATGACTAATAAATCCCATATCAAAAAAATAATTGTCGGCGCTACATGCTTCATTATAATTGCAACAGGAAGTGGTATTGCTGGACAGCAAACTTCCTATGCAGCGACTACATCCGCTGTCACACAAAATAGTGTCGCTACCGCTAGCGCGACATCCGCGCAGAAGAAAGATGCTGTTATCGCCTTTTCCAAAAAGCTCATGGGAAAAGTAAAATATAAATTCGGAGTCAATAACACTAAGAAATTATGGTTTGATTGCTCATCCTTCACAAAATACGTATTTGCATCTCAAGGAATTAGTTTGAAGTGGGGCTCAGTGGCCCAAAGTAAGCAAGGCGTATACGTCGCCAAGAAAAACCTGCAAAAGGGCGATCTTGTGTTCTTCAGCGTCTCAACGCCGGGAAAAATTAATCATGTTGGAATCTACATCGGCAATGGTCAATTTATTCAGAATACAATTGGTGGCTCCGTAAACGGTGTTATTATCAGTGACCTAAGCAAATATTCAAGCCGGTATATTACAGCTAGACGCGTAGGTTAGATTAAAGAAACCCCGCTTTCTTATTGACAGGCGGGGTTTCAACTTTTACATACTAGTCGGTTTTCTTGGCTTTAAATACTTCTCCAATCGCTCCGATGCTTCCTAGTGTATCCACTACGCTTACGGGCAGAAACACCTTATTTGCAGGACCCTTCGCTATCTCACTGAGAGCTTCAAACGAGCGATATGCGAGAACATTCTCGTCCAGTCCAGCCGAGCGTAGCAATTCAATTCTAGCCTTCTCTGCCTCAGCTATGGCTAAAATGGCTTTCGCCTGTCCTAGTGCCTCTAGCTCTTGAGCTTGGCGTAGACCTTCTGCCTGACGAATACGGGCTTCCTTCTCCCCTTCAGCTTTGAGAATTTTACTTTGCTTATCTCCCTCTGAGCGTAAAATCACGTCCTGTTTGGCAGCTTCCGCCTCCAACACGACAGCGCGTTTACTACGTTCTGCTTTCATTTGCTTATCCATGGCCTCTTGGATATCCGTTGGGGGCTTAATATCAAGAACCTCTACCCGTTCAATCCGTACGCCCCACTTTTCAGTGGCTTCATCAAGAGCAAGCCTAATATTTGATGAGATTCTCTCCCGCCCAGACAGTGTTTCATCGAGCTCCATATTACCTATAATTTGACGAAGCGTTGCCGTTGTAATATTTCGAACCCCATAGACGTAGTCAGATATGCCATATGTAGCCTGATCAGGGGCAACGATTTGATAAAAAATAATCGTATCGATCTGTACTTGAACATTATCCTTCGTTATAACTGTCTGTGGGGGAACATTCGCTTGTTGAATTCGCAAATCGTGGTATACACGCACATTGTCAATGAACGGAACCAGAATGTTAACTCCAGGTGTGAGAAGGCGATTAAACTTACCCAATCTCTCCACTACGCCTACCCGCTGCTGCGGTACAATCTTGATCGACAAAATAACGATAAGAATAATAACGATAAGTATCAAAAAAACGACATAGATCATTCCCTTGAGCCTCCCCATTCTTGAACTTCCAGCACTGTAGTGCCCCGACTAATGACCCTAATAGAGTCATCTTTGCTTAGAGTATCCATTGAGGTGGCACTCCACAATTCATTGCCCACTTTTACAATTCCCGGAGAACCTGGAGATATTGATTCCACTACGACTCCTTGCTTCCCTACCATCTCTTGAATTGCATCTCGATAACCTCGTGATTCTCGAAATCTCCGTGTTAATGGCTTAGTAAACACAGTAAGCACTAACGCCGCTGCGCCGCCTGATAATGCCTGCAATGCGAACCAATCAGGAACGAGAAGAGCGATCAATGCCGCAATTACAGCCCCTATACTGAGCCAGAGCAAATAAAATGTAAATGTTAGCATCTCCGCAATGAGCAATATGCCGCCGATGATTAGCCAGATGGCCCACCATTCCATTTTCCTCGCCCCTTTCCCCCTCATACATCTTTACGAGATTATAGGCGTCATTAGTACAAAAAAAAGCCTCCCTAGGACCAAAAATCCCTAGGAAAGCCATTAAACTTATCATCTACTACTAGAAAATATCAGGCCCTAGCCTGAAGGCTATCTGCTAATAAACGCATCTGCACCGAATCAATTGGTTCAAGACCGCTACGATTTATTCTGACTGCAGAGCCAAAGTGTACCTCTGTAACACTAGTTTGTTCAATAAACGAATGAATACCTTCCACCTGCAGACCATGTCCTGCGAGAATCGTCATATGACTTCCTCTCACTTCCTCCACCAGCCGCCTGATTTCCGGTATTGCCTCGAAGGCCGGCTTAACACCACCTGAGGTGAGAACCCGGTTAATGGCTGGATATTTCATAAGCGTCTTGATTCCAGCGATTTGATCCTGCAGCTCGTCAAAAGCACGATGAAAGGTCACATTCATCCCCGCAGTTAATCCAAGCATTGTTTCTAAAAAACGCTCATCAATTAAGTTGTCCGCCGTTAGCGCCCCAATGACAACACCCGCAGCTCCCACTGAGGAAATAGCTTTAATCTCTGAAGCCATCGTTACAATATCATAAGAATCATAAACAAAGGACCTACTGTGTGGCCTAACCATGACATGAACAGGAATATTAACCGTCCGAACAACCTGTTCAACCATACCAATGCCTGGCGTAAGCCCTCCTTCTGTAATGGAGGTAATAAGCTCTAACCGGTTTGCACCATTTTCCTCGGCTATTATAGCATCCTGCAAGCATGTCGCGATAACTTCTATAATCATAAATTTATTCTCCTGTTAGTTCCACTACGAGGCTAATCATATTTTAGTGAATACTTTTCTTTTCTATATTACCGCCTAGAACATCTGCCACATTCGAGATAGAAATAAAGGCCTTAGGGTCAATTTCCTGTACAACGGACTTCAGCTTTGCGACTTCTAGTCTAGTGACCACGCAATAAATCATCTGAGTATCCTCTTTGTTGTATCCGCCTTTAGCATAAATAAAAGTTGTATTTCTCCCTAGACGGCTCATAATAGCCTGTGAAATTTCCTCATATTCTCCGGAAATAATCGTAGCAGATTTCGATTCATCCAAGCCTTCCACTACAACATCCATTACTTTAGCAGCGATATAAAAAGCAAAGATGGAATACATCGCCGAATCAGCGCCGAATACAAAACCTGCTACAGCAAAAATAAACAGGTTAATAAACATAATAAGCTGCCCAACTGGAATACGGAGTTTCTTCGAAAGAAGAATCGCTACAATCTCGGAACCGTCAAGCGCTCCTCCAAACCGGATAACCAATCCAACACCTAAACCTAGTATCAAACCGCCGAACAATACAGCTAATATTTTCTCATTCGTAAACGGTTCAACATGATGCAGCAGCACTGTCGTGAGGGACATGATTGCAACCCCGTACAACGTAGATATTGCAAATGTTTTACCGATCTGCTTATAACCTATGTATAAGAAGGGAATGTTGATGACGAATATGAATACCCCGAGAGAAACGGAAGTGACTTTGGACAATACGATCGAAATTCCTGTAATTCCTCCGTCGATGATCTCATTAGGAACTAAGAAAACCTCTAGAGCAACAGCCATTAATACTGCGCCAATTGTGATGAAAATAAACCTTTTTAAGTAGTCAGTAAATGTAGTCTTTTTGTGGGATCTGGGCATTAAGTAGGTTCCTCCATTTTAAACTAAGCTTCTTGTCTGTATGAATGATTAACTCTTTCTAACCAACCTCCTTTTTCTATTATAAATTAAATACAGGCATGGGTAAAACCAATACAAAAATTTAATGTTTAGAAAACACAATCAAGAAGCCTGACCACGATAACGGGTACAAACTTCTTGATACATTATTCATTTTTTATTAATGACGGGGCTTTACTTGAATAGACTTAGACTGCCTGTGCTGAATCAGCTCAGACACTGTTACCATCTTATAACCTCGCTTCTTTAATTCCGGCAGAATAACCTTAAGTGCCTCTACCGTTTGAATCGACCCATCAACGTGATCATGGAATAAAATGATATCTCCGTTACGGATATTATGAAGCACCTTATTAATTATTTTTTGAGTTCCCGGACTTCTCCAATCTTTCGTATCCTGGTGCCAAGACCATAGAACCATTTTATAGCCCTTCTCGCGGGCAATCCGAACGACTGATTCATTATAAACACCACCAGGCGGCCTAAACCAAGGGCTCTTCTGGCCCGTTAATTCAAATATTTTATTCTGCGTTCGAACGAGCTCATCAGTTATCTTAGCCTCACTTACGTTGCTGTTCAAATACATGTGACTATATGTATGATTTGCGACCTCATGACCTTCTAATGCTTCGCGTTTAACGATATCGGGAAAGCGCTCCGCTCGTTTGCCTACTATAAAGAAGGTTGATTTCGTTTCATTTTGTAATAATAAATCTAATATTTGGGGAGTCGTTCTCGAATTGGGACCATCATCGAAGGTTAGAGCGACCAGCTTTTCCTTCATAGGCACTTCCCAAACGATTTCATCCCGCGCCTCATAATAAGCTCGGTTTTTTTTGACAGGCTGTTCTACTGTGAATCCACATGTCATTAGCAGCAATAATCCTCCTAATGTCACGATTAGCTTCGATTTGTACATCTCTTTAATCTCCCCATTCCACTCTTTTACGTAAGGAAGATGCTCTTACGCCTCAGAGTAGTATGGTGAATTTGCACCTTATTTATAACGGTTTGCTCCTAGCAGGGAAGACAATACGAATCGTTGACCCAATTCCCGGCCTGCTTGCTATGATTACCCCGTACTCTTTGCCATAATGCAGCTTAATGCGGTGGTCAACGTTTCGAATCCCATAGCCGACTTGGGCCAAGCTCTCTGATGCTTCAAAAATTTGCTTAATCGTGTCCGCATGAAATCCAACACCATCATCAATTATCTGAATGACAATTAGTCCGTTCTGAAGCACACCGGTAATTCGAATATTAATGCTGTCACCGCACCAAGCATGCTCTAGAATATTCTCGACAAATGGCTGTAGGATGAGCTTTATAGTGTCGTAGTAGAAGATGTCCATGCTAATGTCGTAATGAATTTGCATTCTCTCTCCATATTTCGTTTTTTGAATATCAATATAAGCTTTAACCTGTTCCATTTCATTGTATATAGAGATGTGGCTTTTTCCATTATTGAGCGATAATCGATAGAACTTGGCCAAATCCAGCACCATGCACTGCAGCTTATCCACTTCTCCGAATTTGGCCAATCGACTAATCGAGGAAAGCGTGTTATATAAAAAATGCGGATTGATTTGAGCTTGTAATGACGCGAGCTCCGCCTCTTTTTTCTGCAAATTGGTCATGTAGACCTCACGAATCAAGCTTCCAATATTATGTCCCATCTCGTTCAGCGCAGATGAAATTCTCGTAAACTCGTCATTTCCCTTGAACAAAATTCGTTTATGGAATTCACCCTCCTGGAATGAGTCTAATACGGACACAATCTTTGAAACCCTCTTGGAAAAAAATCGTGAAATGAAAAATCCAGCAATTGAGAAGATAATAAAGCATGCCAAACAGATCAGTAGTGTCAGTGTGCGAACCTTGTCCGTATCTCCATTGGTTAGCTTATTAGGAACTAGCGCTGTAAGCTTCCAGTTTAGGTTGGGCAAGCTTTGTTCAATAACCAAATGCTTGTTAGCATTGACCTTCGTCCACATATCCCCTATCTGCAAATCTGACACACCTGAAGATGTTACAATACGCTGGCTTTCATCCAGCACGAATATCGTCGTTCCGTCTCCAATCTTCTGAAAATCCACACTCTCGAATAAATCAGACAAATAGACGCTTATCCTAAGAAATCCAATTTCGCTCACATTGATTTGAGTAATATCGACTAGCCTTCTAAGCAAAGAAATGCGACCGTAGCTTTCATCATCTTCGATTCTTTGCCATTTCATCGTAACGCCATAGCTTTCTGCGGGGAATAGACGATACCAGCTTTTCTCAGTAATTCGTTTAATGTAATACCAATCCAACAAGCGCGTATTAATCATTAAAGGATCCAGATTATTACTTAGATTATAAATTTCGTTAAAAGACTCATTGTGAAAATAGAAGGAAAGCCATACTCGACTGCTCGTTGTCTCAATTGCTGTCCGGAATTTGGGTAGCAGATACTTCTTAGTGGCTTCATAATTAACCCAACCCATTTCGTAATGATGAAGGTGACCAGCAAGTGTATCATCGAAGTACAGCAGGTCGGATATTCGTTTAATATTATCCATTTTATATACAATGTTGTCCTTCATTTGCTGAAGCGTACCTTGAATATTGCTGCTAGTTTGTTCGCGGAAAGAAGCAACAAAAATAGAATTTGCTATATAACCAACCAAAAGCACCGGTATAATAATAAAGGCTGAATAAGAAAGCATAAGCTTGTAGCCGAATGGCATGTATTTTCTGGCAGTCTTCACTTCCACCTTCAATCCACACCTTCCGCTAATGACGATTTAATGCTTTCTCCGGTATTCTAGCGGTGTCATCCCCGTCGTCTCCCTGAACTGCCTGCTGAAATAAGGTAAGTATCGATAGCCAACCTGACCCGAGACTTCATAGATTTTAAGCTTAGTGCTCACCAGTAGCTGCTGCGCCTTTTCCATCCTAAGAGAAATGATGTAATCGCTGAAATTTTTACCTGTTTCTTCTTTGAATAATAGTCCTAGATAATTGGGGGAAAATGAGAATTGGTTCGCCACCTCTCGCAGCGTAATGTTATCCTGCAGTCGCTCAGCAATGCTTGCCAGTATGGAGTCGATGAGCTTGCCATTTTTGCTGTGCTTCTTCGTATAAAGCATTTCAGATAATTCAAATACTCTGCT
Organism: Cohnella abietis; assembly: GCF_004295585.1. Lineage (NCBI taxonomy): Bacteria > Bacillati > Bacillota > Bacilli > Caryophanales > Paenibacillaceae > Cohnella > Cohnella abietis. The sequence continues at coordinate 1,728,049 of NZ_AP019400.1, read as the reverse complement.
CCGCATCCATTTATGTATATCATCTATTGTTTCGAACTGTAGCAAAATATCGAGATTTTTAAGCTCCATTCCTAGAAGCTGAAAAAGATCTTCTTTCATGGCACGTAAATATTCATTCAGCTTCATAATTAAATACATAACAAAATTATGAATCGTAATTTTAGATCCCATGCTCGATGTGATTTGAAATAGATTACGCAATTCATCATGAATTTTAACCAAATCATATTGTGACATCCCAGCTAACATGGCATCAGCATGCTCATCCAGTTTTCTAATGTCTTGAATCTCACTGCTGCCAGCTTTATCGTAATTAATTAGCTTTCCTTTGCCTCGGAACATCTTAGAATCTATCGCTTCAACGGCTTGCCCATAGGATATATATAACTCGCGCAAGCTGGATACTGTGCCTCCTAGCCCAATTGTAATCGTAAAAGGGAAGGCTTCCTTGATTCGCGCTACGATTTCTTCTGTCACATTAAGACCAACATTCTGGTCGAAAATTAAAGCCGTTCTCTGTTTTGATATTTTGCACACATGCTCGATTCCATACAGCTGAAAATAGGTCGATAGCTCGCCATAGAACCTACTGAGTAGACTGTTTCTTACATCTATCTTGTATGGATTTAGCTTCCATGAATAGTCGTCAATCTCTGCGATAGCTACTCTAGCTGGCCAGATGATGCCATCCAACTGATATTCCTTATCCAAAATTTCCGAGGAAATATCGTCTGTCGGAATATCGAGCATTTGCATTAAATATTCATTCTTAACGATCGGGACCATCTGCTTGAACGCTTCTTCCGTATCTCTATCCTTCTTCTTCCGATTCAGCTCCAGGCAAAGTGTACTCAAAGAATCTATTAGCTCTCTATCATCCATCGGCTTCAGTACATAACCATGCGCGTTCAATGAGATGGCTTGTTTAACATAGTTGAAATCCTGATGCCCACTAACAAAAATAATTCGAAGGTTCTCTTGCTTCTCCAACGCTTTTTTCGCAAGCTCAAGCCCTGACATATTCGGCATTCTAATGTCTGTGACCAGAATATCAATCTGCTGTTTATCGATAACCTCACATGCAGCAAATCCATTATTAACTGCCCCAACAACCTCTAAGCCCAGCTCTCTCCAAGGAATAAATTTTCGCATACCTTCCAAATCCAATATTTCATCGTCGGCAAGCAGCACTTTATACAATAGTGTTCACTCCTTGGAAAATGAATAGTGGCAAGGAGGGTATACAGTTGTGTATACCCTCCTTGCCTTCACAATTGAGACTTAGCTTCCACTCATTTTTTTCTTATTTGCCTGCCAGCTGTCTGTTTGCCAAGCAAGCGATTTCTCGTAGCCTACACTCATCGCTTTTTCATTTGCCGTGTCGAGAATTTTAAGGACTTCGTCATCATTCTTCGCATATAGAGCCTTCGCTCTATACTCATCGAAAATATCTTCAACGGCTTGGAAGGCAATGCCTGCCTCACTGTCCTTAGGCGGCTGCATGTTTACAGAGTATTCTGTTGCATCCGCTTGCGTCTTCCAAGTAATCTCATACTGCCAACGAGTCGTCCAATTCCGCTTCTCTACTGGTAATGTAGCCTCGTATTTCGCTTTGGTCGTATCTAGGAAAACCGTATTTCCATTCCAGAAGATATTGTTAGAATCAGCTTGAAGCTTGGCAAGTCCCTCGGGATCAGATGTATACTTATCCGTAAATATAGGGGTAATGCCATCAGCCTCTAAACCCTCCCAATACCCGCCTTCTGGTCCCCACATGAGAATACGCTGACCCTCAGGTCCTGTGTACCAGTCAAGGAAAGCAAAGATTTCTTCTGGGTTCTTCGCTGCTTTCGTTATTACGCTAACGTTCCAGCCTAATTTGGCATAAGTACCAGGGAAGATTTTGCTCTTATCTAATCCTGGCTTACTAATTGGCCAAATCATAAAATATCCTGCATCTGGGTCGTTCTTAGATAGAATTCCATTGCCTTCTGCTGCAAAGTCTGTTGGACTAGAGCTTGCGAATACGGCAATTCTACCGTTCAATATCTTTTCTTTTACTTGATCTCTTGTCTGCGTCAATGCATCCTGTGTCATCAGCTTCTCACGGAACAGCTTAGATGCATACTGCATAGATTCCCGGAATGCTGGATCTAGAAAAATGGAAGTCAACCTGTCTCCTTGAGGTACGGAACGATTGCCGACCCATCGATTTAATGCATTTTCCGCGAATGCGGAGTAAAGAACGTCTAACCCTTGACCATCAACGACAAGCTCCGGCTCAAATGGAACAATATCATTTTTATATTTATCTTTAACTGCCTTCAGATAGCTGTACAAATCCTCTGTCGTTTCTAGCGTAGGCTCACCGAGCTCTTTGTAAATCTTCTTGTTCACAATATAACCAGCATTACCGTTCGGTTGGTTTGTGTACCAATTTGGGAACTGATACAGCTTGCCATCATCACTGCGTAGCATATTAATTGCTTCTGTACTTAGCCACTGCTTCAAGTTTGGGTACTTATCAATGTAATCATCGAATGGAACGAGCATGTCTGCATCGAGCAGCATCTTTATATCAGCGGAGTGGCGGTCTGTCCAGATGACGTCTGGCAGATCCTTGGAGGCAAGCATCGTATTCAGCTTCTGTTTGGCATTATTCGCAGATTGAATCGCCTTAATGTTAACCTTCTTGTTTTCCTTGATCCACTTTGAGGCGACATCCTCCCCCCATTTTGGCATCGAGTACCAATCATAATGACCATAGAAGCTGAATTCTAGAGGTTCTTTGCCGACTTCATACAAACCTGATTCCGGAGTCTCACTTGAGGTAGATTCACTGCTGCTTTCGGACGGCGGGTTATTTCCTTCTTTACTCTCTTTTTTACCTGCGCAAGCCGATAGTACGACCGTTAACATGAGCAGAAGTGCGAGGGAAACGAATACAGCCTTTTTTGTGCTTCTCATTTTCTTACTTCCCCTTCCATTTTTAGTATAATCTATGTTTAAAGCAAATTGCTCTAAACGCGGGAGACAATCCTCTTATTCCTTCAAGGATCCGACTAGCACACCCTTGACGAAGTACTTTTGCAGGAACGGATAGATACATACAATGGGAAGAGTGGCTACCATCATAATGGCCATTGAAAGTGATTTGCTGGTTATACTCTGCATTTTCCCTAATATCGCTAGAGAGGCTGTGTCCAGTGACGATGTGTTGGCGGTGACAATATTGGTGTTCAATACTTGCTTCAGAAGCGTCTGAATGGGGATCAGATCCTCGTTGGTAACGTAGATACTAGGTAAGAACCACTCATTCCAGTGATACACTGCTGTAAAAAGAGCTAAGGTTGCAACAACCGGTCCAGAGAGCGGGAGCACAATTCTGAAATACGTTCCCCAGCTTCCGCAACCATCGATTTTCGCTGATTCCTGTAATCCATCAGGTAAGCTATTAAAAAAGGTTCGAAATATAATCATGTTCCAGACGCTAATTAATGAAGGGATAATGTACACCCAGAAGGAGTTGTCTAATCCGAGTCCTCTAATCAGCAAGTAGGTTGGGATTAACCCCCCACCGAAATATAAGGTAATAATGCATATAACCATGTAATAATTGCGGCCGATTAGCTCTTTATGTGTCATTCCATATGCGAAAATCGATGTAGCGAATATTGAGGTTATAGTACCGACAACCGTCCGCAGAACTGTAATGGAGAAAGCACCAATGAGACGTTTATCCTTAAACACGGTCTCATAGTTTTCCCAGGTCCACTGCCTTGGCCAGAAGGTAACCCCGCCTAACGCGGTATCTTTGCCTTCATTGAACGATATAATAAACGCATTCCAGAATGGGTAAAAGGTTGTAAAGGCGAGCATCATCAGCAAAATATAAATGATAATTACCATCGTACGATCACCATAGCCAAGTCTTTTCATGGATGTCCACGCTTCCTCCCCTTCATTTGGATTGGCATATTACCAAAGGCTATTTCCAGATCTACGAGCCAAGTAGTTAGCAATAACTAGCATTCCAACACTGATGATTCCCTTAAACAAGCCAACTGCAGTTGCGTATGCATACCTACCATTCTGGATCCCGACTCGGTACACATATGTATCTATGACATCCGACACATCTCGGAGAAGAGGATTTACACCAAGAAGCAATATATCCTCGAACCCTGCATTCAATAGATTTCCAACGGCTAATATCATGAAAATAATAACGACTGGCATGATAGAGGGTAGCGTAATAAGAAACATCTGCTTGAGCCTGCTCGCCCCATCCATTTCCGCCGCTTCATACATGTGGGGATCAACTCCTGCGATAGCAGCCAGATAGACGATTGAGGCGAAGCCAATGTCCTTCCAGACATTTGCCGTGATCAGGATCGTCCAGAAATAATTAGAAATCGAGAGAAAGTTGATGGGCTGGTCAATTAAATTGGCCTTCTCCAACGCTATATTCACACTTCCGTTGTCAGTGGCCAGCATTGAAGTAAAAAAGCCTGCTACAATAACCCAAGAAAGAAAGTAAGGAAGATAGCTGACAGTTTGTACAATTCTCTTGAAATACATATTTTTAACTTCATTTAACATAAGCGCTAATAGTATGGGTGCAGGAAAACCAATAACAAACTTTAGAAGACTCAACAGCACTGTATTACGCATAACTCTCGAAAAATCGGGACTATTAAAGAACAGCTCGAAATGCTTGAATCCAACCCACGGGCTAGCAACAAAACCTTTGATAATGTTGTAATCCTTAAACCCCGTAAGTACCCCATACATCGGAATGTAGCTAAATATAAAGATAAGTATTAGCCCAGGAAGCACCATGAGCTGAATTTCCCATTGCTTCAGAAACCGGATGAATAGGCTGCTTGAGTTCTTTTTCTTAACCGTATTCCCTTCGATAGAAAGCTGAGCCATAATCACCCTCCTGCTGCCGTTTCTTCCTATCTCAATTTTATTAGTTTGTGAAAAACGGCAAAAGTTGCTTTTCCAACTAAATTTGATACTTTGCAAATGAGTTTGATTGGCAGGGGTATAAATTGCTAAGAGTCTAAGCGGGAGACGGAGGGGAACATTCGGTGGAAAAGGGGCATTGCTTCTTCTCTATGGCGCGCTGGTGGAAGGGTTAGTTGAAGGAACCTTTTAACTCATTCTCAGAGCTAAATGCGGCTGTTGGGGGGTGACACTGAGCGGCTTAGGGGCTGAATAGCGATGATAGACTTCGCTTCTGCGGGGTATGTTACTCAATGGACTGCTGCGGTAGCTAAAAATCCCCTGAGTCCCCACCAAAGTCGCAAAACGCTACAATGAGCCAAGTAAAATCCGCAAAGTCCCCAACAAAGTCGCAAAACGCTACAATGAGCCAAGAAAATGCCGAGGAGTCCCCACCAAAGTCGCAAAACGCTACAATGAGCCAGGGAAAAGCCGAGCAGTCCCCGCCAAAGTCGCAAAACGCTACTATGAGCCAAGGAAAATCCGCAAAGTCCCCACCAAAGTCGCAAAACGCTACAATGAGCCAAGAAAATGCCGAGGAGTCCCCACCAAAGTCGCAAAACGCTACAATGAGCCAGGGAAAAGCCGAGCAGTCCCCGCCAAAGTCACAAAACGCTACAATGAGCTAAGGAAAAGCCGAGCAGTCCCCGCCAAAGTCGCAAAACGCTACAATGAGCCAAGGAAAGTACGATGTTTTTCATTCTACTTCCTGCTTGGCGAGGGACTTGAAGATAGATTAGCGATGATAAACATCGCTTCTGAGGGGTATGTTACTCAAAAGACTGCTGCGGAGGCGTAAGTATGATGTTTTTCATTCTACTTCTCGCTTGGCGGGCTGCTTGAGGTCCGATTAGCGATGTTTCTCATCGCTTCTGCAGGTTACGTTACAGGTGTAAAGCATGGAACTTATTTGTTTCAAAGCACAAAAAAAGCACCCATTGCTGAGTGCTTCTTTCTATTTGGCCTGGCAACGTCCTACTCTCCCAGGACCCTGCGGTCCAAGTACCATTGGCGCTGGAGGGCTTAACGGTCGTGTTCGAGATGGGAACGCGTGGAACCCCTCCGCCATTATTACCAGACCAGTTGTGTCGACACAGTCGTCACAAATACATTCACAAAGCTTGCGCCTTGAAAACTGGATGCGAAACAAAGCAGGAAGAAGAGTGGTGATCTTGCTTGTAATAGTGTCTATTCGTTAGGATAAGCCCTCGACCGATTAGTACTCGTCAGCTACACACGTTACCGCGCTTCCACCCCGAGCCTATCAACCTGGTGTTCTTCCAGGGGTCTTACGAATTGGGAAATCTCATCTTGAGGCAGGCTTCGCGCTTAGATGCTTTCAGCGCTTATCCCTTCCGCACTTGGCTACCCAGCGATGCTCCTGGCGGAACAACTGGTACACCAGCGGTGCGTCCATCCCGGTCCTCTCGTACTAAGGACAGCCCCTCTCAAATTTCCTACGCCCGCGACAGATAGGGACCGAACTGTCTCACGACGTTCTGAACCCAGCTCGCGTACCGCTTTAATGGGCGAACAGCCCAACCCTTGGGACCTACTTCAGCCCCAGGATGCGATGAGCCGACATCGAGGTGCCAAACCTCCCCGTCGATGTGGACTCTTGGGGAGATAAGCCTGTTATCCCCAGGGTAGCTTTTATCCGTTGAGCGATGGCCCTTCCATTCGGTACCACCGGATCACTAAGTCCGACTTTCGTCCCTGCTCGACTTGTAGGTCTCGCAGTCAAGCTCCCTTATGCCTTTGCACTCTGCGCGCGATTTCCAACCGCGCTGAGGGAACCTTAGAGCGCCTCCGTTACTCTTTAGGAGGCGACCGCCCCAGTCAAACTGTCCGCCTGACACGGTCCTCCTACCCGATAAGGGTAGTGAGTTAGAACTCCGATACGATCAGGGTGGTATCCCAACGGCGCCTCCAGTGAAGCTTGCGCTCCACCTTCAAAGGCTCCCACCTATCCTGTACAGACCGTACCAAAGTTCAATATCAAGCTACAGTAAAGCTCCATGGGGTCTTTCCGTCACGTCGCGGGTAACCTGCATCTTCACAGGTGCTAAAATTTCACCGGATCTCTCGTTGAGACAGCGCCCAAGTCGTTACGCCATTCGTGCGGGTCAGAATTTACCTGACAAGGAATTTCGCTACCTTAGGACCGTTATAGTTACGGCCGCCGTTTACTGGGGCTTCAATTCATAGCTTCGGGTTGCCCCTAACCACTCCTCTTAACCTTCCAGCACCGGGCAGGCGTCAGCCCGTATACTTCGCCTTACGGCTTCGCACAGACCTGTGTTTTGCTAAACAGTCGCTTGGGCCTCTTCACTGCGGCCCCCTCGTGCTATTCACACTACCGGGGCACCCCTTCTCCCGAAGTTACGGGGTCATTTTGCCGAGTTCCTTAACGAGAGTTCTTCCGCGCGCCTTAGAATTCTCATCTCGCCCACCTGTGTCGGTTTGCGGGTACGGGCACCTTCTCCTGGCTAGAGGCTTTTCTTTGGCAGCGTGGTACATGACCTTCGGTACTGTGATTTTCCCTCCCCATCACAGCTTGAGGTATCAGAGTGCGGATTTACCTACACTCCCTCTTACTGCTTGGACAGACTATTCCATCAGTCTGCGTCGTTCTCCTCCTGCGTCCCCCCATTGCTCATAACGGATTACGGTGGTACAGGAATTTCAACCTGTTGTCCATCCACTACGCCTTTCGGCCTCGCGTTAGGTCCCGACTTACCCTGGGCGGACGAACCTACCCCAGGAACCCTTAGGCTTTCGGCGGACAGGATTCTCACCTGTCTTTTCGTTACTCATACCGGCATTCTCACTTCTATGCAGTCCACCAGTCCTTACGGTCTGACTTCTACCCGCATACAACGCTCCCCTACCCAAGACACCTAAGTGTCATGCCATAGCTTCGGTGGTGTTTAGCCCCGTTACATTTTCGGCGCAGAGTCACTCGACCAGTGAGCTATTACGCACTCTTTAAATGGCTGCTTCTAAGCCAACATCCTGGTTGTCTTCGCAACTCCACATCCTTTCCCACTTAACACACACTTGGGACCTTAGCTGATGATCTGGGCTCTTTCCCTCTTGACAACGGATCTTAGCACTCGCTGTCTGACTCCCGAGTATACATACATGGCATTCGGAGTTTGACTGGACTTGGTAACCCTTGGCGGGCCCCGCACCCAATCAGTGCTCTACCTCCACGATGCTTTACCTCGAGGCTAGCCCTAAAGCTATTTCGGGAGAACCAGCTATCTCCGAGTTCGATTGGAATTTCTCCCTACCCCACGTCATCCCAGAACTTTTCAACGTTCACGAGTTCGGGCCTCCAGTGCGTGTTACCGCACCTTCACCCTGCACAGGGGTAGATCACACGGTTTCGGGTCTACGACCACGTACTCATTCGCCCTATTCAGACTCGGTTTCCCTTCGGCTCCGCCTCATCAGCTTAACCTTGCACGTGAACGTAACTCGCCGGTTCATTCTACAAAAGGCACGCCATCACCCCTAGATCGGGCTCTGACTTCTTGTAAGCGCACGGTTTCAGGTTCTTTTTCACTCCGCTCCCGCGGTGCTTTTCACCTTTCCCTCACGGTACTGCTTCACTATCGGTCGCCAGGAAGTATTTAGCCTTGGCAGATGGTCCTGCCGGATTCCCACGGGGTTTCTCGTGTCCCGCGGTACTCGGGATCCGTCTCGGAGAGAGGGCACTTTCGGCTACAGGGTTTTTACCTTCTGTGACGGGCCTTTCCAGACCTCTTCGCCTAATACTCTCTTTTCTTACTCCATGTGAGACGTCCCACAACCCCTAAGAGCAAGCTCTTAGGTTTGGGCTTCTCCGCTTTCGCTCGCCGCTACTGACGGAATCACTTTTTTTCTTTCCTCAGGGTACTTAGATGTTTCAGTTCCCCTGGTGTGCCTCCAACGACCTATGTATTCAGTCGAGGGTAACTACCCATTACGGTAGCTGGGTTTCCCCATTCGGAAATCTCCGGATCAAAGCTCACTTACAGCTCCCCGAAGCATATCGCTGTTCGTCGCGTCCTTCTTCGGCTCCTGGCGCCTAGGCATCCTCCGTGCGCTCTTATTAGCTTAACCAATGCTCCGGAATACCGTTTCTTCCTAATGCTGTATTCGCAGTGACTAGGCTCCCATCAAAGATGGGCGACAGCACTCTGCCTACAGAAGTCGTACGAAACGGTATTCCTACGCATACATAATTAGACACTAGTAAGGCATAGATGATACTACTCTTCTTTCGCGCTTTGTTTCGCTATCCAGTTTTCAAGGTACAAGATGTTATTGAAAGGTTCTACGGGGCCCCATAAAGTATTCGGAATAAGCTACAACGCTCTTCTTCACTTTTTGGGGATTTCGTATTGCTCTTTCAAAACTGAACTTGAGCGTAAGAAACGAATTGCCATCCTACCGAAGTAGCTATGGACTTTTATAACCCCGAAGGGTTCCTTAGAAAGGAGGTGATCCAGCCGCACCTTCCGATACGGCTACCTTGTTACGACTTCACCCCAATCATCTACCCCACCTTCGGCGGCTGGCTCCCTTGCGGGTTACCCCACCGACTTCGGGTGTTGTAAACTCTCGTGGTGTGACGGGCGGTGTGTACAAGACCCGGGAACGTATTCACCGCGGCATGCTGATCCGCGATTACTAGCAATTCCGACTTCATGCAGGCGAGTTGCAGCCTGCAATCCGAACTGAGACCGGCTTTGTTGGGATTGGCTCCACCTCGCGGTTTCGCAGCCCGTTGTACCGGCCATTGTAGTACGTGTGTAGCCCAGGTCATAAGGGGCATGATGATTTGACGTCATCCCCGCCTTCCTCCGGTTTGTCACCGGCAGTCAACCTAGAGTGCCCAGCTTAACCTGCTGGCAACTAGTTTAGGTGCGCTCGTTGCGGACTTAACCCAACATCTCACGACACGAGCTGACGACAACCATGCACCACCTGTCTCCTCTGTCCCGAAGGCCGCCTCTATCTCTAGAGGATTCAGAGGGATGTCAAGACCTGGTAAGGTTCTTCGCGTTGCTTCGAATTAAACCACATACTCCACTGCTTGTGCGGGTCCCCGTCAATTCCTTTGAGTTTCAGTCTTGCGACCGTACTCCCCAGGCGGAGTGCTTAATGTGTTAACTTCGGCACCGAGGCATGATACCCCCAACACCTAGCACTCATCGTTTACAGCGTGGACTACCAGGGTATCTAATCCTGTTTGCTCCCCACGCTTTCGCGCCTCAGCGTCAGTTACAGTCCAGAGAGCCGCCTTCGCCACTGGTGTTCCTCCACATCTCTACGCATTTCACCGCTACACGTGGAATTCCGCTCTCCTCTTCTGCACTCAAGTTCCCCAGTTTCCAGTGCATCACGGGGTTGAGCCCCGCACTTAGACACCAGACTTAAAGAACCGCCTGCGCGCGCTTTACGCCCAATAAATCCGGACAACGCTTGCCCCCTACGTATTACCGCGGCTGCTGGCACGTAGTTAGCCGGGCTTTCTTCTCAGGTACCGTCATCGGATGAGCAGTTACTCTCACCCTTATTCTTCCCTGGCAACAGAGCTTTACGACCCGAAAGCCTTCCTCACTCACGCGGCGTTGCTCCATCAGGCTTTCGCCCATTGTGGAAGATTCCCTACTGCTGCCTCCCGTAGGAGTCTGGGCCGTGTCTCAGTCCCAGTGTGGCCGTTCACCCTCTCAGGTCGGCTACGCATCGTCGCCTTGGTGAGCCATTACCCCACCAACTAGCTAATGCGCCGCAGGCCCATCCACAAGCCGCAGATTGCTCCGCGTTTCCCAATTCGACCATGCGATCAAATTGTTTATCCGGTCTTAGCATTCGTTTCCGAATGTTATCCCGATCTTATGGGCAGGTTGCCTACGTGTTACTCACCCGTCCGCCACTAACCAAGTTTAGAAGCAAGCTTCTAAACAAGATCCGTTCGACTTGCATGTATTAGGCACGCCGCCAGCGTTCGTCCTGAGCCAGGATCAAACTCTCCATAATAGTGAAGCCGAAGCTTCGTATTAAAGAGCCTTTGAGGCTCAATCTTTACAACTGGTTTGTCTTCCGATAACCGAAGTTGTCTTCCGACGATTGTTTCGTTTTCTTACGCTCAATGTTCAGTTTTCAAAGAACAATTTGTCATTTCTTGTTTACGTCTTTTTCCGACGCAAGAATTATATCTTATCATACTCTCTATTACATTGCAACACTTATTTTCATTCGGTTGATATTAACTCATCCGACTCGGTTGCTTGCCCTACTTCATTTCCGAAGCAAGATTTATATCATAACGCGAATTCTACTTACTTGCAACAATCAAAAATTTCCAATTTGCTAGATTCAAACAAATAGATATCACCAAACTCGCAGCAACTACTTTCTCATAGGCTCAGCAAGTAATTGATACATTATGTATCATAAAACTCGTAAATATGATACGATAGGAATCAAAAGACAACTATTCATTATGCTATATTCCACTCGTTCTAATCGAAACACATTTCGACGGAGGTGCACATTTGAATAACAATGTAGAGTTGCCACCTAGGGGACTAGAAGGTTCAAAGCCGAAAGAGCGCAGTATTACTATCGACGCCCTGAAGGGATTCGCGATCATCTTAGTCGTCATAGGACATGCCATACAATATGGATCTCATGACGTTTTCGATTTTTTTGGTCACCCTCTATTTCAAATCATATATTCCTTCCATATGCCCCTCTTCATTTTACTCAGTGGATACGTCGCCTACTTCAGCATTGGAAACAAATCAAATAAGTCGATAGTAACAAGTAGAATAAACACCCTTCTCATCCCTTTTCTATGCTGGGGAGTGGTAGAGTTTTTGGTAGGGGCTATCCTAATGGACAATTCTTTAATAAAGCTTCCTAAATATATTGTTGCTCTTATCATTTTTCCTGACAGGGGATTATGGTTTATATGGGTGCTGCTTATCTTATATATACTACTTTTGCTTATCAGGAAATTTGAACATAAATTAAGAGTGGGAAGTTACTTAGTCATTTATGGTGTCATTCTATTGATTCCTGTGAATAAGTATTTTGACCTGTATATGATCAAATGGCTAATGCCCTTTTTCCTTGCTGGCTACCTCATTTCCAAATACAAGTCGAACATGCAACGAGCGCTTCCTTACATTAAGATTGCTTCATTGATTGTTTTTCCTGTCTTGATGTTATTTTGGGAGCAGAAGGACTATATCTATGTTTCTAAAATGACTCTTTCAAGCGGCATTGCTTCTACTATAGCGGATTATGCCTATCGTTATACTGTAGCGGCTGCAGGAATCGCTTTGGCATTCACTTTAATATCTTTCATTAAAGCAAGGAACATAAATAAGTGGCTGGCGTATGTCGGTATGTATTCACTTGATATTTATGCCATTCATTTGATTGCGGCTCACTACTTAGGGGATTTTCCTACTTTGGCTTCGAACAGCTACCTTTTTAACGCTGTATACGTGCCGGCAGTTTCGATTATTTTACTAGCCTTAAGCATTCTCCTATCTAAATTTGTGATCAAAAGAAATATGACGCTAAGTAGATTACTGTTAGGTAGCAAGGTACGGTTAAGACAAGAACCTAAAGAGAATTTATCACATGCAGGCACCCGCTAAAAAATTGTGCTAATGCTGTTCCCCCGCTATGAGCCCATCCTAGAAGGCATGTACCCTATATCGAAATGCTTGTATGCTCATTGAGGCGCTCCTCCCAAACCTATAAAAACAACCAGCCCTATATTTCGAGGGACTGGTTGTTTTATTTTGTCGTTATTTATTCCTAGAGACTCCGAAAACAGCTCGTATCGCTTCCAAATATCCCATCCCATTAACAGTATCGGGCTCAAGATAGCTGCCTTCTGTCCATTCATTCCAAGCATTGATCGTTAGAATCCTCGATTTATTCGTTTCATGATCAAGGAATTGCTTCGCTTCAAGTAAATATCGCTCAAACTGCTCTGGGGTATTCTCTGACAAAGTACTCATAAAGGGGTAGCCCACCTCATCGTATACGTCAGTTTGCACAGTACGTGGACTTGAATCCCAGCCCATTGTTACATTCGGGTAGTAGGGAAGCTTATATTCACCCTTCAGACGCGACCAATCCTTTACGGCTTTATCGCCAAATTCTGAATAGGGAACTTCCGGAAAACGCTCGAATGGAATGTTGTGTATCCACACATATGAAGTAACACTATCAAATCCCAGCTTCTCTAGCATCTCATTGGGATTACTGACCGCTGTCTCTCCAGGTAGAATTTGTATGCCCCAAACAACTGCATTCAAGTGAAGCTCGCCTAAGCCGGCCTTTCTTGTTTTCTCACGAAAGCTAAGTAGAGCTTCTGCCGTCTTTTCGATACCGCCCAATCCCTCTACTAGCCTCATTAGCTCATATACGGAGAAATACAGCCCTCCTTCAACCCGCCAATAAGTGGACTGGCTAAAATAATGAGAAATAATGTGATCTGTTGCCGTTTCAAAGGTATCATGATTAACGGTGCCCGGTGCTAGAACGGTTGGGTCTGTGCTTCTTTTGTAAGGGTGAATATTAAGCCAGTCATGATTAGCCCACATCAAAGCGAACTTTAATCTATCTCGGTTAGCCGCATGCATGTAACCTTTATCCAAAGCGCCATTCAAATAAGCACCATCTTCATACCAGTACCAATCATAGATAAATGCATCTATCCCGTGATCCGCTGCGGTTGCAATTTGTTTCTCCGCTGTTTCGGGCTTGGACTCATCCAGGTAACCCCACAGAGGTACTTTGGGCTGCTGATGTCCTGGAAAACGTGGACGGGCTTGCTTCACTAGCTCCCACTCCGTCCAGCCTGCTCCATGCCACTTCTCGTTACGAGGATCTACATGATAATTGGGAAAATAATAAACGGCAATCTCATAAGGACGCTTTATAGAATCATTCATTCGTGCATTTCTCCTCTAAGTTAGATGATCACTATCTAAGTGATATCATACGGTTGGAAGAGTCACGCGTATTTGTAGCAGATGTAGAAAGATGTGTACCTGATGAAGAAGATATTGTATTTAATGAAAGAGATGCGTGAATCTAATGTAGAAGATACTTACCTATAATGAAGAAGATACTTGCCTAATTTGTCAATTTCACTTGGAATTAGGGGAGTATCTTTGCAAGGTTTCCCTATAGTGCTTGGGAGATAAGCCTTCGAATTTTTTGAACAATTTGCTAAAATGATGAATATCCGGATAGCCGATTTTCTCCGCAATCTCACCAATCGTATAAGGCTCCGTGAGCAGCATTTCCTTGGCCTTACCTAAACGTATATGAGTTAAATATTCAACGGGAGTGCGTCCCGTCTCTTGCTTGAATAAATTCCGCAAGTAGTTGGGTGCCAAGAAAACTAATTCTGCCAGCCCTTCGAGATGAAGCGGCTTAGAGTAATGAAGCTCCATTTCATTAATAACCTGAGCGATCTCTGATCGTATTGGAGCTGCCCTTTCCTCCTCTTTTTCCATAGCAAGATCACTTACCATCAACGATAGAACTTCCAAGAGACATGAACGCAGAGCAAGCTGATAACCGTAACGCTTATCAGCAAACGTTTTCAACATTCTGCGAAATAAAGCGGCATACGCCTTCGGATTCCTAGCACTCATAACATAAGGAAAGCTAACTTCTCCCCACTCGGTTTTCGGTCGTTCTGACAAGTCCTCTCTATCCGGAATTCGATCCAATCGCTGATAATCATGCTGAAGATAGACGTCATCAGCGGAAAAGTCCAGTTCTTCTCCCATATAGATCGGGTCGAAATGCACCGCAAAATAGTGAAAGACTTGTTGAGCAGGAACTCGGCAGGAATGCCGGACATGGGGAAGCATCAGATGGATGTCCCCTGCTTGAAGCAGATAAGGCTGTCCTTCAATCGTATACTCGCATTGACCCTTCAGCACATAGATAATTTCATGATCATATATAACTCGGGGAGGAACTCGGTAATCATCGTCGTCAGAAATTTCCTGAATATATCGAACATAAGGGGCTAACGTCTGGAAGTTCACAGATTGCGACAGTAATCGATTCAACTTCTATCCCCCCATTGCACTCGTTCATTTTATGCTACAACGTTTTGCGCGGCGCTGTCACTATTAATCGGACAAATTTACACACTCGATACGAAAAAATGATAAACAACTAGCCGCGAGTTGTGCGGGAGCTCCGACTAATTAGCGCTAGTGGACGCGGTCTGGGGCAGAGTTACGCGGAGGTGCCGACTAATTTTCACCATTGGGTGCGATACGGGGCCGAGTTACGCGGAGGGGCAGACTAATACTCACCAGTGGGCGCGGTTTGGGGCTGAGTTACGCGAAGGTGCCGACTAATTTTCACCATTGGACGCGGTCTGGGGCTGAATTACGCGGAGGTGCCGACTAATTTTCACCAGTGGGTGCGATACGGGGCCGAGTTATGCGGAGGTGCCGACTAATTTTCGCCAGTGGGCGCGGTCTGGGCAGAGTTACGCGGAGGCGCCGACTAATTTTCGCCAGTGGGCGCGGTCTGGGCAGAGTTACGCGGAGGCGCCGACTAATTTTCGCCAGTGGGCGCGGTCTGGGCAGAGTTACGCGGAGGCGCCGACTAATTTCCGCCACTGGGCACGGTTTGGAGCAGAGTTGCGCGGAGGTGCCGACTAATTTTCACCAGTACGCGAGGTCTGGGGCAGAGTTACGCGGAGGCGCCGACTAATTTCCGCCACTGGGCGCGGTTTGGAGCAGAGTTACGCGGAGGGACCGACTAATACTCACCAGTGGGTGCGGTCTGGGGCTAAGTTACGCGGAGACACCGACTAATTTTCACCAGTACGCGCGGTCTAGAGCCGAGTTACGCGGAGGCGCCGACTAATTTCCGCCACTGGGCGCGGTTTGGAGCAGAGTTACGCGGAGACACCCAGTAGCATTGCATTAAATTTTCAGCAGGTTGTCAAGGTTACTTCCACGAAGTAAAATGTGCTAAATTTGTATGATTTTATTTAATCAGACAATAAAAAAGCTCCTATAATTAGGGGAGAGGGTGTCCTGTCCAAATCCTAATTAAAGGAACTTCCGCATGGACAAGAATACTACAAAATCGGTCATAACGGAATACCTTTCCCCGTTAAACCACAATTTTTTATTGGCTTCCATTCAAAGTCGCGGATTAGATCGTTACGTCAAAAAGTTTCATACATTTGTTGCCTTACAACTATTCGTGTTTGCCCAATTGATGCAAACCCCATCTTACGCCAGTCTTAGCTTGCTTTTGAATACAAACAGGAAGCTTCAAAAGACAGTTGGTCTCTCCTCCATTAGTACGGCGCAGCTCTCTCGCAAATGGCGCGACTTAGATCACTCGTTTCTCGCTTATGTGTTTGGCCACATCGCAGGGCAAGCGACCCAAAAATTCGGTTCGGCGAAAACCACAATGGGAGACACCGACTAATTTCCGCCACTGGGCACGGTTTGGAGCAGAGTTGCGCGGAGGGGCCGACTAATTATCACCATTGGGAGCGGTTTGGGGCAGAGTTAGGCGGAGGCGCCGACTAAATTCCCTCCCCACACTGGACGTACAAAAACGGTGCTGTCTCAGAAGGAAATACCCTTGAGACAGCACCGCTATATCTACATAAGAAACGCTGTAAGTTAAACGTCAAGACAAACAGCATGCAGATCTATTCTGCCGCGCAGGACGCTCACTCTAACCACTGATTCATCTGCTGGTTGAAGAGCTGCAATGACGGCTTTGGAGACATTTTCTCCGGCAGATACGTCTGTCACAATTACCTCACGCCCATCCTGCTGGACAGAAATCTGTGCATCCGCGCGACATATGAGTTCCAACCCAACAGTACAGCCCTCGACGATGGCACTGAAGGTGTAAGAAGCAAACTCGCACGCTTCCAGCTCCAACGCGAGTAAATCCCAACCGCTGTCGAACACAAACTTTTTCTTGGCCGGCGTATCGGAGATCGGGTTTATGCGCATTCCCGTTTGTGTGCGGTAGGCATAGATATTACCTTCCTGGCGTAAACCACTGAAGGATATGCCCTTACCTGGAAACTCATCAAAATCCGTACCCCGCACACGGCAGCCCGGCTGACGGAATGTCGCATAGGTTACGACCGGATGAGCCACGCTATTTTCCACCTTGATGTTTTCTAGGAACTGATCCAATATTTGCTGCACCCGTACATATCCTGGTCGCGGTCCCCCTTGGGAGTAAGCAAGGAACTCATCCCACCCTTCGGGCTTGTTGATCGAATACGGGGAATTGGTGCACTCCATCTTCTTCCAAGGCCATAGATTATACCCAATGTCCAGCGAGACAGCTAGTGGATATAATGCTGCATACCACTCGGGAATACTCTCTCCCGTTTCACCTAGCCATAACGGCTGGTCTAAGCGCTCGGACACCTCCAAATATTCACGAAGGGACTCCACGCTAGGCATACAGGCATAACGATGGAAGTGGATGACCATGTTATCATCATATTTTTTATAGAACACCGACATGTCAGTTGCCCAGTGATGACCCTCCACACTAAGCATATGGTGAGGATCTATCGCACGGATTTGAGGGATGACTTCCTCATAGAACGCGACAAGTCGCTGTACGAGATAGGATTGGTGCTTGTCTTCCCATAGGCCGGGTCGTAAAGGTTCATTAAGCAAATCATACCCGCCTACAATCCAGCGATCACGATAACGACGAGCGATTTCCTTCCATAACTCAATACATTTATTCCAGCTGTCCTCATCAGTAAACAAACGTGGGAAATCATCAACTGAATCGTCTATGTTGGAGCCCGTCTGCCCACCCGGTGCCCCATGTATGTCTAGAAATGCGTATAAACCAAACTCCTCGCACCAGTCCAAGCACCGGTCAATAAGGGCAAAGCCCTCCTCTTTCCAAGCAATGCCCGGCTCATCTTCCATTAGAACTCTCCAGCCAATTGGGATGCGCAATGAGTTGTAGCCCAGCTCCGCCATACGTTTAACATCTTCGCGAGTCACATAATTTTCGCGGAAGCGAGTCCAGAACGATTGTGCGTATTCACTGCCAGCTAGCTCTCGAATGATCTCTTCCATCCGACGAGGACGATCAAAGCGGCCTGTATAGGACAGCCACATATACCCCTCACTCAGCAGCCAATTACCTAATCCCCAGCCGGTAAGAACAATCTCTTCGCCCGCTCCGTTAACGACTTTCTTCCCATCTGCTCGTAGAAATCCTTTGACAAGCTCGCGTTTCGTCTTTTCAAACATAATAAGCGATCTCCTTTTCTATCACTGAGGATATACATAACTGCAATTCACTTACCCTTTAACAGCACCAATGGAAATACCTTTAATAAAGAAGCGCTGGAAAAATGGATAAGCAATAATAATCGGCAGCGTGCCCATAACCGCCACTGCCATACGGATGCTGATCGAAGGGATCTTACTTGTGTCTATGCTCATCCCCGCGGCTGCAGTGCTTTTCAGAAACTGTGTATCCAATAGCATTTTATTAAGTAGCACCTGAATGCTATAGAGATTGTCTTTGTTAATGTAATACAAGCCGTTGAGCCAGTCATTCCAGTATCCAAGACCGACAAGCAATGCCAGTGTAGAGATGACGGGTAAAGACATCGGCAGGACAACGTTTAACAGAGTACGGAATTCTCCCGCTCCATCAATCTTCGCAGCCTCAATTACCGCCTCGGGTACATTCGTTGTAAAATAAGTCCGCATGAGAATGACATTGAATGCAGCCATCAGAAGATTAGGCACGATAAGTGCCCAAATCGTATTCTTAATGCCGAAGGTTTGCGTCCACATGATATAGCTAGGTACAAGCCCACCGTTAAACAGCATAGTAAAAAACAAGAAAAAGGCAATTGGTCCTTTGCCAGGCAAATTCTTACGTGCTAATGGGTAAGCAAACAGTGTCGTAAGAACAAGGCTTACGAGGGTTCCCACAATAGCGACCAAAATTGAAATCCCATATCCCCGGAGTACATTCCCCGAATCAAACAACAAATATTTGTAGGCAGAAAAATCAATGCTCCTGGGGAAAAAGGAATAGCCATCGCGGATGAGCATCGCTTCATTCGTAATAGAAGACACGATGAGCAACACGAAAGGAAGCAAACAAAACAACGAAAGAAGCGCCATAATGGTATGCGCTACCACCTGAAAGGACTTGTTGGATTCAACCATTGTGCCTCTCCCCCCTTCTTAATATAGCGCGCTATCTTCGCTAACTTTTTTCACAATTGCATTCACTATTACGACCAGAAGAAAGCCCATTAACGATTGATAGAGCCCCGCCGCAGCAGCCATACCGATGTTGTTAAGCTCAATCAAGCCCCTATACACATAAGTATCAATGGTGTTGGTCACATCCATAAGCGGGCCACTATTCATTGGTACTTGATAGAAGAGACCAAAATCTGTGTAGAAAATCCGACCAACTGCCATGAGCGTAAGAATACTAATAGTAGGAGTCAGGCTTGGAATCGTAATAAAACGAATTTGCTGCCACCGATTAGCTCCATCGATTACGGCAGCCTCATAATGCGACCTATCGAAGCCTACTAGTGTTGCGAAGTATATAATGCAGTTATACCCAAAATATTTCCAGATATTGACGACAGTCAGAATAATGGGCCAGTACGTCGGGTCGGAGTACCAGGACTTCCGATCAAGGCCGAGCGGCTCTAAGATGCTGTTGTTAATAAATCCAGATTCTGTGCTGAGAAATGCGTAGACCAGATAGCTAACGACCACGATTGAGATGAGGAAGGGTAGCAAAATAAGGGTCTGGTAGGTTTTCTTAAACCACTCTTTACGAATTTCGTTCAGGAGTATAGCCACAGCGATAGCCATAATTGTGCCAAGCACGATAAAGACCACATTGTAACCGATTGTATTGCGGGTAATCGTCCAAGCAGAATTCGTGTTAAATAGATACTTAAAGTTGGATAACCCAGAGAATGGACTACCCCATATGCCTTCTCGAAAGTTGAACTTCTTAAAAGCAACTATGATACCCGCCATGGGAATATAGTTGTTGATAATAATGTAGAGGGCTCCCGGTAATAGCATGAGATAGAGTGGAAAAAACTGCAGCCAGCGGTTCTGTGATCTTCTAAACGCTTGTATCATAAGCTCCCTCCTCATGTGGGCAGGTGTTGCAAGGAACAAAGAGAGCGATTAGCTCGCCCTCTTTGTCTGCTTTATTTACCGTATATTGCAGCAAGCTCACAAAGCTTACTTGTTTTCTTCTAACCATTTGTTAAGCTGCAGCTGTTTTTCATCAACGATTTTTTGCACGCCCGCATCATTTAACTCCTGAACAAACTTAGGAAGCGTCGTTGCCGGATCAAGCATGCCGCTTTCTATCGCATTAGCGAATTTAGCGATGACGTTGTTGCTAGCTGTAATCTCATTAAGGACATTAGAATTGTTCCACATAAAGCCCTTAGCTACAGAGGGGGACGCAGATTCATTAAACGCGATTGTATCTTTCCAAATACTCGCTCCATCAGCTTCCCATGGGGTAGTGATCAGCTCGTTCAGCCAAGCCCATGCAACGCTAGAGTAGGATGTATTAGATGCATCCACTCCCTCTGGGTAGGACAGAACTCCAGCAGTAGTGTCTTTAACGTAGTGCTTGCCTTCAATTCCATTAACCAAAATGTCAGCTAGCTCAGGGTTGATGTACATTTCATTGAGCACTTCCATCGCACGTTCAGGCTTTTTACTCGTATAAGAGATATACCACTGGTTGGAAACGCCGGAGGTTGTCGAGAATGGCTTAACTAATTCAACAACTGTCATTGGCTTACCCGCCTTACGCTGCCATTCTGCCTCTATACCTGGCTTCGTGTTCGTAAAGGCAGAAAAACCTTTGCCAGCGCCGATTAGGCTGCCAGCACTTTCAGTGTTAGTAGAAGCGTCAGGCATAATGAGTCCTTGCTTCGCCCACTTGTAGCGGAGCTCTACTTGCTTTTTGTAGGTTTCGCTCGCAAACCAGTTAACTACAGTTGTATTGGACGCATCTAATCCATTCTCTAGAACTCCGAAATCATATCCCAAGTCATCCTTGGTCACGGGCATTTGACCCATTAGGCCATTGTCCGAAACGAGTGGATGAACAGTTGGATACTTAGCCTTAATGGCTTTAAAGAGCTCTTCAAGATCATCTTGTGATTTGATTGTCGATGCATCATAGCCAATGCCTTCCAACATTTCAGTAGCCATAGCGATACCATAGCCCTGTGCTTTTTCTTTATTGTTAGGCACAGCGTAAATTTTGCCGCCAACGGTCATTGCACGCCAGTCTTCGTCACTGATCTGCTCCAACAGGTCTTTACCTTTTTTGGCAAGCAGGTCGTCCAAGTCTAGGATTTGGCCGCTGTTAGCAGCGGTTGCCGTGTTGAATGCAAAGTTAGGCATCAGATCAAATTGCTCATTGCCGGAGAACATTAGGTTAACTCCCTGCTGGAAGGAACCATAATCCAGACGAACGAGTTCAATATTCGTATTGAACTTTTCTTTCGTAATAGCAGACGCTGCTGCTGCCACTTCTTTAATAGCTTCACTTGTTGCTGGTCCAACAAATACGATTTTTACCGTGTACTCATCGGCATTTGTAGCAGACTGTCCGGTAGCTGAGCTCTGTGGCTCCTTGGAAGGCGCTGACTCGTTAGACGAATTGTTGCTGCATGCCGCCAATAGTACTACCGTAAGCACAGCAGTTAGGAGCATTGAAACCGATTTCTTAAGCGCTTTCATACTGATGACCCTCTTTCTGTTTTGTAATTTGCCTCCCTTTCATTATGGCGGACAGCCCTTTCATCATCTGCTGTTTTAATACCCTGTTTTGTTCCCTTTATGACATCTGTTATCCGAATTTCGGACACATTGTTCAATAAGTAACTTAATCCTATTCCATTTGTTACTTTACCGTTTTCTGTCCTCCGTAGGGCTCACTCCGATGAGTTTTTTGTACACTTGGGAAAAATGAGAGAAATTAGCGTAACCCATTTTCATAGCGATCATGCTGATAGGCAATTCTGTCGTTTTTAGCAGTGCCTGCGCCATCTTCATTTTTTCCTCCGTAATAAACTCCATTAGCGACATCCCGGTCTCCTGACGGAACAATCGGGAAATGTAGCTAGGATTCAGAAATACCGCCTCGGCAATATCGGTGCGGCGTATGTCCTTGTCCAGATTAGAACGAATATACTGAATGATCTGCTCGATCTGATTTTTGTTTTTCTGGCCGCCCGAGGGCATCGTTTCAAAATAATCTTCAATATAATGAAGGAACTTGTGCATTTCGTCGATGCTCGTATAGGGAGTCAGCGCGATATCCAGTAGCTCATCATCCGGAAAAATCTCCTTGACGGAGCGATCCATCTGCTCAAGAACCATGTAGAGCATCTGTATAAATTCCTGATAGAAGCGCCTGAGCAGCTGCGCTGTGAGCTGACCTGATGCAGACAGCTCGTCCAAAAAAGCAATAGCCTGCTCGCAAACGGCTGATGCCCCTCCATTGAGCAGTAGGCTTCCCCAGATTTTCATATTCGGTATGTCGACACTCTCTATATCGTGATGTCCTTCGTAACCGGCAATAAACACCTTGCTCGTTAGGGAAACATTATTTTTGCGCATCACTTCAAGCTGCATGGCACACACAGAAATCTGCGAATGGGAAGTGACACTCGCTGCGTAGCATGCGATATCGGACCCATTGTATTGGCGGCAGGCATCCATAAGTAGCTCTAGCTGGCGCATTAGGCCTTGCTCGTCCATTGTGAATCGAGTGTCGGAATAGATGACAAGCCCATAGTCTTTTTTGGATAGCTGTGTAATAAGAATCTTCTGCCCATAGCGAGCAAAAAGCTCTGCAGCCTTCGTTCGCAGCAGTTCATCTAGATCATCCGCTTCGGATACCCTCCTGTTAACGCTCAGCAGCACGAGATGAAGCTTGCCGTCAGCACTTATGGTAATGCCAAGCTTGGCGGAATCGTCTAGCAGAGTTTCAGTCCGAATCTCCCTGTCCGTAAACCAACCACGCAGCAGCGCATCAACTAACCGTGCTTTTTCGTGATAGAGCATTTTGCCATAGTCATAATATTTCTGGCTTTCCTGATTGGCCTGAATTTTATGTGCTGCACGCTCAATCGCGTTTTCAATATCCTTATATCGCGCCGGCTGCAAAATATAATCAAACCCGCCCAATTGCATAGCTTGCTTCATATAAATAAAATCCGCATGCGCTGTAAGGAAAATGCACTCCATCGTCTTCTGCTGATCCTTAATCCAACGAAACAGATCAAGTCCGCTTTCCACTGGCATCTCAATATCGCAGAGAAGAATATCCACCGTTTCCCTCATAATAATTTCCTTAGCCTCGAACGCATTATACGCCTTCAATACTTCGCGAACGCCGATTTCCTTCCAGTTCACCCCAAAGATAATGCCACTAACGACACTGGTCTGGTCATCCACCACAAGCACGACCATATCCTTCATCTCCTTTGTTTGCTTCATCTAAGCTGCTCCGTCCCTACTATATCATTCCGGTACGGTATAAAGATCTCCACACATGAACCGTTGGAACGGTCAAAGTAAAACATTTTTTTGTTCTCATAGATAAGTGCAAACCTGCGGCGGACATTGGCAATGCCCACGTGCTGTGCGGCGGTTTGAATATCGCTGCCCCCGTTGAGCCAGCTTAGTGCTTCATCTGAAAAGCCTGGTCCGTTATCCAGAATGGTAATGTTGATATACTCTCCATCCTCATTTTGCAGCAGCCTGACTTTAATATGAATCTTAAGCGTCGTATGCGGTACGGTCGCATGCTTCACCGCATTCTCTACAAAGGTAAGAATGGTCAGCGGGGGAATCTGCAGCTCATTTAAGGCCGTATCGACATCGATTGTGCAGTTAATGGGCACAGATAAGCTCATCTGCTGTAGCAGTACATACGTTTCGACATTGCGCAATTCAACTGATAACGGAATAGTCACGGCGTGCTCCTGAATCATAAAGCGCAGGTAATCCGAGAGTACGAGTATCATTTTCTGTATTCGCTTATAGCTTTCCGCCTCCGCCAGTCCATACAGGTTTTTCAAAATATTGAGGAAAAAATGGGGACGGATCTGAATTTGCAAATACTCCAGCTTAGCTCGATGAGCCTCCAGCTTCTGCTCGTACGCAACGATCTTGAGCCGCTTAATCTGGTCCATCATGGCATTAAATGCCTCACTTACCTGCTCAAATTCCTCTATTCGTCCTACTGGGCTTATTTTTGCCTCGATATTGCCGTTACGAATACGCTCAATAGTGCTTACGAGCTCACTAAGCGGTGTAAAAAAATTGCGCTTCAGTAACCGGAAGCATACAAAAAGCAGGATAATAAACACAATTGAAGCAATGAGCAACGAGAGACTCAGTGGATTCATTGCACCCAGAAAATTATGATAGCGCATGGCGTAGACGAGATTAATTCCCGCATTTTCACTATAGCTCTGTACGATAAAATATCGCTCAGCCTTGCCAGAAATGTAGTACGCATCGCTGTTACCTTTAAGAACAATGCCAGCATCCCCAACGACCTTCTTGGACGTCAATGCTTCCCCCTGCGTAGTTGAATATAGGAAAATATCATTGGAACTATCCTGTTTAGAGCTATTGCCCGGTGTCGTCGCTTGGCTCAGGTCAAGCATGAAGATAGTGAACACGCCGTTGCCGCCGAGAATGCGGAAAAGATAGTTTTTGGCGCCCACCTGTTGAGTAAACCATCCCCGCTGCCCCAGATCTGTCTCGGTGATAACAAGCTTCCTCAGATAATGATCAACCTCTTCACGTTCATCGGAGCTAATGTCTCCTTGGAACACTTTTCGGTATAGCTCATTTTTGGGGGTGTAGATAAACAAAGCAGCCGCAGTCTTCTGGGTAGGGAGAAAATCCTTGAATTTTTCCAAAATACTGAATGTATTAAGGTGTGCATCAAGCGGTGTCAGCTCATAGCGCAGACGTCCATAGCTACGATCATTAGCTACGAGATTAGCCATGAAGTTCTCGACATTATGCAAATTCTCCTCTAGGTAGAAACGGTTAAACTCCACACGGCTCTGGTTCGTCTCCGCTATTCTGTTATTCAGCATGTTCACGGTGTAAAAGTTGTAAACCAACAAAAACCCAGTAAACGGAACCGTAAATATCATCATAATAAGTACAATAAGCTTTTTGGATGAAATACTTCTGCTCATCATATCTGCTACCTCACCCGATTCTAGAATTTCATGTTAAACATGTGAACAGTCTACAAGAGTAAAGCTTGAACATCAATAAATTGTGTATACGAAGAGGCTGTCCCATAAGTGAATTTTAAGATCACTTATGTAATAGTTCACTTTGAGTAAGAATGACGTTCAAACGAAAAGGTGATGGCGCAGGAGGTTATTCCTGTGCCTATATTGAATGCACAAAGAAACCTCATCTCGTAAATGGTTGCTCAACACACCCATTTGACCAAAGAGAGGTTTATTTTTGCATTTTTCTGGTCCTACTCGATTAGAAAAAGAGGGGAAGTATCTCCTGTAGGAGCGAAGCGCTTGCCTTTGAAATCGTGAAATCTCCTTGTTACGAGTTTACCCATTCAGATTTCACGATTTCAACCCGGGGTCCCCGTAAAGTATTCGGAAATGACTACAAAGCTTATCTTCACTATACGGGGTGGAGCAACAACCGGAAGGAGATACATCCCCGCAAAAACTATAATCGATAGACAGCTCCCTGAAAAATGTCAGATAGGCTATCCTTTAATAGAGCCAGCAGTCATCCCTTCGATAAAATAACGGGAGAACAGCAAATAGACTAGCATAGATGGAAGCGTGACAATTGTTAAACCAGCTAACAAAACACCATAATTGGTATTGTACTGAGATTGAAAGTTAAGTAATCCAAGAGGCAATGTTTTTAACTTATCTTCTGATATCGTGATCAACGCCCAGAAAAACTCGCTCCAAACACCAACGAAGCTCATAATTGAGACAACTGCGAGCACAGGAACAATTAATGGAAGATCAATGGACCAGAAAATACGTAGCAAACCAGCCCCATCTATTTTAGCTGCCTCTTCCATCTCCTTCGGCAGTGTATCAACAAAATTCTTAATCAAATAAATGGCCATTCCAATTCCTCCGCCTATATATGCCAGGATTAAACCCTGATGCGTATTTAGGAGATCAAATTGGCGAAGCATCAGGAATACAGGAATTGTTGTCATCTCAGAGGTTATCATCAGCGTAGCTAAAAATAAAAAGAACAGGATCCGATAACCAGGCGGCTTCCATTTACCGAGCGAATACGCGGCAAGCGTTACGACGATTAATTGGAAAAACAGTGTCGCACCTGTAACTGTTACACTGTTCAGAAAGTAAACCGACACTTTGCCAATTTGGAATGCATCTGCGTAATTCGTCCATTGAAACTTCCCAGAAGGCCATAGCTGCGTAGGAAATAACATGATTTCTTTAGTCGATCTTAATGAATTCAAAATCATATATATCATAGGGTAAAGGATAATTAAAGTAATAAGCGACAACAACACATAGTTGCTCCATCGTGCTAGTCTGTTTCTGAGCATCTTCATCCCTCTCGATTCGCCATAAGTTTTCTACTAATCAACGTCAGCACAAGGATAATGATGAATAATAGAATTCCCATGGTAATAGCTTCACCGAATTTGAAGGACAGGAATGCCCTCCGATAAACCATAATTCCAAGCACTGTCGTGCTGTCGCCTGGTCCGCCCCCCGTCATCATATAGATGAGATCGAACGCCTTAAGACCGCCGATTAACGACAAAATGAAATTCACTTCCGTTATACCCGTCAATAAAGGGCGAAAGATGTTCCACATCATCCTGCCTTTTCCAGCACCATCGATTTTTGCGCTTTCTATGACTTCCTTAGGGATAGTCAACATCGCTACGATGTAGAACGTAACCGTCATACCAATAAATTTCCACGTATTAACCGCCATGACCATATTCATTGCTGTACCGGTATCTCCAAGCCAGCCTCTAGCAAAGGACCCGAGTCCTAGCTTGTTTAACCATTGGTTTACCATACCGAAGTTCGGTGAAAGCATATTAACCCAGAGCAGAGATACAACCGCTCCTGGCAAGATTACCGGTGTATAAATGGCTATTCGCAGCAATTTTTTCCAACGTTCTGACACGAGCGAATAAATAAAGTAGGCGATTAAAAATCCAAGAACCGTCTGGGCAATTGTTGTAATAAAAGCGAATTTAAGCGTTCGTCCAGTCGCTTCCCAGAAGTGTGTATCGCTCCATACCGTTTCGTAATTTCTCCACCCCACCCATTTGAACGCTGAATTGAACCCGTTCCAATCAGTAAAGCTTCGTACGATGCTGGTGGATACCGGATAGAGAAAGAAAGCCGCGAATAAAAGCAGAGCCGGTAATAAAAATAAGTAGGCCAGCAGTGTTTTTCGTTCTGTCATGTGGTTCTCCTCGTCACAAACGTGAGACTGGCAACATGTACAAGCTTGCCAGTCATTAACCGTTTGGAAATATAAAACTATTGTTTAGCTGAATTTATGGCGTTGCGATGATCCTTCTCCATCTTCTCTGCAATCTTTTCCGCCTTTGCGTCACTCTTGAGCAAATACTCAGCGAAGCTTGCCTGTAATAGCTTAGCTAGTTCACCAGGATTGTAGCTTAGCTGCTGCTTAGGATAATCTGATGCGCTAGATGCAACTTGATCGATAAGCGTATCAAGCGTCTCGTTCCCAGTCTTCAGTTCCTTCAAGACTGGCATCGCTTGCGTTGATTCCGCCCAAAGCTTCTGGTTTTCCTTGCTCGTCAAATATTTCAAGAAAGTAACCGATTCCTCTGGGTACTTACTCGCCTTCAGTACGAAAAAACCATCAGCAGTAAGTGGGGCTTGAGCTTTCATGCCTTCTTGTGCAGGGAACAAGAAGGCTCCGAGCTCATCGTCGATTTGAGGCTGAAGTGCTGAGATCTGATTGTTGTTTCCTAATACCATAGCTGCTTTTTTGCTGAGCAATAGATTTGAAACCTCGTCTCCACCAACTGCGAACGAATCCTTACCAAAGTAACCCTGATTAAACCATTTTTTCGTAAGCTCCATCGCTTGAATATATTCGGGGGATGAATAGCTTTCCTCGCCCTTTAACCAATCCCCGGTCGCTGTTCCATTGCGTAAGAAGTTCATACCTGCCAATGAATCTTTAAGAATACTTAGGCCTCCATCTTTACCGCTGGCAGCAAGAGGAATGATATTTTTCGAGGATAGAGCTGACATGACCGATTCGAATTGCTCCAACGTTTGCGGAATTTGCAGCTGATTATCTTGGAAAATCTTTTTGTTATAGATGACGACTTGGAACGAGAGCTTAAACGGAATGTTGGAAATATACGGCTTCTCTGGACTTACAATACTTGTTGCTAGCAGATCGTTACGGACAAACGAATTTTTCCAAGCCTCATCCTCGTTCAGATACTTATCTAATGGGAGTGCTGCATCAACCTCATTAACGAACGGTGCCATCCAATGTGTCCACCCGAAAGAAATATCAGGCTCTTGCTTAGAAGCAACCTTGGTTTGAAGAACCTCGATGACCTTATCCCAAGGTACGATTTCTGGTTTGATTTTAATATTGGGATTCGCTGCTTCAAAGTTTTTGATCGTTTCGTTCATCTTGTCTTCGTACTCAGGCCAAATATAAAGAAATTTAAGCGTTACCTGCTCTGTTGAACCGCCAGACGGTGATGCTTTCGATGCATCCGGTAATTCGTTCGTACCCGATTCTTTATTGCCGGAACCACACGCTGCTAACATTAAAATTAATGCTACACAAATCGACCAAACTCCCCAAAACTTAGCCATCTTTTTCATTTTTTATGACTCCCCTTTATCTCATTCATTTATTTTCAATGCTTTGCACATTAAAAACCTTACTGTTATGTTGTACTCCAATTTCCTCCATGAACATATTCATGGACGCTGCCATCCGGCAGCTCGATTCGCACGGGTATCCCTTTCGGACTGTACACCGTAAGGTTCAGATTTCCATTATCCTCTTTGCGCCAGGCGACTTGAACTTCACCTACAGGTGTTGCCACCGTACCTTCTGCCCAAGAGAGGCTGCCTGTATTCGGCTTAATGAGAATGCGTTGGTAACCGTTTTCAGCCGGCTGTACACCGAGAATTTGACTCGTAAATTCATAAATAGGAACCGCTCCCCAGCCATGGCAATCGCTTCTTTGCGATACTGGATCCTCAACCCAAGTCGTTAACCCAAGCGCAGCGAGCTTTCTCCAAATATCCCATAGCTCAAAGGATCGTTCATATCTCCCGGTCTTCTCCAGAGAACGAAACAGGAAGAATGACATGGCGTATGAAACAGCAGGCAATTGTTGATTTGACAGCATGCGATCCATTAGCTGGCTTGCTTCTACTCCCTCAATCGTTCCAGAAAGCACTCCCCAGATTTGTGCATGCTGAGAATATAATCCTGTACCTGGACCATCCTCGAACATTTGCTCATCCTCAGACCAGCAATATTGCCGGACTGCTCTCTTCACATTTTCCGCGCGTGATATGTATTCTTCCGCTGTTGAGTGACGCCCGACCTGTAAGTTAAGATCCGCTGCTGTCTGAAGGGCAGATGCATATATAAGACTATAGAAAGTTAGAGGACCGCTTTCATTCGCTTTAGGCACCCCTTGGCTATGACGCCATTCTTCTACCCAATCCACGAAGGACCATACTTCCGCGGGCAATTTTCCAACTAATCCATTCTCATTAACTTTAGCATCGAACCAGCCTAAGATCGCATCAACAGTTGGTAAATATTTGCGAACAAGTGATAGGTCTCCGAAATAGCGATAATGGTCTGCAACCATCATGACCCAATACACGGAAAAGCCAGGTATAACTTGTGGATACAAAGATGGATAGCGACTCTGAATCATACCGTTCGGCATAAGTGAGCTATGAAAATCAAAAATGGCTTTTCTAGCAAGCCGGTCATCCGCACTTAGCTGGAATGTAAACAATGCCTGTAGACGGGTATCCATAATATATTGAAGCTGTTCGTAGTAGGGACAATCTTCATAGGTTTCATGCATGCACCTTTTTAGGGTGTTGATACTGATATCCCATAAGGGTGTGAATGTTTCGTCAGAGGATTGGAACGATGCCTTGACTTCAAGGGGATAACCTGTCTCCCGAAAGTTAAAACGGTGCAGTCGAAGCTCTTGCTCACTTGCTTCAATCGTGAGCTTGACGTATCGGAAGGTACGAAACTCGAAAGGCTCGTAACATTCCATAATCCCCCGTTCAAAGCTTCCTACGCCTGCTGCAATATAGATGTCTTTCTCTCCAAAGAGCTGACGACCTTCGGGATCATAACGAATATCTTTGTTCCTTCTGATCGTCGATTCGGGCTCCTTCTCATAGCACTCTGAGCACAAGATTTCAATATTCGCGCCCTTTCCGCCAGATATGTCCAGAGTCAAGTAACCCGTCAGTAATTCCCCTGCGTCAAGCTCAACCACAAACTTTTCACCGGGTGCAACTACCCAAAACTGTGATTGTACTTGATTGTTTAACAGATGAAACACAGGCTCGGCTTTTGACGTGCTTATGCGCTTAACACCCACAAATCCTCTCTTGTGTTCATACATCGAAGGAATCGTTCTTGGCATCAGTGGCCAAGGAGTTAATTGTCCAAACATCGTATCCATAATATCCGAGACAACGACTGAAGGTTTCCATCCCGTAGCGGCATCTTCATTCCTCTGCCACCCGAACGGCAGCTTCTCTCCGTCCACACGTTCCGTTCCACCAACGTAGAGTGTTTCCTGCTCACCGGCTTCAAAGCTAATCGCATTATCAACAAGACATTCCCATTCTTCATTGCTTGAAAGAGAAATGGTTGCGTTACCATTTTGTTGCACTAAAGTACCCTCGAATAAGAAAACACCCTTGTTTGATCGCCATACTGACGCGGGTCCTCCATCTCCTAAGCGGAATGGCTCATAAGGGGTGTAATGTACGACCTTGACCGCCAATGTGTTTAGTCCAGCAACCAATAGCTTCGTCAAATCAACAGTCTCATAATAATGAGTAAACCGGTCTCCCTTAGATGGACCAACGCTGGCTGACACGCCGTTAAGATATAACCGGTAACGACTGTCAGCGGATATATGCGACACAAGCTCGGCAGATTCAATATCCGTTACAGTGAAGCTTCTCCGAAAATAAACGATCTCATGCTTTCCTTCAATAAGAGTTGTCGGTTCTCCCGAGCTCCATATCCATTTTGCTTGCCAATCTATCCTGCTACTCATGAATTCCCTCCGGCTGTATTAGTACGGGGCCTGTGCTTTCATTTACCTGAAGTGTGCAATTAACCATTTGCCTCGCTACATCTTCCTTCCCATTAATCAAATCGATCAGCAATTCCGCTGACAACTCTCCTAATTGGTAACGGGGATGAGCTACCGTCGTCATTCTTGGATAGCTGTGCTTAGCAATATCATTCCCGTCTATACCGATAATAGATAACTCTTCGGGGATCTTGATTTTCATCCGATGAGCGGCTTGAAGTGCTCCTACAGCTAATAAATCATTAGCAGCAAAGATTGCTGTTGGCCTCGGATCAGCCCGAAGTAAGGAATAAGCGGCCTCTTCTGCCACTCGGACATCTTCCTTGTCAATAAGGGCGATGTGACCCGTGTTAAGCTGAATCCCCTTTTTCGCCTGAGCATCTCTATACGCCCTAAAACGATCAATCCATACATTCGCATCCCTATTCAAGTTCAAATGGGCGATGACTTCGTGTCCTAATTCGTGGAGATGCTCCATCGCCAAAGATCCTGCCATATAGTTATCGATCAGAATCGATGGAAGCAGCGTCTGCCTAGGAAAAGGATCAACGAGCACAATTGGAACGGTATGCTTTCGATTCTCGTTAATCTCTTCCAATTCTCTAAAAAGCTGCTCTTGGAGAGCAATGGAATCGAACTCCAACGAGGTAAAGATCATACCATCGACTCGTTGCTCCAATAATAGATTTACATTACTCTTCGCACTCTCATAGTCCATTGCATTGCAAATAATAATACTCTTCCCAAGCTTCCTAGCTTTAGTCTCTACTCCGAGAATGAATTCTGAGAAGTAAGGGTTCGCTATATTGGAAAGCAGTACCCCAATAATATTCGTACGGTTGGTCACCAGACTTCGCGCAATATTGTTAGGAGAGTAATTTAATTGCTTGATCGCACGCTCTACTTTCAAGCGAGTCCGTTCTTTAACGGATTGAGGATAATTAATTACTCGCGAGACCGTGATCGGAGCAACTCCTGCCAATTCTGCTACATCTTTTAAGGTTACCATTTGTGTTCTCCATTCAAAATGGTTGCGTTACCATTTCAATATAAACAAATACTCTGGAAAATTCAAGTACCTTATTAGAAAAAGATTTTTATTTTCAAGACCACCTTAAGGCGAGCTTTGGTTCATTGTTACATCTGGGAAGGAACTGACCTATTATATAATTCTACAGTAACTGTCGAGCACACTTCCTTGCTCAATAGTCTTCTCTGTACTCACGAATATTGACAATTAGGCTCTATGTCACGCATATTTAGAACTATAATATTGACAACTGAAACGTGGGATAAGGAATGATGAAATGGGCGAGGAAAATGGGCGGCATAACGTCAAAGCTACCACATTAAAGGATATCGCTGAGCAGACTGGTTTTACGGTCAACACGGTTTCCCGAGCGCTTAAGAATAAAGAGGATATCTCAGCGACCACTATTAAGCTGATCCAAGAAAAGGCGCAGGAGCTTGGCTATATCGGGAACACATTGGCCAGTTCGCTGCGTTCAGGTATGACTAAAACAATCGCTGTGATTGTCGCTGATGTATCGAATCCTCACTTCTCTATTGCTGTTAAGGAAATCGAGAGAGCAGCAAGGACGCAGGATTATACGACATTCATCTTGAACTCCTATGAGGATCAAGAGGTTGAGAAAAAAGCGATATTCTCAGCTTTGTCCAAGAACGTGGATGGCATCATCATTTGCCCTTCTCAAGGTAGCGACAATAATATGGAGATTCTTCAGCGCACAGGAACACCTTTCGTGCTACTTGGGCGCCATTTGGACAACGATACGATGGACTATGTCGTGAGCGATGATGAAAAAGGCGGCTACTTAGCCACCATACATCTGTTGGAACGCGGTCATCAGAGCATCCTATTTCTTAATGCACATCATTCGATTTCTAGTGCGCGTGAACGGTTGATAGGTTATACCCGGGCAATGATGGAATATGGAATCCCCGTTAAGTCTGAGCTTATCCGCGAGGTATCTAACATCTCTGGTGGCTCTCGAAATGAGCTTAATGAAGTCTTGAAGTCGAAGTTAGAGTTCACAGCCATATTCGCATTTAACGATATGATGGCGTGGGAATCTATTTTTATCCTGAACAAGCATAATATCAAGGTTCCGGAAAATATAAGCGTTGTCGGTTTCGATAACATTCAATCTCGGATGTTCATTCCCTTTCCACTAACGAGTGTAAGCAACTCCAAAGGTAAAACCTCCCGCAAAGCATTTGAAATTCTATTGAAACGAATATATAAGCAAAATTCCGATGTACGCTACCACGAAGTCGTTGATACTAGGCTCGTTATCCGTGAAAGTACAAAATCGCTTCTGCTATAAGTCACGTTTTTTCAGCAGCGGATGGATGCTCCAAAAGTGATAAGCTTTTGGGGCATTTATTCTAGTTTATCTTACCCGCCAGACCGCAAATGGCAACATTAGCGAACTTTCGTATGTTCGAACACTATTTCCCCCACCAACCGTGCCCTATCACAACCTCGTAGTTCGAAATAATCGTATATTTACAACCAAACCGTGCCCTTCCACAAACCAATTACTCGAAATAATCGTACATCTACCTCCATTCGTGCCTCTTCCCAACACAGTTGCTCGAAATAATCGTACATCTACCTTCAATCGTGCCTCCTCCAAACCCAGTTGCTCGAAATAATCGTACATCTCCAGCCAATCGTGCCTCTTCCCAACACAGTTGCTCGAAATAATCGTACATCTACCTCCATTCGTGCCTCTTCCTAATACAGTTGCTCGAAATAATCGTACATCTACCTTCTACCGTGCCTCCTCCAAACCCAGTTGCTCGAAATAATCGTACATCTACCTCAATTCGTGCCTCTTCCCAACACAGTTGCTCGAAATAATCATACATCTCTTAACAAACATGCCTATACCGGACCTCTTGCCCTAACCCCGTTGCTCGATATTTTCGCACTGCACAAGTCGATCAACAGCCGAGTGCTTATTTGAGAATTTTGTTCAGCAAACACACTCGCTCCTATTAGAACTTTCGCGCTAACAGAAATCGTTGACAGACATTCTAATCTACTCTATATTTACATTATCGTTAATGTTAACGTTAATGTAATCGAAGTTACTGGGGGAAAATTCAACTATGACACTTGATTTGAAGCTTGGAATTAACATGGGATTTGCAAATAACAAGTATCCTGAGCCTAAGGTTTGGACTCGCATTGTCGCCGAGGAAATGGGACTCAAATATGTTCAATTCGTTGCCGATCTACTTAACGTTTATTTGCCTGACGACATTGTTGAGGAACAGACTGAGCAAATTATTGAGAATGCGGATAAATACGGACTGTCTATAACTAGTAGCTTTCTAAGCTCTTTTACTAGAGTTAATCACTTCATGCATCCAGATTCTAAACAGCGAGATGCGTGGCTTGCTTGGTTCAAGAAGTTTGCGGTTATTTCCTCACGGATGGGAGCCAAAATGACTGGCGGTCACCCCGGTATTCTAACCTTCTCAGACTATGACGATCCTGTTCGTAGAGAAGAAAGAACAGCTGAAGGCATTAAATATTGGCAAGAGCTTAGCTGGTTTTGTCGAGATCTCGGCATGACTTGCATGATATTCGAGCCAATGTCCATCCCTAGAGAGTACGCCAACACAGTCGAAGAGACGAGAGAGCTACTCGCGAGACTGAACGATGGAGCAGGTCTTCCTTTTAAGCTGTGTCTAGATCCAGGTCATGCCCCACATCCAAGCGATCGCGATCCGTATCGTTGGATCCGCGAGCTAGGCAGTGAATCACCTATTATTCATCTTCAGCAGACGGAAGCTGGACAAAGCAGGCATTGGCCATTCACCAAAGCTTACAACGATATAGGTATTATTCATGCGGATAAAGTAATCGAAGCCCTCGAGGCATCCGGTGCAACAGAAGCAGAGCTCATATTTGAAATCTATCACCGTGAAGCTTGGTCGACGGAGTTCAATATTATTCCAGACCATCAGGAATCGGTTGCTTACTGGCGAAACTATGTCAAACAATAAGCGATCAACAGAAACGACGGACGTATTGGTGTGTGGACATATATCGGTTGATATTATCCCGAGGTTTCACCGCTTAGGTGAACCTAGTAGCAGTCAATTAACACCAGGCAGCTTAATAGAAGTAGGCGAGGCGCAATTCTGTACTGGCGGCTCTGTGTCCAACACGGGTATCGCACTGCATCAATTAGGTACGAATGTTCGACTCAATGGAAAGGTAAGTGACGATTTCCTTGGAAGCTTGACACTTAACTTGCTAAGAGGTATTGATCCCGTGCTTACAGAGGGCATCATTCAAGCGACTGGGGAAACAAGCTCCTATACTCTTGTTGTCAATCCTCCTGGAATAGATCGCACTTTCCTACACT
Organism: Cohnella abietis; assembly: GCF_004295585.1. Taxonomy (NCBI): domain Bacteria; kingdom Bacillati; phylum Bacillota; class Bacilli; order Caryophanales; family Paenibacillaceae; genus Cohnella; species Cohnella abietis. The sequence goes on along the minus strand of NZ_AP019400.1, from coordinate 1,692,128 downwards.
GTCCTGGAACAAATGATACATTTTCAGAGCTTGATGTTGCTTGGGAACAGAGTAATGGAGCCCGCCATTTCCATTTCGGCTATCCCCCACTGATGAAGGGCATGTATGCCGACAGTGGAGATCGTCTGTCCAGCATTCTTCGTACTGCTCAAGAAAAAGGAATGATCGTCTCACTTGACATGGCGATGCCCGGAAAAGGAACTGCCGCTTTGTCAGCAGATTGGATCAGCATATTAACGAAATCACTTCCCTATGTTGATGTTTTCATGCCTAGCCTCGAAGAAATGCTAATGATGGTTAATCGCGAGCTGTATGAGCAATTAGCCCACACAGGCGAAGAGCTTTGCGACTTGGTATCTGTGGAAACGATTCAAGAGCTTGCCGATAGTCTTCTCGCATTAGGCTGCGGCATGGTTGTGCTTAAGCTTGGTGCATCGGGATTGTATATGCGCACTTCTCAGCAGCTTTTGTTGGATCACGCAAACCATTTGACACCGGAATGGCACGACGAATGGAGCAATAGGGAGCTATGGGCGCCTTGTTATCGGACCCAAGTAGCAGGCACAACTGGGGCCGGAGATTGTACAATCGCAGGTTTCATTCATGGTCTTCTCCTTAATCTGGGACCTGAGGATACGATGAACGGAGCTGTGGCGGTCGGTGCCTTTAGCGTTGAGCACCTAAGCGCAACTAGCGGTATCAAACCTTGGGAGACTATCCAAGCAAGAGTTAGTTCCGGCTGGGAGCGACTCCCTCTCGGCAGGCAATTGAATGGCTGGAGCTGGGAAGAAAAGCCGGGGATATGGGCAGGACCAGCAGACAAATTGACAAAATGACGGACAGAACAGACTAATAAACCAATAATTCAATATTCAAATAAATGAACCATTATAAATTCCGGGAATTAATTCCCTTTGGAGGATACGAGCTATGGCACGGAAAGAAATAAAACGAACAAAGCTTGGTGTAATTGTAGGGAACCGGGGGTTCTTCCCAGGTCACCTGTGTGAAACGGGGCGAGTGGAAATTCTCCGTATTCTGGAGGAGGAAGGCATTGATGCTGTCATACTGGACATCAATGATACCAAGTACGGTGCAGTCATGACATTGGATGACGCTAAAATCTGCGGAAATTTATTCAAAGCTAACCGCGATCAAATTGATGGCATCCTTATTACACTTCCTAATTTCGGCGATGAGAAGGCTGTCGCAAACAGTATTCGCTACTCAGGCCTGAACGTCCCCGTGCTCGTCCATGCCTTTAATGACAATATTACCAACATGGGCATCCAAGACCGACGCGACAGCTTTTGTGGCAAAATGTCCGTATGCAACAACCTAAAGCAGTACGGAATCCCTTTTACTCTGACCACACTACATACTGTCGATCCTAATAGCGAGAGCTTTCGAGCTGACCTGCGTCGGTTTGCAGGAACCTGTCGTGTGGTCCAGTCGTTGCGCAATGCTCGTCTTGGTTCTATCGGCGCGCGTCCAGCATCCTTCAATACAGTTCGTTACAGCGAGAAGCTTCTAGAGCGCTCGGGTATTACCATCGAGACTCTGGATTTATCTGAAGTATTCGGACGAGCGAACAAACGCAAAGAAAATGATCCAGATGTAAAACGTAAGCTAGAGGAAATCGCAGCTTATGTTGATGTAAAGGGGTTTCCTAAGGATAATCTGGTCCGAATGGCGTCTCTCGGCGTTGTCGTCGAGGAATGGATGAACGATAACGATCTTTCGGGTACGGCCTTACAATGCTGGACATCCATGGAGGAATACTTTGGCGTCGTGCCTTGCACAATCATGAGCATGCTAAGCAGCAGCCTGATTCCAAGTGCTTGTGAGGTCGATATTACAGGACTTGTCGGTATGTATGCACTCCAGCAAGCATCAGGCAGACCAAGCGCACTGCTAGACTGGAACAATAATTACGGGGAAGATCCAGACAAAGGTGTTGTTTTCCATTGCAGTAACCTACCGAAGGAAGTTTTCGAAGAAATTCGTATGGACTACCACGAAATTCTGTCAGCTACTGTAGGCCGGGAAAATACCCTCGGCACGATACAAGGGCGAATTAAAGCGAGCCCCTTCACCTACTGCGGCATTACAACGGATGATTTGAACGGTGGTATCTCTGCTTATACAGGTGAGGGACTATTCACACGCGACCCACTTCTGACGTTCGGTGGGTATGGTGTTGTGCAGGTGCCGAAGTTTCAGAAGCTGCTTCGTTATATTTGTGATAGTGGCTTTGAGCATCACGTCTCATCGAGTATGTCGACAGTTGCCGATTCCATCGAGGATGCGTTCGGGAAGTACATGGGTTGGAATATGTATCGACATGAAGCACCTAGTCAAGGATAACAGAGCTGGAGCACATTCAGGAGGTACTTCTGAGCTGAAGAATGGTCGTTTACTTATTAGACTGCCAAAGCTTTCATGGAACGTGATTCGATTAGCGAATAATCAATAATGAGCTTTTGCTTATTCCAGCTTTACACAGAAATGCAGCCAGCCTCATAGGAGGATGGCTGCATTTTGTTCAAGCTTCATTACTTTATGATGATTTTTATAATGATGACCGTTTCACTACTTGATATATTGATAGAGATTGTACATCAATACTGCCGTTTGCGCACGGTTAGCTGTTTCCTTCGGACGAACAGCTTGACCAGTGCCTTGAATGAGTCCCATTTGGATTAGAGCAGAAACACTACCCTTCGCGTATCCAGAAATGTCCGCAGTATCATTAAACCCACCTAGAACATCTCCACTTGAATCAGTTGCCCGTTGTTTACCCACTGCCTTTAATGCTCGGTCTGTCAGTACCATAATATCTTCCCTTGTTATCGGGGCTAGAGGCTCGAAGCGGTTATCACCACCACCAGTTGCTACACCAAGGCTTCTGGCAATCCGCAGTGCTTCACTATAATAAGAGTCCTCAGACACATCTGCAAACGGATCACCTAGTGCTCCTTGCAGCTCAAGAGTTCTCACTAACAGAACTAGAAAATCAGCGCGAGTAACTGCTTGAAACGGAATAAATTCACTATCCGAAGCGCCATTAACAATTCCTTTTGACGCCAGCAGCTCGATTTGTTTCTTTGCCCAGTTTACCGTAACGATATCATTAAACGTTTTTTCCACATAAGAAATAGCATATTTACTAAAGTGTGTTGTTGAAAATTTTACATGCCCAGTAAGAGGATCATATTTCCCGTTTGGAACTGCATGAATTTCCCCTTCGCCATCAATGTACCAAATGACGATATGCTCAGGGTTTTTAAGCTCCTTAGCAGTCGGTGTATAAGGTACACTCACTGTTACCGGAGCATTGGGATTGTTCCAAGGTATGGTTTTACCTCCAGCTTGAATGTTCAATTCAAAAACAGGATATTCTCCAACTTGTTTCTTTGTTTTATCATCTAGAGTATTAGAATCCACTCGAGAAATATGGATTCCAACGTCCCCTGATGGCAATTCTTGAAACATATTACTAGGAATAATCATCGACGCTAAAGAGGTTACAACTTCAATCGAAGCTGATTTATTGTTGCTAGAGATCGCCTCGGAAGGCAGTATCTGCACATATTCTTTTGCACCTGGAACTGCATCTACTTCAATACGAATTGTTGTTTTCCCAGTAGAATCAGACTTTACCTCTAGCTGAGCTTTAGCCCAATCCGCAGCATTAATGGTGGAAGTAGCTATATGTGTTGTCTTATCGAAGGTTACTTCTGATTTAACTTTAATCGGTTCACCCGTTGATTTAGGTGTGCTCGTTGGTTCAACGATTACTGTTGATGTTGTTATCGGACCCGTACTTGGTTCTGTTGACTGTCTATTATTCGAAACCTCAAAATCCATTGACTTAATGGTCTCTACATTACCGGCATGATCCACACTGCGATATTCAAAGGTATAAATTCCATCACCATAGGCAGGAATGGAGCCGGTGTAGATTGCCCATGGTCCATTGTTGATTCGGTATTCTGTTCTCACTATGCCTGATAACTCGTCACTTGCAGCTATAGTTATCGTTACATCTGAAATATATTTTCCGTTGCTACCCATAGTTGCATCAGGACCTACAGATGCGATACTTACAGGCGCTATCTTATCTATATTACTTACAACAAGGTTAGTAATATTGGACATACTTCCTAAGGCACTCGTTCCTCTTGTATAAACCGTATCATTGGTAGAAATGGCGATCGGTCCTGTGTATGCTGTCCAAGCACCACTTGTACCTACTTTGTATTCTTTAGTAGCTGCATCAGTTGGATAGCTGATCGTTACAATGACGTCATTGTTGGTCGGCTCTGTAATACTTGCTGCTATTGTTGCATCTACAGGAGCAATATCGCTATTAACCGTGATTGTCACTGTTTTCGATACTGTATTTGTTCCATCCGATACAAAGAAAATAACCGGATATATTTGACCTTGATCTCCTTCAGTAGGCGTCCAAGTAAACACGCCTGTAGCTGAATCCAAGCTCGCTCCTTGAGGTAATCCCGTTGCACTATAGGTTAACGTACGCCCCGCTTCCCCGATAGCTGTTGCCGTAAAGCTCAATAATTGATTTACAATTGTTGTTCGTGCTGCTGTAAGCTCCAGTGTAAGCGGCGCATAAATCAAATTATTATTCCAATTCACTCCAGTAGGAAGGTTCATCTCATCTAGCCCCCCTCCATAGAAGCTATTACCTTGTAGGGCGACCTTACTGCTCAGTGGAACATTAATTTCAACAGCACCTGTGCTACTAGACGTAAAAATATTATTTGCAATCAGTGCCGGCATCACTATGGCTGATTCAACCTTCAACACACTGCTCTTTTGTCCCCGGATCACATTACTGCTGAATACAACATTCCGTGGCGCCATAGATGCATTCTCATCAACCCTTTGATCTGGACGATTGGTATAGAAGATGTCATAAGGCTGCTCACGCAAATAAAAGCCGCGATATGCTCCAATTATCTGATTACCAGTAATTGATGCCGTGTCTACATTTCCTGTTACCTCGATCCCTATTGGCGTAATGCCTACAGGAAGTTGTTTATCATAGATAACCGTATTCCCAGTAATAACAACATCCTCGGTCGGGATGAATGTGGATATACCCCAATCTGGGTGTACGAATACTCCGACACTTTGCCCGATTTGTGCATTATTGGGTCCATGGGGTACATTCCAATTCTTGATCGTGTTGCCGTCAATAACAATATGTGAAGAGTTAAAAATATCGATTCCATGTGCCCAAGAGTTTTCTATAATCGAATTAGATACGCTTACATAGTGACTGAAAAATCCGATAACAATTCCCGTATCAAAAGTATCTGTCGTATGAGCGTTGCTGATTTGAACGTTCCAAACTCCATAACGTCCTCCATCAAAATGCCCATTAACCGTAATTCCATGTCTAGCACCGACTGTCTGAACACTTTCTACTACAATATTTTTGCTATATCCAATATAAATATTGTCATGTTGAAAGTTTTTAACAACAACATTTTCAATGTGACTATCTCTAACTCCCTGGAATGAAATTCCTTGTGTGAATTGTAGATTATCGCCAGGTACTGAGTTACTTAAGTCATTCAGAATGGTTAAATCTCTGATCACAATGTTATGTAAGTTCCACACTCCTTTAGACAAGGTATTGCTAATAGCTGTCACAGGAGTATTAGCTGCAACTTTTATGATGCTGCCTCTTCCACCTCTAAGCTCCGTATATGGCTTTGTGATCACTAAGGTTTTAGATATTTTATATATACCTGAAGGGAAATATATCGATCCTCCCTGATCCATCGCCGCTTGTATAATGCTTGTAGAATCTACAACTCCCGTAGGGTCAGCACCTTCAGTAACTACGTTACGTTCGGGTAGAGAACTAGCCTCATCCTCGTCTGAATAATCCACAGCTGTAAAGCTTATACTTCCATTGGTAATATGTGTGAAACCCCCAGCTCCAGTATCAGCCACACGAATCCGGATATAGAGCTTATTCACATTCGCAGGGACAATAACGCTCTTCTCATCAGAGTTTAACGTATAGCTTCCTGCAGCATTCGGGGAAGCATCAAGTGGATTCTGCCAATAGACGTCATTCGATACCCAATAACCACCCGGCCAAGCAACTTGTGTATGGCTGTACACTTGATCGAAACCAACCTCTAGAACAACAGGAACAGCGGTATCCCGATTAATATCAAAGGATGTTTTCATTTTGTATGCTTGATTGTCCCCCTCCTCACGTGTCCATAGGAAGGTCATATTGCTATTCAAAGCATTTCCAATTCTTGGATATGTAACGATAGAGCCATTATATTGCGAATGCAGCGCATCCCAATCTTTAGGATTACCGGAGTGATTCGTTCCCAATTGTCCCCCTTTTTCCGTGTTTGAACCTAAGGTAATAAAGAACTCTGGACCCGCACTGACGGTTGCAGTACCGAATAATAGACTAAAAACAACTACCATCATAATTAAAGTCTTTTTTCTCAAAATATTCATCCTCCCTTTTTATGTAAGCGTTTTACTCGCTTAATTAGCGTATCACCTCAACGTTATTTTGTAAATATAAATCATATAAATTAACGTTACTAATAACATTATTTAAATGTAATTAATAATGTTAATTCATTCAAAAACGTCCTTTTCAAGCAAAAAAAACTGTTTACACACATTGCAAAAACCAGAGAAAAACCCTTATTAACTCTTGTCTATTAAGGGTTTTGATATCACCTAGCTATAGTTGTGTTCTAATCGCATACTAAGTTGATAAAGTTTATACCTCTCTTAATTCGCACAATAATAAACATTACAAATAAATATATTTGTAATACAAAGTAATTATATATAAGGACGTACGAATCCAACCACAAAAGGATCACTCTTCACTTTACCAAGACAGCATAAAGTGAAGAAGTGATCTATTTGAAAACTATTTATTTAACGTGTATCAGTCATTGCTAATCGGAGCAACCTGCAGCGACTCATTAATCCAAACGACCATTTTGCCAGCATCACGATTGGCCCAAGCGTAGTAGGGAACTGCCGTAATATCGATTTCTTTGCCCTGCCATGCTGGTGGTAACGCCTCGCTATAAAGCTGAGCACTCCATTGCTGCCTTTGAGCCTTGTCCTTATCGCTGAAGGTATATCCTAGTCCCCGAATGACATGAACTCCGTCTAACAATTCAGGTTGATATACCGCATGGAGCTCGGTACCGCGCGGGAGTGAGATTTGTGTAACATCCTCATCATGATCCGTCGCCTCTAAACAATAAACAATTGGGCCCCGCTCTAGTGCGAGCTTTCCACGATTGGACTCCACATTTGGGTGAGCTTGGATTTGTTTAATGGTCATTAGAATCGATACTTCAACGGTATCCCCCTGCTGCCATTCTCGACTAATGCATACATAGCCTTTGTCCGACACTAAATCAGCTATTAATTCCCCATTTACGCGAATATCAGCTCCCTTGCTCCATCCAGGAATTCGGATGTAGAGGTTAAAGGACTTGGCCGCGTCTGGCTGAATAACCAGTTTAATATCGCCATCGTTAGGATAATTTGTTTCCTGCTGAAGCTTAACTGATGTGCCCTCGATATCAATGTCTACCGTTCCACCTATGAACTGGTTGACGTAGAGATCATTTTCTTTGCTGCTGTAAATGTACTCCCCCAATTTCGGGAAAAAGCGAAGTACATTGGGTGGACAGCAAGCACACGAGAAATTTTCCTGTCTACGATGAGTTTCTTTACTATCCAATAGATTCGTATAGAAGAACTTCTCTCCATTCAATGAAATGCCCGCAAGCAGTGCATTGTATAGCACTCTCTCCAGAATATCCGCATATTTGGCGTCCCCGTAGAGGTTATTCATCCGTTGGCTCCAGAAGACAAGACCGATGGATGCGCAAGTCTCACAATAGGCTTCGTCGTTAGGTAAGTCATAATCTGTGGAGAAGCCCTCCCATTGTCGCACGTTATCTCCTATTCCACCTGTGATGTACATCCTCCGATTGACCATGTTGTTCCAGATCCGTTCCAATGCCTTAGCGTATTCTACATCGTCCGTAAAATGAACGATATCCGTTACACTTGCATAGAGATAAGCTGCTCTTACAGCATGACCCTCAATAGTATCCTGCTCTTTCACAGGCAGATGCGCTTGCATATACTTATCTCTGCCATATAAACCAAAAGGAAGTGCATCAAACTCCATGAAGTTCTTGGTCAAAGCAGTCCATCCGCCATACATTTGTTCTTTAGCTTCTGGATTGCCTCGGATTTCTACAAAAAATAACGCCAAGTTGTAATAACGCACTTCATTCGTTGCTTGATACAGCTTAATCAGGCCTAGTTCAATCTCCTCATGTCCCTCATAAGCTAAACGCTTGTCGTGGCCAAAGATGGAATCAATAAGATCAGCAAATTTAATTGCGGCATCCAACAGCTTCCTAGTACCCGTAGCTTCATAATGAGCTACTGCAGCTTCAAAGAAAGTACCCGCCGTATATAATTCATGTCCGAACAAGATATCCGTCCATCTCTGTTCTGAAGCAACAATCGTAATAAATGAATTCAAGTAACCATCTGGTTGCTGCATAGTAATAATCTTATTTGCAGCTTCATCAATCATGGATGCTAACTCTGGAGTTGGCTTCTGCTTGTACATCCAGCAAGCCCCTTCCAAGCCCGTATAAAACAATCCGTCGTTAAAAAATGCGCCTTCAAACGTTCCTTCCATGACTCCAGCAGCTATATCGAAATTATTAAAATAGCCATCCTCATGGAAATTGTTCCATAGATGAGGCAGTGTCTTCTCCCGAATTCTTTCCATCCGTCCAGACCAGAAAGTATCATTAATCGTCACTTTATCAAAGGGTACAGCATCTAGCTTTTTAAACACTCCATTCACCCTCGCAATCTATATTTTACTTCCAATAAAATCTCGTTTTTTTAACCACTCTAAGCAAGAAGCTGTCCATGCTCCAACATGTGCATCGTCTGTCGCAAGCCCCATCCCATGTGGACCACTTTCGTAAATATGCAAATCAAACGGAACCTTGTTTTTACTCAGAGCCTGTGCAAACAACAGGCTGTTTTCTACAGGAACTGCTTGGTCACCCGCTGTGTGCCACAGAAAAGCTGGCGGCGTTTGCGATGTCACTTGCAATTCACTTGATAAGTGTTTCAAAAGGCGATCCTCTGGATCGGTTCCCAGCAAATTATTCATGGAAGCATTATTGCGATATTCCCCGAAGCTTATTACAGGATAACAAGCTATTAATACATCCGGACGACAGCTTGTCCGTTCAACACTATCCTCATGATCTTGAATTCCCAAATCAAAATGAGTAGCTGCCATAGAGGCCAAATGTCCACCTGCTGAAAAACCAAGAATCCCAACCCGATCCGAACTAATATTCCATTTCTCTGCGTTATGACGAACAGTTCGAATGGCCCTTTGAGCATCCAATAGAGGGGCTGGATATTTATGCGGTGAAACCCGATACTCCAGAACGAATGCGGTAATACCTAAGCTGTTCAGCCACAAGGCAATCGGCTCGCCTTCATATTCCGCAAGCCCCCCATATGCACCGCCCGGACAAACAATGATTGCCCCTGTCTGAACATTTGACTCTACAATAAAGGGGCGTAATCTATCATAATTTTCAAACACATGCTTGTATAATCTCTTGAAGATTACCCTCTGCCAGACCAATATTTGTATCTGCAGCACCATAATAAATCTTAACCATCCCGTCATCCTCAAGAATGGCATTACAAGTGAATACTACGTTCGATACTCTACCTTTCATTTCATAATCATGCTCTGGCCATAGCAAGAAGTCTCTTGTAAAACCAATCACACGAGAGGGGTCATCAAGATCAAGCAAGCACGCTTTAAGCCTATAAATAAAACCATTACACGTTTGGGAAACAGTGTGATAGATCTCGAGCCAGCCCTGCTCAGTCTTGATCGGTACAGCTCCAGCCCCCATTTTGTAACCGTCGCGAAAGGGGTTTCCTTGATAAGTAAGAGGCTTGCTTTTCCCCCAGAAAACAAGATCAGGAGAATAACTCACCCATATATAGGAAGGATTCAGTTCATTTCCGAATGGGCGGTCGAAACGGATATAGAGGTTATCCACCTTCTCAGGGAATAACGCACCATTTCGGTTGCCAAGCTCGCTTCCAGTTGTAATACGTTCGAAATTAACAAAATCAGATGTACGCAAAATTCCAATTCTCACATCATTCTGAGATAAATCACTAGCGTATAAAATGATATATTCATTTTCACTTATTTGTGTAATTCGCGGATCATACGTACAGGTTTCAGGATGTGCCGGATCGGGCGCAGGCCATTTGACCGGCTCAGGATCGGGAACAAACTGATAGCCATCCTTGCTTCTTGAAATCCATATCCGATGAATATCATCCAAGGTCGTGACATCCATCATTAGGATGTATTCGCCTTTATATTTAATCGCTCCAGGGTTAAACGTGTATAAAACGTCTATTGGCATTTGAGCGGGTGACATAATGGGATTATTCGCATATTTGGTAAGAATTCTTGGTTTCATTTTCATTTTCCTTTCTTATTTGACGCCTTCATTAAATATGGCGCGAGAATATACATTTCCACTCGAAAAGCACAAGGCGATCAAGCAAAGCCTGACCGCCTGTTTTCAACATCACCGTTATTATTTTCTAGCATTGTCTCATTATTTTTGTTCAGTAACTATTCCATTCGGCCGAATGGTATCGCTTACAACTAAATTGTATCATACCGCTGTTGGCAGCATAATGGTCTGTAATTACATTTACATTGTTCAGCTTACACGTTTCCGAATCCCCATATCAAAGGTAACGGCTATTTGCATTGTCGACAGGTGATGAATGAGATTACATCCCTGCTCCTCACTATCCAGCTTTTACTCTATCGTGATTGGCTTGATTGTAAAACTAAACTCGTACCGTCCCGGCTTCACCTGAAATTCTTCGTATATATTGCGCGTCCAACCGTTATCGCCACCAAGGCCGCTGTGGATATGGTCGATATTTAACCAAAGGCGATCGCGTTTCGGTAAGTCATCCAAATGACGTGCCTTAGCATAATCGATAATACTGTTGCGATGCACGTCCATATGGAAAGGAGCAAATGCTTCGATAATGAGTCCGGCGCCTGAGATGTTCTTCAGACTCATCCACCGTACATCCTCGCGCCCTCCCCATTCCATAGGGACGATGTAAGGACATGGTTCCTCATCCACGACGGTCTGGTACAAACCAATGAAAGCACTTCGTTTCCGATCCGAGTAATTTTCTTGCGGGCCTCGTCCATACCATGCTAGTTGGTCTAAAGATCCATCCAGTTCGAGCGTAAGACCAATACGCGGCAGCAAAGATACGTCAGGGGTGGCATCTACTCGATTTCTCACCTCTATGGAACCGTTCCCTCCAATTGTGTAGATGACCTCGCTTTCGAATCCCCCGGTCACTCCCTCCGAATGGATAACACAATTCACTTTAACTTGAATCGATATGAGGTTTGCCATATCCGTATTGCTATTGATGCTGTGAATTTGTAAACCACGAACTTGGCGAACAAGGTGGTTAAGCCCTGCTTGTTCCCATTCTTCGGCATAGGAGATGCCGTTTCGCAAGCCTAGATCGATGCCTGTTGGGGCACGGAAATAGTTTTCGCTCGCACCGGATTTTATCAGGCTGACGCCTTGGGCTGTATAATTTGAAAGCAAACCGGTGCGCTTGTCAATGGTAAGTGAAAAAGTAGAACCACGAACAGCTAGTATCTGCTCCGTCTCCGTAACATAAAGTGGCAAAAATGGAACAACATATGGAGGTAGCCTATCTTTGTTGTTTGTACTGCTTCTGATTATCGGTAGTGCAAACTGCGAGGCGGCGACCACGTGTCCACCCTTTGCCCAGAAGGTATCTTCGACTAACCGCGCAAGCAGATTGATGAACCGCTCCGAACCAGTTGAGGAAGAGCAAGCGCTGATTGCCTCTACCGGCAAAGTGAATGCTTCACTGCAGCCTGGGAGGGTGTTCGGCATTGCCATTAAACCGGATTTTACTTCCACGCCATCTGCTAAGACCGTCCAAACAAGCTCAAGGTGTTCCAGACCAGTAAAGGCGAATTTATTGCGTATGCTAAACTGCCCAGCGTCCGTATTGACTTCAGAAAAAGTGACCGGAGACTGGATCGTACGGATCTCATGAGCAGCCGGCTTAAGCTCAAGATCAGGTGAGACAACACCGCTCAGGCACATGTCGAGGACGGAGTCTGTCACGCTTTCACCGAAATCGCCGCCATAGCCCCAGACAAAAGAACCATCTGCCCGTTTGATCCGAATCGCCTTATCGGCCCAGTCCCAGATGAACCCTCCCTGAAAACGCGGGTATTTATCGACCATATCCCAGAATTTATAGAAGTTTCCACCACTGTTGCTTTTAGAGAATGCGTATTCGCACAGGATCATAGCCCGCTTTTCATTGGGATCTACCATGACCGATTCTACCCATGAAAGAGTCGGATACATCGGTACCATCAGATCGGAAATGGCCGGACCTGGATTTCCACTTTCATATTGCACAAGTCTGTATGGATCATAGTAACGAATCCAGCCAGCCATCGCTGCATGGTTTGCTCCTACACCGGATTCGTTGCCCAATGACCAGAACAAAATGGATGGGTGATTCTTGTCTCGAAGCACCATCCGCACAACACGATCCAGATAGACACCAGACCATTCGGGATCTTTCGAAAGCGCAGTTTGCACACCATGTGTTTCAAGATTCGTTTCATCTACCAAGTATATGCCAAGCTCGTCACACAGGTCATACCAGACGGGGTCATTAGGATAATGACTAGTGCGAACAGCGTTGAAGTTCAGCTGCTTCATCAAAATAATCTCTTTACGCATATGTTCGGGCGAAATGGTCCTTCCTGTATCAGGATGGTGCTCATGTCGGTTGATGCCCCGAACGATCAACCTTTTTCCGTTAAGAAGGATAACGCCTTCAGGCGACCGATCGATACGACGGAATCCAACCTTGGCGCTCTCGTAGTCGACAATGTTTCCGCCATGATCGAGTAATGTCAGTGTCAGCGTATACAAATTTGGTTCTTCAGCGCTCCATTTACGAGGGTTGTTGATGTCAGCGATTAAGATTGCTGCACCATCCTCTGGTGGCCACTCCCCATTTTCATACATAGGTGTTGCCGTTGCGACCGGAGATTCAAGCTTTTCCATTACGTCACATCCAGATGAGTCAATAAGCCTGGCATGAACAGAATAGCGTCTGTAATCCGCACTGCGGTTGACATAGGCATACACAATAAGCCGCCCATTGTGATAACTGTCATCAAGCAAAGCATGCACGCGCATATCACGCAAATGGACGGATGGCTTACTGAATAGCTTGACGGAGCGGTGAATGCCCGATAGATGCCAATAATCTTGATCTTCCACATAGGTTCCGTCCGACCATCGCATGATCTGCATGGCTACCCGATTCTTACCCAAACGTACATAGGGCGTTAGGTGAAACTCTGCATCCAGTTTACTGTCTTGCGAGTAGCCAACAAACTCGCCATTCACCCACAAGAAAAATGCCGATTCAACCGATCCGAAGTTTATGAACGTCTCCCGCCCCTCCCAATCACCTGGCAACAAAAATTCGGTTACATAACACCCCGTTGGATTGTTCTTACGGGGCACATATGGAGGATTAAGAGGCAGGTACACACCGCCAAGCTCTTCCGGATCATGATCACGCAAGTGCGGTTCAGACGAATCGTCGATTGGGAATGGGTACACAATATTGGTATAGATCGGTTTATCGTGCCCTTGCAATTCCCAACTTCCCGGTACCTGTATCGTTCCCCATCCGTTCAAGTCAAAGCTCTCTTCATAAAAACCTGTCGGAACTTGTTCCGGATTTTCATACAGTTTAAACGTCCATTCACCGTCAAGACTCAGTTTGTATATTGATGAAGTTAACCTGTCACAGCGAGTTGATTCTTCCTCTGAGGCATAAGCTCCCCAAGGACTGTGCATTGGCTCACGATTTAATTGCTGGATGCTTGGGTTTTGCCAAATGTTACCTGACATTTTTAAATTCATCTCTTGCTTTTCCTCCTTATTCGAATATCATAAGTCTAGTTCAACGAGTTGAACTAGACTTAAATTTCAAGAGGCATACCTTATACTTTTAGCCTATCATGAGGAATCCGGATTTGTTGGATTGATTCCAGCTTCATTAGGCACAAACTGCAAAAAAACCGCAGCACATTAGGCGGACAGCAAGAACAGGGGAAATTCCGCTGCCTGCGATGGGCCGCTGTACTGCTCCAAGGCCTGTGCGTATTCGGCATCATCCGTCAGCTTAACGATATCTGCGACACTTGCATAGAGATATGCCGCCCTTACTGCATGGCCTTCAATCGTATCCTGCTGTTTCACAGGCACATGCGCCTGCATGTATGTATCTCTGCCGTATAGACCGAACGGAAGGGCATCGAACTCGATAAAGCCCTTGGTCAATGCGGTCCAACCGCCATACATTTGCGCCTTGGCCTGGGGATTGCCCCGCACTTCCACAAAGAAGGTCGCCAAGGTGTAGCTCATGCCCAAACAGAATATCGGTCCATTTCTGCTCCGGTGCAACAATGGTATAGAATGAATTCAGATAACCATCCGGCTGCTGCATAGCGAAAATCTTGTTAACCGTCTTCGCAGAAATTCTGCCACAAATACGGCAGCGTCTTCTCGCGGATCCGCTCCATCCGTCCCGACCAGAATGTATCCTGAATTTTCACTTGATCAAACGGTACCGCATTTAGCTTTTTAAACATTCAACACATCCTCTACTTAATTTCTATTTCAATTCCTATTTGACCGCGCCGTTAACAATGCCTGAGAAGATATATTTTTGTAAAACCAAATAAAATATAACCATTGGGATAGCTACTAGAATAATGGCTGCAGACTGCAACGTCCAAGACGAGCCATAACTGTTCGAAAATCTCATCAATTCAGTCGTAACAACACCCAGCTTCTGGGCGGGCATATACAAGTAAGGAGAATACAAATCATTGTAAATACTTATCGTCTTCAAAATAAGAACGGTTGCCGTAGCGGGCGTCAAAAGAGGAACAATAATGGAACGGTAAATGCGGAACAGGGACGCTCCTTCCAAATACGCACTCTCATCAAGCTCATACGGGATGTTCTTAATAAACTGTAAGTAAATATAGATTTGAATCACATCTGCTCCGAGTGATAGCAAAATAATGGAGTAATGAGTATTGAATAGCCCCAAATTCTTAATAATTCCGAATGTAGCTACCTGTGTCGTAATACCGGGAATAATTAGTGCTCCTGCATAAGCTCCGAGAATTGCAGATCTTAATTTGAATTGAAATCTCCCAAGTGCATAAGCCACCATCGTTCCTAATAGGATATTTCCGGCTAGTGAGAGGACTATGATATAAGAAATATTGAAGTAGGAAAGTAGAAACCGCCCTTTCTCCAGTACCATTACAAAATTATCAAAATTAAGAAAACTGCTTGGGAGTGCATACGCATCCGACAAGGCAAACTCTGTTGGAGACTTGAATGCTGCAACGATTACGATGTAGGGTGGGAACAAGATACAAACCGCAGCGATCAGTAAGCTGATGTATTTAAGAGATCGAATCATTTCTCATCCCTCCCGAAGAAAACCAATCTTTGAGTAAGCACGAGAATGATCGTAATAATCATCAATAAAACACCCATTGCTGAGGCTAGACCGAAATCACTGTAACGGAAAGAAGTAAGAAGTGTATTCGTCACGAAGGTATCACTCATGCCTAGCGGTGAGCCTGACGGGAAAATAACAAAAGGAAATTCGAATGCCGCTAAAGCACCATTCAGGTTTAGGAAGAAACATAATTCCAAAATTCTACGCAGGCTTGGTAATGTAATGAACCGAAAAGACTGAAAGCCATTAGCTCCGTCGATACTTGCTGCTTCATATAGATCATTAGGAATCGATTGAAGCGCACCTAGAATAATGACCATCATAAAACCCAAATACTTCCACGTTGCCATAAAAGCCAGTGTATAGTTGATGATTTGCGGATCGCTAAGCCAATTCTTCGCAAGAAAATGTAAACCTGTTTCCTTCAGCACAACGTTTAAGGCACCAACTTCACTGTTCAAAAGAAAAGTGAACATGAAGGCAATAGCTACACTGTTAATGATATAAGGAGAGAATATGATTGCACGGAAGATGTTCTTTCCGCGCAGCTTGCTGTTCAATATAACTGCAAAATAAAGCGATAATCCAATTTGTATAAACCCAACAAGAAAGTAGATCAAGTTATGATTAAAGATACCAAGATACTTGGAATCACTAAAAATCCGCGTATAGTTTTCCCAGCCAATCCCCATTTTGTGTAACGAAATTCCGTTCCAATCTGTGAAGCTTATTCTTATTAAAGTGAATGCGGGATAATAAGTGAATACACCCAACAGAAGAAGGGGAAGGATTAGAAATGAGCACAGAATGATTAATTTTTGCGTACGAAACGATAGAACACCCATAAGAAGTAACCTTTCCGGCTATCTTGGGAACAGGCGATCAAGCATTGCCTGACCGCCTGTTCCCAACCTCACCCTTATTATTTTCTAGCGTCGGCCCACTTTTTATTGTATTTGTCCAGAATAGGCTGGATATTATTGTCCTTATTGAGCATGATTTCTTGCAAAATCATCGTATTTCCGATTTGAGCTTTATTAAGAATCTTATTGTAGCTATCTTGTGGCGGCAGTACACTTACAATTCGCGGATTATTAGACAAGAAATCTGCAAGTGGTGCATTTTTAGATTTCATGTCTTTAAGAGGAGGAATTAACCCGTTATGGTCCTGATAACCGGATTCCTCAATCCAGAATTTATAAAAGGCTTTAGCAGTGTCCATATTTTTACTGCCCTTGCTAATGACCAAATTCCAGCCGGGGGTCATCATCGTAACGGGCTGTCCAGAATTATCAATCGGTAAGGGGAAAAATCCGACATCTTCAGCTGGCGTTCCATCCAAGGCGGCTAACCCGTAATTTGCCAAATAGAGCATACCAACTTTTCCTGAAGCCATCTGTTTACGTAAAACATCCCAATCACTGGAAAGTAAATCTTTCTCGAAGTAGCCTTTATCAACTAACTCTCTAACGAATTTAAATCCCTTCACTAAAGAGTTTTCATCTGTATAGGGGGTATTCGTATTGACCATCTGCTCAAACACTGCTTGAGAATCAGCTGTTTGTGCAAAAGCAACAGTCTCCCATGTACTCAAAGGCCAATTGCTTTTTAGCATACTACCGATTGGCAATACACCTTTTGCTTTCAAAGTTTCCAATACACTAATGAATTCATCATAGGTTTTTGGAGATTCCGTAACACCTGCGTCAGCAAATGTTTTCTTGTTATAGAGCACACCTGTTACATATACACCTTCACTTATAGAGTAGGCGTGTCCCTCGTACTCGGATAAAGGAAGATATGACTTCCCAGCATAACCCAAGTCATCAATTGGGGCATAAAAATCAGGCCATAAATCAGTGCTCGGTGTAATGATCGTGTTCATGTACATAACGTCAGGTGCTTCATTGGAAGCCAATCTGATTTTCAGCGTTCCTTCATAGTCTTTAATGGGTTCAATGACAACCTCAGCATTTGGATATTTCTCATGAAATTTATCCGCATATTCCTTGAGCTTGTCGTCCATATCCGTACGATTAATTGCAAATGTAATCTTTCCTTTAATCGTATCAGCCTCTGTCGGAGTTGATGTTTCCGCTGTTAATGCTGATTCGGTAGGAGAGTTACTGGCACTAGCTGTTTGCTTATTCTTATCGGCTTCATTATTTCCACCACAAGCGGTTAGTAAAGTTAAAGCTAGAATAGTTGTCCCTACAGCGCTTATTGATTTTTTCATATAAAGCCTCCATTTTTTATTATGCAACAATCCATTCGGCCGGATGGTATCGCTTACAACTGAATTTTATCATAGCGAATCAGCAACCATAATGGTCTGTAATTACATTTATATTGCTCGGATTACACGTTTTCTGATCCCCTAATAACCGTCGCAGTTTATTGTTTGTTTCGATATTCTAATGGCGTATATCCATTCAATTTCTTAAAAAGCTTGGTGAAATAAGTTGAGTCATTGTACCCGATTCGTTCTGCAATTTCGTAAATTTTAAGTTCCAGTTGGTTAACGAGAAGCTCTTTCGCCTTCTGCATTCGCGTATGGATTAAGTATCCTGTCAAGCTCTCGCCCGTCTCAATCTTGAACAGACGTGACAGGTAATTTGGATTTAAGTGTACAAGCTCTGCCAGTGCAGACATGTCCAATTCGGAATCATAGTGAGCTGATATCCAATTTTTCACCAATCTAATCGCCTTATTCTTATCTCCATCTATTTGTGTAATGACCAAAGGCTGCTTTGCTTGAAGAATACTTGATAGCTTCTCATTAAGCTCATCCGGATCTACCGGCTTGAGAAGATAATCAATGACTCCATAACGCATGGCTGTTCTGGCATAATCAAATTCAGAAAAGCCACTAACAATAAGACAAGGCAAATCCGGATAATGGAGCACGACTTCCTTAATGAGCTCCAGCCCATCCATACAAGGCATTTTGATATCTGTAATAAGCAAATCAAATTGCCCCAACAATGTTGAATCTAATACCTCTTGGCCGTTATTAAAGGTGGCAATTACATGATAATTATCGTTCATTTCGCTAATAAGCTTAGTCATACCGAACAGGATGGTGTCCTCATCGTCTACCAATGCAATATTTAACATGATGTATCCCCTCTCTAAGTTGATCTTCTTACTTCAGCAATACATGGCTCTTAACAGATGGAAGCTTCAAAAATACGATTACACCTTTATCCAACTCACTTTCAATAGTTAAGCCATACTTAGTCCCATAATGAAGCTTAATACGTTCGTTTACATTGTGTAATCCAATCCCGTTGCCCGTATCTCCCTTGTCGTTAGGAGCCACATTACCCAGCTGAATTCGGCTATTCAATTTCTTTACCTGCTCGGGTGAGATGCCAACACCATCATCTTCAAATAAGACGTAGTAATATTCCCCTTCCATTTTTGACGAAATCGTAATGGTTCCCTGCCCTGATCTCTTCTCCAAGCCGTGAAAGATCGCATTCTCAACGATGGGCTGAAATACCAGCTTTATCATGGCATATTTCTCAAGCTCAGGATCGATAGCGATAGTTAAGTGATAACGATTTTTGAATCGATAATTTTGAAGTTTAATGTAATTGGTCAGATGCTCTAGCTCTTGTTTGACGGTTACGATTTCACCACTTTTAATGATGCTATATCTCAATAATTTACCTAGGAATAGGGCCATCTCAGATACTTCTCTATCCTCATTAATTAAAGCCTTCATTCTCAATGTCTCTAAAGTGTTATATATAAAATGAGGATTGATCTGCGCCTGCAAGGCTTCCATTTCGGCTTCCTGTTTTCGAAAGGATGCAACCTGGACATCGTTTATCAATTCAACTATTTTCTTGATCATTCGATTAAAGTTAACGCCCAATATACCGACTTCATCCAAGAACCGCACAGGGAAACTGACCATGAAATCACCCTCCTGCACTTTCTTCATTAAGCCAGTTAATACCCGCAACGGTTTAGTGAACGCCCATGAAATCAATATGGAGCTTAGCAGGGTAACCAAAAGAATTACGGATGTAACAATCATCGTAGAGTTTCGAATCTTATTCGCTTTGCTGAATAACTCTTTTGTTTTTACATAGACATATACCTTCCAGCCTAGCTTCTGAGAAGATAGATAGATGCTATAGTATTGCTCCCCATTTTTCTCGATATGAAAATTACCCGAAGCATTCGGCGATTTCTCGATACTTTCTTTATCTCTCCAATTACTTGAGATATTTTCGTAAGCGCTATCAAAAATGACGCTATTTTGCTCATCTACAATAATCGTTTTGCCACCCGTAATCTGATCCAGATGTTTGAAGTAAGCTTCCACCGTACTTAGATCCGTTTCTACAGCGACAAAACCAATTGGTTGATAGGTAGTCAGATCGATAATATCTCGCACCATCGTGAGAATATACTTGGTTTTGCCTGAATCTGTTTTAACAGCTTGCGTATTAATCAATACAGCGGAACCGCTCTGATTACGAGCAATTTGCTTGAGCTTGTCATAATGTGTAGCAGCTTCCTCGTTGCTTCCAAGACTGTTGTGATAAAAGGAGTTTCCATAATTATCAAATATATAGACCGCATTCGTTCCTTTTTTCATCTCTGACATCAGGCGAATATAGAAATCAATTCGGATATCCTTTTCAATGCCTTTTTCAGGAGATGCTAGATAGCTTTGAAGCTCACTTGAGTACATGGGGATTTTCGTGATCATTCTCATGTCATCAATATAATCCTCAATTTTATTGAGAACCTCCATGGAGGTTTGTGATACATAATCAGCTGTATTTTGTTCAATGGACTCCCTGTAATAGTTGTAAGAAACGATAGCAGAAATCGTTATAGGAATAATCAACATAAAAACAAAAATAATAACGAGCTTCTTAGACATACCAAAGCTGGAAAATCTAAATTTGAACTTCTTCACGATCCACCTCTTTATTCGCTTTTATCGTTTAATCTATTAAACCACGAAGTTGGTGAATAATTAAGTAAAACGTATACCGCCGTCCTTAGGACGGTAGTACACGTTTATATCGAGCAATCAGATGAGGTTAAAATTAATTACCAGTATTCAATAGTACGATTGGAACGATCCCTTTCGTAGGACGCCCTACAGATGTCATTTCGATTAAGAGATCGTATCTCGGTTGATTTAATTGATGAGCCGTTAGTGTAAACTCTATTTCGGTCGTTCCAATGTTGCAATGATAATGCTCCAGAGGAACGCTAAGATGGGTTCCAGGGGTTACTTCCCATTCTGCTGGAACATGCCATTTCACCTGGATAAACTGTTGCATGAACAGATTATTTTCGATAACTAACTTGAATGTACGAGGTTTCCCAGCACTCACTATGGGGTCTTGTCCATAATCTATGAAAGCATTAAATATGGAAAAATCGTATTTAACCCCAAATGGGCTTAGGGATAACGTATCCTTGAAGCTTTTATTTTTCCATGCATTAATGCGCACAGGATGATCAAACAGTTGATCCCCTTCGTTCATCTCAACTTGATAGCCTTCTCCAGCATGAAGCAGATCACAATACTCTGTACCAAGGAATGTAGGAGCAAGCCTGAGTACGCGCTCAGTCAGCTCTCCAACGGTGGTAGGGATTCGTGTACCCTGATCACATACATTTAGGGTAATCGTCTTAATTGTATCTCCAATGGGATCTAACCATTTCGATGGGAGCCCTTCTTTGCCAAGAATAATCCCGAGAATGGAGCCAATTGTTGCCGCTGTACAGTCTGTATCTTCACCACAGTTAGTCGCAATGCAAATGCTTTTTTCGAAATCCCCTTCTCCGTATAACCAGCCAATGATCATGATGCCTACATTGCTTGGCGCATCATAACCGATCGGTCCAACGGGTACATCATCCTGTTGTGGATCAATTGCCGAAGTACTAAGCAATCCGAAGCTTCCAGGGACAGCTGTTAATACATTTATTCTTGCTTCCTGCCAGGTAACTCCTGATTGATAGGATTCAATTGCAGTTTTCACAGCCTTGGCAACACCAGACTCCTCAGGGATATAAGATAAGCCTATTGCTATTAAACGATACGTATCGCTTTCTACGAACGCCGCACTCTCAATCGCAGCACAGAACACCTCGGCATATACACCCTCATGACTATGATCGACAATTGCATCCTCATAGGCATATTTTGCAGCAATTTCCGGATGACCTGGTGCCAAACACGCCCAAATCTCTGAACGTATAAACGCTCCATTGCTATCGCGGTAAAGATTATGATAATAGCCAGATAAGGGAGGTACTAATCCTGCTCGCAGATTATTCTTCCCCGCACCATATTCACCCATATTAGGTGAGATATAAGATATCCAGTATTCAGCAAGTATACGAGCGTTTACTGCAGTTCCGTATTTCTCAGCTGCATTTAACCATATGAGCTGTAAGTCTAAATCATCATTCGGCAGAGGTTCACCATATAGTTCTTGCGTATAAAATGACACATCGAATACACCGCGTTTGCATTCAAACGGAGCACCCAATGTACCTCCAATATTTTTCCCTAGCCAACAGCCTTCCAATTTACTTCTGTAGTCTTGTAAGCTTAGCTTCACTGTCTTTCCTCCTTCTATTGGTAGCGCATTCAAATAAAATATTATCATATCCATTTCGACGTCATAATGGTCTTACCTTACATTAATAGTCTTCAGAGTACGGAAATCTGTTGTATCACCTTACTGTCAGTAAATTCATAATCGCCTGTGCCGCTTCTACTCGAGAAGTAGCGGATTTGGGTTGAAATACATTTCCCGGTTTACCCTTCATGAGTCCAGTAGTGAGAGCCATATGTACGTCCTCTCTAGCCCAGCTGGATATGCCGCTATCATCTTTAAAGGTATCACGTGCATTCACGGGCTGTACTTCTTGTTTATTTTTCCATTTAAATGCTCTTAAAATAGATGCGGCCATTTGCTCGCGCGTCATCACTGCGTCCGGCATAAATCGCTCCTTGGATACGCCATTGACCAAACCGGTTGTATACGCAGCTTCAACATCTTTAGCATACCAAGCATCTGAAGTAACATCGACGAACGATGAGCCTTGAAAGCTTGATGCCTTAAGATCAAGTGCTCTTACTAACAGTGAAGTGAACTCAGCTCTAGTCGTTGCTTTATTGGGATTGAACTCTTCAATCGTCACACCATTAACAATATGCTTAGCAGCCAGAATCTGTATTGTACGGAAGGCCCAGTGCGTAGAAGGTATATCACTAAAAGACTTATTATATTCCACTAGCGCATATTGACTTAGATGAGTAAGTGTAGCAGTAACTGTTTCTGTTTGAGCATTAACAATGGAATCTATATATTCCCAATTAGTAAGATCGCTGTTGATATAATATATACCTAGAAGCTTAGCATCGAGCACATTGCCCTTATAAGAGAATATTAGCTCTACATTTGACCCCACTTGTTCAGCGATTACTTGGTGTCCATTAGTCGCTTTAAGGCTGATACTGACGTCAAACACTTCTCCGACTATATTCACCTTGGCCTTATTTTTCTTCAATACAGTTTCAACAGCATTTATATTATCAACTGGAGGGAACATTACCTCCAATAAGGCTCCTTCACTATTGCCTAATTGCTTCTTCAAGGCTTTCAGCAACTCCGCCTTTATGTTAATTGTCAGAGAGCCAGTACGAATACTAACCGGTAACTCTCCAATTTCGCGAATAGGAATAGAAACTGACCTTCGATTCGCTTCAACATTCACTACGGCTATTGAATCTTGTATCTTCACAATAGTTGTACCGCTGACACTCACGCCATCATTGGGCGTTGATATTTCAACAGAGTTAACAGTAACTTTGGTAGCCGTATTAGAAAGCTGTGTAGTAGACATGAGTTGGCTGTTAATTTCTTTCACTGAAGTCAACGTAATGTCGGCTATACCCGAAGCCACTGCCTTAAAACGCAATGTACATAATGTAGCTGTCCCACTGTCACCTTGAGCTTGACCAATTTTTGTACCCGCAAATGTAATTTTGCCTTGCTGCACAATAGGTTCAATAGCAAATCCTCCAATAGAATTTACCGCTCCTTGAAACTGTAAGAGACCAGTATCATAAGATACGTTAACTTCATATCCGAACAGATCCATGAGCCTATTTCCACTAA
Source organism: Cohnella abietis (assembly GCF_004295585.1). NCBI lineage: Bacteria > Bacillati > Bacillota > Bacilli > Caryophanales > Paenibacillaceae > Cohnella > Cohnella abietis. The sequence goes on along the minus strand of NZ_AP019400.1, from coordinate 1,668,159 downwards.
TCGTAATCGTGAACTCGTCGCCCGCTATTATCGTTGAAGAGGAGGGCTGCAACGAGTAAGAAGATGATGAAGCTGCGAAGACATGTACGGAGAAGAGGGTTGTAAAAAGTAAAGAAATTACTGCAAATAGAGATATCCATCTCGTTATTTTCATTCAATATCTTCCTTTCATTTAGCAGAGAGAGAGAGATCCCTGTCCCCTCTCCCTTTAGCCCGCAATTAATTCAGAATAAGCTGAGCAATGGCTGACAGATCTGCAATGTCAATCACATTGTCTTGATTGATATCCGCTTTTTTGTATATATTGTTCCAGTTCGGATCCGAGAAGGTCTTTCCATAATAGGAGCCCGCAATTGCTAAATCCCCTATGCTAATGCGACCATCTCCGTTCAAGTCCCCACGGTTTTGGATTTTAAAGGCTAGAGAAGAACCAGCGATTTCGAGCTCATCACCCTGAATGTTGGCTATCAATATAGCGCTGACATTAACGGTTACATCCATTGGCACAACAAAGGTTTTAGCTTTGAAAACAAACTTTAACCATTCTCCAATGGCTGCTATACTGGAGCCTTTTGAAACCGCGATGATCCTTACTTTCCCAGGTGCAATCTCCTCATCGCTAATAACAGTAAATCCTGCTTTTAATGAAGAGACGGAGATATACTCTAACTTGGTGGAATCAAAAGTGATCGTTAGATCTTGGGCATAAATATGATCAAATCCAATCTCGTTAATCCCTTCAAGACCATACGTCAGTTCAAATTCCGAATCACTATTAACCAAATGATCACCCATTAAGGTTGATGCACTTGTTGTCTCTATTGCCCTATCGAGAAAGAAATCATCTAAGTAAATATCTTCCATAGAGCTATCAGATTGAAAATATATACTTGCGCGGGTAACCGTACCTGTCCATGCAATATCTTTAATGCCTATAATTTTCGTAAACTCATCACTACTTATCATCGTAATGGGAGTCGTGTACCAATGCGCGCCTGCACTATCTGTAATATTAAGCGTTACCATTCCACCTGAAGAATGGTTTGCAAACTTGGCCCACACTCCGAAGGAATAGGTTCCTTGTCCCTTCGAATTTAATAAACTTGTAATATCCTGAAATGCCCCTGCCCATGTATCAGAACGATTAGAGGCCCACAGCGAATAGTTGCCCGTGTGCGCATAGATATTGCTCACATCAATCGATGCACCCTGTGCACCCCATGGCGCAACAATTCCCTCTTCAAACCCAGGATTCACTAATTCGGTTATATCTGCATTCGTTGAAGAGCTTGTTACATTGGACAGCGAAGATTCATTAGGTATTTCATTTATTGTCTTTATAGCAAAATAATAAAGAGTATTTGCATCCAAAAGGGGGATAGTAACAGATTGTGATGTCCCCGATATTTGTGGGAATGGTCTCTCTACTACTTTTGTTGCAGTGGACCAGTTCTGTTCGGTAATTGGCGAAGTTGAATACCGAATGTCATAACGCGAAGCAGTTCCTGTGCCTCCGTTGCTACCTGATGCAGTCCAAGTCAATATAGCTTTATTATGTTGAGTTGAACTAACTGCAAGATCTGTAATGTGACCAGGCACTGATGCTTCATCAGCGCTACTATGACCTCCACTAGTATAAGCAATAGTAGGCGTCCAACTAACGGCATCATTTGCCCCATCAATTCCTCCATTATTTACTTCAAAGCGGATAACATCATTCTGAGCAACAGAGATGGAATCCAAATTAGTTGCATATCCTGTATAGTCATTGGATGATATGGACTGCGAATTGCTGGAAACAGGCCAAATAACTTGACCATTCTGAGTTACGCGAACCAATACCCCGTCTCCACCGACACTATTTATGAAGGCTTGCCCTCGTAGACTTACAATGCCACTATAAGGCGCTGTCCAAGCTCTGGAAATCCAGTCTGTTGCTGTATCAGAAGCACGTAGATTAAACTGCGAAATATAGCCGCCGGTAGTTCCGTACCATTTCTCGGTAGAGTCATAGTTCAGATTCGTATAGCTGGTGCCATCGTATAATTGCTGCGACCAATTTCCAGAATGTCCAACAGCTCCGAAATCGTTGGCAGCATTATTGATTTTGGAAGGTGACGGAACGAATACATTATTGACTATTGATGACCAGGCTGTGAAGCGGCTTTCGTCTCTTAGGAATTCATTCTCAAAGAACAAATTGTCAGTAATAGTGCCCGTAGATTGCCCTGTATCACTTGTCGCCCATAATGCTCCGAGACCGTTATTTACAAAGGTATTTCCTAACACCTCGTTGTTGCTGTTAAAGTCTGTACCTAGTCGGTCTGGAACTATGCAATTACACATGAGCCATTCCAAGGCACCACCAAAGTTGTTGGCAAAGTAGTTGCCTCTAAAATGGTTTGCATCATTTTTCCCTTCATTATCAATCGCTGATTGATCCGTCGATCCCGTATCAGGCGTATTCAAGAATAAATTGTTGGCAATCGTTATATTTTTTGTGCCGAATAAGAAGCTCGCCGTAGTTCCACCCGCTTGATTTACATTTGCAGCACGGTCTATTCGGTTTCCCGTCCAATAAGAATCCTGTACATTCATAAATACAATTGCTTTGGCTGATATGTCTTGCAAATCATTATTATTCAACTTGATATTTTGAAAGGTATTGGTAGGAGCCGCAGCATTATTATGCATAACAACTACACCATAGGATGAAGTTGGACCAATTTTATTTTCAGAAATTTCAACATCCTTTACTAGCCATTGTCCAGCAGTTGGCAGAGCGGCTACATCCGCACTTCTTACCTGAACCGCTATTGCATTTGGACCTCCAACCATGTCATGAATATAATTGTTTTTGAAAATAATGCCCTGATGTCCAATCGTTGAATAGAGAAACTGCGGTCCTATTCCTGCATGACTAATCTCAAGATTGCGGACTTCCCAATAATCAGCATTCCTAAGCGTAAACGTCCTATCTGTTGCATTATTATTCCCACGGATGATAGGCCGCTCACCGGTTCCATAAGCATCAACGAGAATCCAGTTTGCTGAAGTTCCCGAACCGCCTGCTGGCTTGAATTCCTGCGTCCAGCTGCTGCCCCGTTCCAGGTAAATCGCATCACCTGCAGCAAATGTCTTCGTATTTACAGGGGTAAAATCACACCATGGACCTTCATTGCCACCCGTGAGTGTTCCGGAATTACCAGTATTCGTATTGCTACAGTTATTATTACTGATGTAATAATTTGCTGCGTACGCAGAAGTGGGTGCACTAAATAAAATAACTGCTAATACCGCGAAACTAAAACACACTACATAATAAAAAGCTGATACTTTGAATCTGATTTTCATGTTGTTTTCGCTCCTTCTAAGTATGGGATAATTTATAAGCGGCATCTAGATTGTTTTTGATACCGCTTACAAACAATATGTTCTCATAATCTTTCAAGCCCGTTAATGGTTTACCCTTACTTTTATAGTCTTGTGATTACTCTCTTTAGCAATTGGAACAACAAAAAAATCACTCTTCACTTTACCAAGACAGCATAAAGTGAAGAAGTGATCTATTTGAAAACTATTTATTTAACGTGTATCAGTCATTGCTAATCGGAGCAACCTGCAGCGACTCATTAATCCAAACGACCATTTTGCCAGCATCACGATTGGCCCAAGCGTAGTAGGGAACTGCCGTAATATCGATTTCTTTGCCCTGCCATGCTGGTGGTAACGCCTCGCTATAAAGCTGAGCACTCCATTGCTGCCTTTGAGCCTTGTCCTTATCGCTGAAGGTATATCCTAGTCCCCGAATGACATGAACTCCGTCTAATAATTCAGGTTGATATACCGCATGGAGCTCGGTACCGCGCGGGAGTGAGATTTGTGTAACATCTTCATCATGATCCGTCGCCTCTAAACAATAAACAATTGGGCCCCGCTCTAGAGCGAGCTTTCCACGATTGGACTCCACATTTGGGTGAGCTTGGATTTGTTTAATGGTCATTAGAATCGATACTTCAACGGTATCCCCCTGCTGCCATTCTCGACTAATGCATACATAGCCTTTGTCCGACACTAAATCAGCTATTAATTCCCCATTTACGCGAATATCAGCTCCCTTGCTCCATCCAGGAATTCGGATGTAGAGGTTAAAGGACTTGGCCGCGTCTGGCTGAATAACCAGTTTAATATCGCCATCGTTTGGATAATTTGTTTCCTGCTGAAGCTTAACTGATGTGCCCTCGATATCAATGTCTACCGTTCCACCTATGAACTGGTTGACGTAGAGGTCATTTTCTTTGCTGCTGTAAATGTACTCCCCCATCTTCGGGAAAAAGCGAAGCACATTCGGGGGACAACAAGCGCATGTAAAGTTTGCCTGTCTGCGGTGCTTAGCGTCACTATCCAAAGGATTAACGTAGAAGAACTTCTCCCCATCTAATGAAATTCCCGCAAGTAGCGCATTATAGAGCACTCTCTCCAGAATGTCTGCATATTTAGCGTCTCCATAAAGGTTATTCATCCGTTGGCCCCAGAAGACAAGGCCGATCGATGCACAAGTCTCACAATAGGCTTCGTCGTTAGGCAGAACATAATCCTCGGAGAAGCCTTCCCAGCCTCGGATGGTGTCACCAATGCCACCGGTAATGTACATTCTTCGGTTAACCATGTTGTCCCAGATTCGTTCCAGCGCTAGGGCGTATTCTTCATCACCTGACAGCTCAACAATATCCGCGACACTTGCATAGAGATATGTCGCTCTAACAGCATGACCTTCAATGGTATCCTGCTGCTTCACCGGCACATGCGCCTGCATATACTTCTCTCTGCCATGCACTCCAAAAGGGAGTGCTTCCAGTTGTAGAGCACCTTTAGTCATTGCCGACCAACCGCCGTACATTTGTTCCTTAGCCTCAGGATTGCCTCGCATCTCTACGAAGAATTCCGCCAGTTTGTAATACCGTATTTCATCTGTCGCCATATAAAGCTTAATCAGCCCTAGTTCAATTTCTTCGTGCCCTTCATAGATCAGACGCTTTCCATGTCCGAATGTAGCATCGATATGATCAGCAAATCTACGCGCAGCGTCTAGAAGCTTCGTATTACCTGTCGCATCATAGTGGGCAGCTGCAGCTTCGAAGAAGGTACCCGCCGTATATAATTCATGTCCGAACAGGATATCCGTCCATCTCTGATCTGGAGCAACAATCGTAATAAATGAATTCAAGTAACCATCTGGCTGCTGCATCGCAATAACCTTATCAACAGCCTCATCAATCATTAGTGCTAGCTCGGGAGTAGGACGCTGCTTATACATCCAGCAAGCCCCTTCCAGACCTGTATAGAATAGTCCGTCGTTAAACAGCTCGCCCTCATATTCTCCTTCCATAATCCCCGCTGCCTTGTCAAAATTACGGAAATAGCCGTCTTCCACGAAATTATTCCATAGATGAGGCAGTGTCTTCTCTCTGACTCTCTCTATCCGCCCAGACCAGAATGAATCATTAATCGTCACTTTATCGAACGACACAGAATTAAGCTTTTTAAACATATTCTCTCATCCTCGCATAATAGTTATAGTTTTCCTGTAGCCTTCACAGGGGTTTTCGTATCTGTTCATATTTTATCTATAAACCCATTTGCCAGCAGTGGTCTGATTATTAGATTAGGTGGAAAATACAGACCTTTATTGGGTTACTCCATGTAAGCTGTAGCTGTTCACTCTTGAGACTTCCGCAATAAGAAATCTTCTATTATACTTATCTAAAATAACCCACATACACCTAAGGAAAGAGGGCTGCGGAACATGCAATTTTTGAAAACAACCCTACACGATCCGCTTTTCTTTCTCTCTGGTGATCACTTTGCTTACAAGGAAAATTTCATTCATCCCACACGGACGATGGACAGCTTCGAGATTATTATAGGTCTTAAGGGAATTCCCTATATTGAGCAGAACAATAATCAGTACCAGGTTGGACGAGATCAAGTGCTACTACTACTCCCTAACCAAGAACATAAAGGCTATGCTCCATCAAAAGAGGAAATTAATTTTAACTGGCTGCACTTTTACTGTCAGAGCTCGTATGAGATTATCGATGAGGATGTTGCGAGGGCGGAGATCCTTCTATTGAAAAATGTTCACCCTACCAACAAGCTAACCTCCTATATCTACTTGCCCATTTTTTCCACTCCAGCGCATATGGATCGGATTCATATTATTTTCCGCCAGCTGATTCATGTGGCTAACGCCAATTACTATACAAAGCAAGCCGTCAACTACACGCTTACCTCTCTGCTCATCGAGCTCTCGGAGCAATATATTTCAAGCTCTCTTCAGGAGAGTGAGACAAATGTTGGTCGTGCACCTCTTGTGAAAATTTTAGAATATATTCGAATCAACTGCACAAGGAATATTAACGTTGCGGAAATAGCTGAGGAATTTTTCTACAACAAGGATTACTTGTCCCGTATATTCAAAAAGCAGATGGGTACTAGTATTCACGACTATATTATTTTGCAAAAAATGTCTAAGTCTAAGGAGCTTTTAACCCAAACAGGACAGAGTATTAAAGAAATTGCCTATTTGCTTGGATTTGAAGACGAGAAGTACTTTATGAAGCTTTTCAAAAAATATGAACAGGTCACCCCCACCGACTATCGCAATGCCTTCTACCGATCATCCAACACTTAGTAATGGCCCAACTTGCCCATGAAAGAACAAAAAAACCTTGATGACCAGAAATCTGGCATCAAGGTTTCTCTACATTTTAACGGTGAATCATTCTTAAGTGTTAATGATTAGTGTTTATGAAGCTTGCTGATTTGCGATGAGCTTAAACCCGTTATCTCTTCAATAATTTCCGGGTCAAGTCCCTTTTCAAGCATTTTTAGAGCTATTTCCTGTTTACTCTCCTGTATGCCCTCTTGTATACCTTCCTGTTTGCCTTTGAGCAGCCCTTCCTCTTTACCTTTCAGCAAACCTTCCTTAAGACCTTCCTTAATTCCTTCCTCTTTGCCCTTCTTCTCCCATGAGGTCATCCACTCCATCAGCTTCTCCTCCTCGTGCGGATATATTCGTTCTATATTTTCCTGTAATTGAATGCTTTCAGCAGGGGTTAATTGCAAATAAGTTTCAAAAAATACCGTGAGCATCTTCATTCTTGCCGGATCTAGCTGCATCTTAGTCATCATACGTAGAAATTCAAGCTTCACCATAACACGCTCACTCTTATTATATCCCATACTGCTCAAGAGTGCAGCGGCCACTGGGTTACCTTTGTCAAGAAATGTTCGCCATTTGTGCTTACTTAATTGTACTGTAAAATACCGAAAAGTCATTACATTTAAGAACGGAAAGCTCCAGGTAAATCTATCTGGCTCCTGTATATCCCGGTCATGGCTAAATATTGCAATAGGTAAAATGCGCCGACGGTATTTCTCGTATAGTTTACTAGAATAGAGAAACATTCTCTCTGCGAAGTTGCTTTGATAATAAGACTGCGGCTCCAGATGTACAATAATCAAAGCCTTACTAAGTTCATCTAAATTATCATTATTACCACCCTCTTCCATCAATTTAGTCTCAATAAGAACATCAACACGCCCAGTGGCCCCTCCTGTCACATCCGTAAACAATTCCTCAGACAGGAAAGTCACATGTGAGAAATCGATATGAGGGCAAGCCTGCGGAAAAAATAGCTGCATAAACTCTTTGAAGAAGGTTTGAAGCAATTCTTTGAATAAACGATCGTGATCAATACCCATATACATGTCGACCTCCTATAGTAGCCACAAATATGCCGTAGAAAACACAAAACGCCACCCAGTTCTCCCTATTGGAGAACGAGTGGCGTGTGCTTCACGTCCGAGTATGCTAATTGCTATTATCGTATCATGAATGTAGAGTAACGTCTATTCAATTAGCACATAAGCATTCAACAAAACGATTACTGCTTCCGCACGAGTGAGCGCGGTGCTTGGTGAAAACCGATCACCACTCTGGCCTTGAATGATTCCATTATCCTTCAAGGTCAGAGCCGCTGAAAGAGCCCACGAAGGTAAAGCAGTCTCATCACTAAAGTGTGTTTCCTTCAGTCGTGCGGCGTCACTCTTAAATCCGAATGCACGAGTGACCATGACTGCCATTTCAGCTCTTGAAATCGTGCGATTTGATTGGAAGGTACCGTCTGCATAACCGCTCACAATACCTGCTTTTACTGCCTTAGCTATATTATTTCTTGCCCACGATGGAATCTCGTTTGCATCCTTGAACGTAAGCGTAGCTTCATCCTGCATAGGTAGAACACGTACTAATAGGGATACAAACTCCGCTCGCGTTACAGCTTGGTTCGGACGAAATGTATTGTCGGAGTATCCATCAATGAATGCTAGTACAGTTGCTTCAGCTATTTTTCTTTCCGCCCAGTGTCCCTTCGTGTCTGTAAAGGTAGGTAATACAGTGGATTTAGCATCCATCGCAAATACAGCAAATTTCGTGAAGTGATTAACTGTAGCCGTTATTCGATTGCCATTAACGGTACCACCCACCTCAATCCATTTCTTCGCAACCTCATCATAGTAGCAAATCACTAAACGTTTATTTTCTTTCCCCGCCTTGTCGAACAGCAAACTAATGCTGACTGGCTGATCAAAGCTCCCCTCTATACTCTTGATCACCTCGTAAACGGAGCTTACGAGAGTCATTCCATCCGTAGTATAGCTCTTAGGATCAGTAAGCTTCTGAATGCTAATATCCATCGCTCGGGACGAGGCCCCTTTAGGGATATTAATGACGATGTCATCAGATAGACTGACAGAGCCCGCACCCCCTGCAGACAGGGAGATAGTACCAGCTTTCGGTTGAACAATCGAGTTGCCGCCACTGCCCTCGGTAGGCTTGCTTTCAATTGGATTGTCAGCTCGATTCACGGTGATAGTATACGTTTTCTGCGCTCCATCCTTAGCGACAACTAAGATAGATAACGTATTGGCACCAATATTCAGATTGTTCATCTTAATAGGCGTTCCTGCACTTATTGGGTTACCGTTCACAATGACGGAGGCTTGATTATCCGATCGGGTGACTGTCACGTCCAGTGTAGTGACGCTGTTGCTAACATCAACTGAATACTCCGTTACATCCACTATGAATTCCGGACTTAATATACCCTTGTTTACCGTTATTCCAATCAAATCCGCATTCGAAATGACTGTTGAATTGTGAACAGCTTCTATTTGGGCGTTCGCTACTCTCATGATATTGACCATATCCGTATAGGGTTGATCCTGCTGATTCACTAAACCATGATTGAAATTCTCTCCTGACACCACGATTTGAGAATCAGGTCTTCCTGTGAGAGGTTGATCATAGTATAAAAACCATCCAAAACCAACAAACGTTGGATTGATCGCTTGCGCCTCAATAAACGCTTGATACTTCTCCCCTCTATTCGCAATACTGGTGGAGCTAGTAGCCCCATTAATAGAACTTAGTCCTCTGTCCATATAGTTGAACGAAAATTCTAAATTTAATAAGGGTTTATCAACCGCTTTGTAACCTTCCAAATAACTTGCATCATCTGAATATACATCTACTGAAATTGCATCTATATATTCTAGCCCTCCCAAATCCCAGTCTTTAGAAGTCCTCCATCCAGGTATTACTGCAGATCCAAGGAATAAATGATTAGTATCAATACTCTTAATCGCCTGATTCACTTTGGAATAATAATTTTTGGAAGCCAGTTGAATATAACCTGAGAGATCAGAGGCGATATTGTCTTTCTGCTCAGCCGTAAAACTGTCAATGTCAATCGCTATATTAACCAATTGATTAAAGCTCGTTACATTTGTTCCATAGTTTAGATTTACTAATGATATATCCCCATTATATTTTTCTGATAGGAACGCTACAAATGCACCTTTTGCAGGTGACTCGACTCCCCTTCTCAGCACTTCCGCAACCACTTCATTATCCCATCCCGCTTCATTATCATAGAAATAACCGATAAGGTAGGGATCGTCTTTTAATTGTGTTAGTTTTTGAGCAAAGCTATCCTCCAGTATTTGTTGATAGTTCGGATCGAAAGGGTCTTGTGTCCATAATATTTTAATCGTATCTGCAGGAACACCGAAATTATCGATATAGGGCATTTGGAGATCCACATTTCTTGACCACTTACTTAACGTATTAAAGCCCCAATCTAAGAGTCGTTTTTTCGTAATATCTGCATTTTTCATTCTATAATCCGAGCCATATTTACGCATAACATTTGCTTTAAGGAAGCTTACCAATCCATCCCCCCAGCTATTACTGCGATTATAGTACGCATCTGCATAAAGAACAGGGTCAGGAAGCTCCTCAAAAACATCTCTTGGAGTTCCATCGTGATTGAGGTAGCGAGTCGTATAACCTCCTTCATCTAATTGGGTTACATCAACGCCCTTCAAGAAAAACTTATGACCCTCAGGGGTCAGAAACCACCATATGCCATTTATTTTTTTCAATTGGAAGAAGCCTGTCCCCTGATAAGTACCTTCACTTTTCATACCGCCATATTGATCATATTTCACAAGATCTAGAGCTACCTTTGATAATTGATCTGCCTCTATCTCAGCCTCACTTTGCAGTTGCTCATCTGAGGTTACCTTACCAGGCCATTCCTGATAAAGATATTGTCCATATTTATCCACTAAGAGTGTCGTGCGATCAGTTTCTCCTAGTAGCTCTTCACCCGTAAGGGCTGCTCCGGGATGACTTCCCACTGCTCCATTCCCTTGATAGAATTCGATATCCGAAAGGGGTAACGACTGCCATGGATTCGCTTTATGTACCTCTATGATTATAAATCTTGCAAGCTTATCAGATGCATTAATAGTCAGCTCTTGATTAGCTTCCCTAACGGACTGGTCAGGAAAATGAGTGCCGTACCATTCATTGTTGTACATTATGGCATAGGTGTTTACAGCTTCCGCACGATACTTAACTGTTATTTGTTTAACGCCATGCCACTGGGACCCAGCATTACTAAAAACCTTTATCTGACTCAGCGGATAATCCTTCAGCAAATCAACAACAATTGTTCCTGTATTATTTATACCTCCAGCGTCTCCCCTCCAGGTTACGCTTGTCGATGCTTCCCCATCGGTCAGCACCCCATCCGAGAAGGCAATCAGGTTGCTGTTCCCGTTATCTGGAACGTTCCCTTCATTCGGTGGATTACCATATACGTAATTACCAGTAATAATCTGTCCTTCTTTAGGCATTGCTTTGGATGACTTGTTTATTTCTTGCAGCATTTCACTTGAAGTCAGCGCAGGTGTCGATGCTGTTCCGACCGTTCCTATACCCTTATAGATCTCAACATCCATAAGTGCAGCAAATTGCCAATTATGCATCCGAGTGACCTGTACAATAATAAATCGCGCTTTACTGTCTGACATAGGCGCAGTTAGCGTGTTTTGGCGCTCTACTCCTGCTGGTAGCGGGTGCACAGTTCCATACCAATCCTTAGAGAGTAGTGTGTAATAATTGCTTGCAGACTCCTCGCGGTATTTAATCGTGATGTTCTTGATCCCATACCATTCGTCTAAAGCGTTACTGATTATTTTAATTTGATCAAGCGGGTAATCCCTCAACAAATCGAATACGATTGTCTGTTGATTGCCGCCTACTCCGTTCCCCCTCCAGGATGCAAATGTTGATGAATCCCCATCAGTCAATGCGCCCTCCGAGAAAGCAATCAGACCACTCGCCCCTTTGTCGGGATCATTCCCTCCATTCGGGGGATTATCATATACATAGTTGCCGGCAATGATCTGATCCAAATTGGGTAGAGGCCTAGATGGCTTGCTTATTTCCTGCAGCAAATCACTTGCAGATAATGCTGGCGCCGGAGCTACTCCGACTGGTCCAGTTCCCTGATAGATTTCAACATCCATAAGTGGAGTGAACTGCCAGTTATGCAGTCGTGTTACTTGTACAATTACATACCTTGCCATCCGGTCTGACATCGTGCCTGTTAGCGTGTTTTCACGTACTACCTCTGCAGGCAGCGGGTGTACAGTTCCATACCAATCCTGAGAGAGTAGTGTGTAGTAATTACTTACAGACTCCTCGCGGTATTTAATCGTAATGTTCTTGATCCCATACCATTCATCTAAAGCGTTACTGATTATTTTAATTTGATCAAGCGGGTAATCCTTCAACAAATCGAATACGATTGTCTGTTGATTGCTGCCTACTCCGTTCCCCTTCCAGGATGCAAATGTTGTTGAATCCCCATCAGTCAATGCGCCCTCCGAGAAGTCAATCAGCCCACTTTCCCCGACATCGGGTATGCTTCCACTTCCAGCATTTGGTGGAGTCACATAAACATAGTTGCCAGACGTAATTCTTACTCCATTCCCGTTATCATTCACTGCATTAAAACCATTTTCATGAATATCAGCTGCCGCATTAGCAACCGTTGAATAAAAGAGACTAATGATTAATACGAGTATTAAAAATCTTGACCTCATCCTAAATACCTCCCATTTTTTTTATTAAACACTTACTGTAAGCGCATTTAAATGGCTTCTGAAATCGGATGTACAATGTCTATTTGAGCATATTCAACAACAAACGATCTGCATAACCTTCCCTCCCAAATTAAGTAAGCGCTTTATTTTATTTATTCATCCTATCACCGTAATCATTTTTTGTAAATATAAATAACATTAATTAACATTACTAATTACATTATTTATTAAGGATAAACAACTAGTAAAATGCTGTTAAATCATAATTCAAAGGTTTAACCCAGTTTATTTTCCATTAAACACTACCATCAGACTCATTAGGCATACCAAATAGCAAAATAGACACATTACTAATAATTATATTTTACCAAAAAAATAATGTATAGTAATGTTACAGTGGGGGCAACACGCCTTGCCGCGCATACAGAAAAAACCACCCAATAGACGGGTGGTAATGAGATCCTTTCACTTCAGTAATAAAGACTTAGGATGCCCATTCTTTACTTGCCGCCAAAATGAGTCAAATGGGGAGCTATGCTCTTGGCTATAACCGGAGAACCGCCCTTTTCTATATATCCTGGTTGACATGAAATCCGGAATTTGTCCCCTTTAATGGCCGCCCCATAAACATAGCAAGATGCCATGGTTTCCATTGCAAGCCAGCTTTCCTCCGGGGCCATCAAATACAATACCCTTCACATTATCCAATTGTTAGCGTTCAATAACCCTGATAATCTCGGCCTCCACATGCGCCTTAACCTCCGGGATTGCTAAATCCAATATGCATTCCTTGATCTTTCCGTATCTGGAGACAAACCAATTGGGATGCTGCTTTGCTAATTCGGATTTATTCCCTGCACTTTCATCTCCACCCACAACTCACATTTCAATCCTTTTGTAGGATTCCAATCCTCCCCTGTATTAGCATTGCTGCAGCACCAAGTTCGAATAAGAAGAGAAATCACTTGCGTCTGATGCCTGAGCTCAAGTATTCCGCACACTTCTCCAGAATCGAGTGTATTGGTCTCAAAATTGGCTAGCCCCGATCCATATCTAAAACCCTTATTTTCGCGCTCCAACTAAGTAATATAATTTTGATTTCCCATCCCAAGTCCTCCGTGTTCTACTTATTAGATTTGGCACAATCAACGATTGTGCCAAATCTATTTTTTATTGCTTCTCAATCTCCAGTATTACTGTTGTATTACCCTTAGGCTTATTCCAACGGATTTCAGTTGCCTCTATCGTCACATCGATTCCGGCTGCAGCCGTCATCCCGCTTATTCTATACCCTGCAGGCAGGCGAATATGAACAATTACCCATTCCGCTGTGCTGTCCATAGGAAACTGGATTTCAGTTGTAATTTGTTGCGCTTCCGCATTGTACCTTAATTCATAGCTTATGGTACCGAAGTGCGTCGGTGCTTTGGTAATTCCAACTGCTTCCCCGCTTGTCAGCCACTCCCGATGAGTGCCTCTTGCCAAGTGCAAGCCGACTTCATCTTCCATTACAAGACAATCTCTTAATAAGCGAAGTACCGCAACGGGAGTCCACAAATGCTGGCGATCCCCTGCGCAATCAGTTGTACCCGGCTCCTGCCCGCGTTCCTCGCACCAGGTAATTAGTGGAGTTCCGTGATTCAAAGAGCTATACAAGTAAGAGATTGCAGCATCTCCATTGCCACATGCCAGATGGAATTGTGCTACATTATCGAGAGTTGCAGCGATCCACATCCCATCTTCCATCCAACCGGTGTGTATCGGCATACCACCCGGACTCATTCTTGCTTCCATGTAACGGATTGTACCCTGCAATAGTTCATTGTCTACATCAAGTAATCCACAAGGCGTTAATACATTTAATGCACCCCAGCGGCTACCCGAGGTTTTCCCCGCTACCCCCGGAATCCAGCGGTAGCCGTCCTCTTGTATCGCACCCGCTTCCAGAGACTGCTTCAAATCAACCAAGGCTCTGTCATAGTAACCTCGAAATTCTGCGGCTTCCTGTGGCTTCTGAAGAATCTCTGCAGCTTCAGCAGTCAGCCGATCCGCAAACAAGCTGTAAAAATTATGCGAATAGAAGACACCATAATGATCATCATCATTCATAAGCCCGCAATCGCCCATTCCCCGTGGCATTAGACCGTATTCCGTTGTTCGCATCCCATCCACGAGAACTCTGGTAGAGGCGCGCATCCCTTCCTGCCAGCGGGAGCTCGCCGCCATCCGCGGATACACTTCAGCCAGAAATGCCAGATCTCGTGTAAGACGATAATGCTCCATCACTGTCCAAGCTTTGAAACCGCTCGCTGCCCAAATAAGATGAATCCAGCCTTTGGGCTCCGTCCAGTCCCCATTATCCTCCTGCTGGGCCACTGCCATTCTGAATCCACGCTCTGACTGTTCGTGCATTCCCAACTGATCCAATGCAATGCATCCCAATAAAGGCTCCGCCGGGTTTGGAGCCCGGTACATTTCCGTTCCCGGAGTCGGTGCAATATAACCCTGTGCAACAGGCTCCCTCATGATGAATACATCAGCAAGCGATGCATAAAAACAAGCTCGAATTGAAGCCTCAGGAACGTGAATCTGCACAGCTTCGGCCAGTAAGTCTCTCCATACCTGTTTGGCCTTCTCCGCTTCCTGCTCCCAATTTACTAATCTTAAAGACTCAAAATCATCACGATAAGCCTTATAAGGACGAATCACATAAGCCTCAGCAGATTCTCCGGGCTTTAATTGCCAGGTTAGCCGAAAGCTCGCTGCCTTCGTTTCCGAAGTATAGTTACCTACTCCGAATACTAGAATCCGATCCGCACGTTCCCTCCAGCCTGCCAATATTAAATCAGAAGGTTCGTTACGGTTAACCCAATTAGGATTAGAAGCACTCATTGCTCCATCTAATCCACAAAAAAGCTGGTAAGTATGCTCTTCTTTGTCTGTATTAAGGATCTCGATCTTAGTAATCGCAGCTTCGGCAGCACCTACGACTTCCAGCTTCATCTTTCCCTTGATATCTTGGAAGTTATTGACGAGAATGGGTAGACTCCCTTCTCCTCGTGACCATTTATTCTCTTTGAATGTTTTGTTGTCTACGGATGGCTCGAGCATAACATGCCAATAGTCCGACGGTGTCTTATAGCTCCCAAGCGGCATCGCGGTCAAATCCTCATAAGTCCATAACATTTTCAAACGATCAGCTTCTAAGTCAAGTAAGGTTTTATTACTGCTATCAGGCAGTGCAACCGTTAAACGATGCGGCGTACCAAATGAATAAGAAAAATCCACATGATTATTTAAGGAGCTTGAAACTTCAAATGCATTATTATTGTTGGCCATAAGAATCCTCCTCCAGTTGTTTCGGAAACCCACTTCGAAACTTCCATATATTATTGTTCAAATTATTCACCACTTATCTCAAACTAAACGAATCCATATCGTTTGCAGTGCACTAATCTGATGCGTTAAAATTCCATCATCACCCACAAGTACCGTTATTTCTTCTTGCGCATCGGCGCTTTCCCGCAGCTTAATTGGCCTGCCCGCAAATGAAGATAAATCGATGGTGAAGGCTTGCGCTTCCTTCGCATAGTTGATTACAAACTGTACCTCGCTGCCATCCTTGGCAGTCCACCTGCTTGTAAGAAGTGTTGGCACTTTCAAAAGTCGCCCATCAAGCATATGAATTTCGTCCGTTTGCGCTTGAACAGCATATGGCTTCAGCATGCGTCCACTTAACAAATACGGCTTACCCATCCCCTTGCGCCACGAATTCGCATTTTGGATGAAATCAGCAACGGCTTGTTGATCCGGATTTACCTTATTCCAATCCGTCCCCCAGCTCCAAGTTATATCGCCATCATCCTTCAGGCTAACCGTCATCATATCTCCCGCATTAAAGGAGTAAGCAAGACGATACAATAGGTTGTTTGGAGAGTTTTCGAAATCCATAATTCCCTGAGTTGGGTGCTGATTTCCCATGAAATTATTAACAAACTCGTGGTACAAATACTGATAGATCGGAATAGGAGTACCAATAAAGTAATTAATCGTGAGCCGGAGATCACTGAAAAGAAGTCCCGGAATGAATGGCTCTGCTGCCGCCGATTCACAACCAAAAATCACCTTTTTCCCCGCTTGATCTGCAACCTCCTGCAAGCGATCATACAAGCCTGTCATGGCATCTGTCTGCCACTTTCCAGGAACAGGAGGATGTCCGTGGGTTTTACTGTAACAGAAATAAGAGGTGCCACCATGATTCTGGTCGAGCAGCTGGATATAATCGCAGCCACCCTCAATCATATCTTTGACTTCCTTCGCTACCACGTCTACCGTAAAATCCTGTGAGGGGCACATGTCATACCCGCTTCGTTGACCCGTACATATATCAGAATAAGGAAGCTCGCCTGTAGGAGAAGAGCACATGATTTCCGCAAGATTTTCCCGATCAAATTGCTCTTTGCGATTATATTCAGGAATCAAGTGACTTTGTTCCGTCCAGCCAATTCCACTGCAATAAACACCTAGCAGATGACCCGAATCATGCAGCCGGTCGGAAAATTCCTTTAGCGCTTCTTCCCCTCCATACGGTGGCCACACATAGGGTGGAGCCCAAGGCGCTGTTCCTTCCCAGTGCATAAGCAGAGCCATAACCTTACTATCGAAAGACTCTGCCAATTTCTCTAAATGAGGCAACGCTTGAACATAAGGAAACAGCTTGTTCGGTTCCATAGTGTCCATATCCTGCTTACCTCTTACCGGGTAGGCAATAATTACGGGAGATTCTTTATACCATTCCGGTAGATTGGGATTCTCTTCTATCGGTACTGCTTTATATTTGGTAGAAGCTAGATACCAATCTCGATAGATATCCGCCGCATTGTGCCAATCTCCTTCGAACACACCTAGCACCATGTCATAGCTCATCTTCCAGCTTCCGTTACCTTCAACGCCAGGGTATAACCGAAATTGAAGGCATATCCCATTCTCATCTGGAAAATACTCAACAACCTTGACATGCCCTTGGTCGTCATGCGCTCCAAAATACAAGCCGCCTTCATCACAATAGTAGGCCATGAATTGTGTAGGTACTGCCGCAGGATAGATGCCGGCAACCCCTCGGCTAGGGTAGTTGGGCTCTATATATCTAAATCCAGTCGACTCGCGAATGTTAACATCCTCAACAAGTACACCTTCATTTCCCGGCCAAATGATTTTCCCTGTTCCCCCTGTCGCGGTAAGATCGTTGGGTACCACGACCTTTGGAAAATCAATCCATTCAATCAGCCAATCCGTTTCATGATCGACGGCAATGTTCCAGTAGGTTAACGAGCTATTTTTCGGACAATGAATCGTTACAGTAGCTGTAATTTGCTGTGTTTCAAGCTGTGTGTAACGGATAAATATGCGTTCTGCCGCACTCTCTACCTCATTAACAATGTCGACCGAACCGAAGTCAGAAGCATGTATATCAATGATATTACCTACAGAATCACGGAAGCGAATTGTAAATAAAGGCTGCACCTCGCCACTAAAAGCTATGAATTGCTTCTTCCCATTAGAGAAAGAGGTTAGAGAGCCAGCTGCGTCATCCAACGTAAAATGATAACCTGTTTTTTCAATATGCAATTGATCCACTACCTTTCTATTTTTAGATGTTCAAATCAAATCTTCGACATTGAAAAAGGCAATGCCTCAGCTTCATAGGTCTTTTCTGAAGGTGTACCCCGCATTTGGAAACGGATATGCGCACCTGATTGTAGCTGCTCATGCGTAAAGAACAACTGATTATGGGACTCTTCATTCATCTGTACGGATTCCACATATTTGTTAGCCGTCCCATTATCACTTGCTTCAATAATTAAGTCGTTTCCATCCTCAAGATGCAGGGTCAATCGTTGAAACAAGGGACTGCCCATTACATATTGCGGAGCTCCAGGACTGAGTGGGTAGAAACCCATAGCACTAAAAAGATACCAAGCACACATACTCCCGTTATCTTCGTCCCCTGGAAGCCCATCTGTTTCTGCACTAAACAGCTCCTCCGCTGCCTTTCTTACCCAATATTGCGTAGAGGAAGGCTGTCCGAGTGCTGTGAAGATGTAAGGAATGTGAAAGCTAGGCTGATTACAAATCGCAAATTGACCAAAATCAATCGCTGCCATTTCCGACATTTCATGAATTTCGAAGCCATAGCTTCCTACCTTGAAGACTGGCGGCTCATTCATCAGCTCATGTAGTCGTTGCACAAAAGCATCTCGTCCACCCATTAAGTTGGCTAATCCCAATAAATCATGAGGCACTGCCCAGCTGCTCTGCCATGCGCCGCCTTCACAGAATTCTCCCCCCCATGTTAACGGATCGAACAATTCGTTCCATGTTCCGTCTTCTTTTTTCCCACGCATAAACCGAACAGACGGATCAAATAGCTTCGCATAGCCTTTCGCTCTTGTGATTAGAAATTCATAATCAGCTTCTTTACCCATGCCTTTAGCAAGCTGGGCGATACAGAAATCACCGTAAACGTAATCTAGCGTATTACTTACACTCTCATGGTAAGTATCGCAGGGAAGATAACCTAACCGATTGTAATCATCCAAGCCTCTACGTCCTAACGCAGGTTTGTCTGCATTTACAGTGGCATGCTTCAATAATCCTTCATAGGCTGTTTCGATATTGAAGCCTTGAATTCCCTTAACATAGGCATCCGCAAATACCGCATCAATTAAAGTACCCGGCATGACACTTCGCTCACCCGGTGAAACCCACTTCGGCATCCATCCGCCTTCTTTATAAGCATTCACCCATGATTGCAGAATTTCACCTAATCTAGTTGGATAAAGCAGGCTGAACAGCGGTACGGTTGTTCTATACGTATCCCAAAACCCATTATCGGAATACATAGGGCCTGGGTATATTTTTCCGTCATAAGGGCTGTAATGAATTTGCGATCCCTCTTCGTCGTACTCGTACCACATACGTGGAAATAAACTTACGCGGTAAAGGCACGTATAGAACGTACGCCGATCATCTTCTAACTCCGCTTCAATATCGATGCGATTCAGAGTCTTCTCCCATGTCTCAGAAGCTTCTGCACGTACTTCCTCAAAGCTACGAATTCCGACTTCAGACCGCAAATTTATCGCAGCTTGCTCTACACTAATAAATGAAGTGGCCACTCTTACATTCACGATTCCGGACTCCGATGGAAGAAACCCGATGAACGCACCTAGCGCTTCCTGTGGCTTTGACCATCCATTGTCCACTTGTTCATTACCGCTAAATGTACTGCTGTTAGCTAAATCGATCTCACAATCGAATTCAAACACAAAATAAGTAGCAAAATTATCAGGTGCTCCTGCAGCTTTCGCCCTTGTATATCCCGTTAAACGGCGGGCATCAGAATCAAGCTTCCAATTACATTCCCCCTCAATAGGCGCAATGATTAATCGCGAGAGCTCTAACTCACGATAATTGATTCTCATACTGGCACATCGATCGGTTGGTGTTAACTCTAGAGTGATCGGGTACCGCTGCAGCGATATTTTAAAATGATCAGGTTTAACACTCATCTCCTCTGGTTTAAACGAGGAGGAGCGTTTGGAGGCAGATAAGCATAGTGGTCCAGACTGCGGCATAATGACCAAATGTCCGTAGTCATCAATCCATGGACTAGGCTGGTGAGTCAGTCGAATTCCTTGGAAGACGCGATGGTTAGGATGAAAAAACCACCCCTTCCCCTTCTCATTTGTTTGTGGGCTCCAAGAAGCCATCCCGAATGGCTTCATGACGAGAGGGAGCGTATTACCGTTAGAAAAATCGTAGGTGGAATCCGTTCCTTGCAAAGGATTCACATATTGAAGTAAGCTCATGATTGGCATTCCCCTATCTCTGCGAAGACGTTTATACAATTAATAGCTATCTACTATACTAAGCACCTTTAAGGAATCGATTATATCCTTTAACTGGACTGTCGCATTGTCCAGATCTGCTTTATTTAATCTAACTTTCTTAACATCACCAGCAGAAAGGTCAAAGTAATTATCACTAAACACACCTTCAATATCCGTCAAAGAAAGCTGAACATATTTAGCAAAAGCCTCTGCCGTTAGGCTGATTTCATAAAAGGTCGTCTGTTCCGTAACAGTAAACTTCAGCCCTGGATTCTTAAACTGAAAGTACTTAGCTGGGACAAACAATACAGTTGCCCGACCGATGATCTCAGACCCTACCTCCAGATAATACTCCAGATACGTATTTCTTTTGTCATCCATCGTAACAAGATTCTCTGCCAGCTCCAGTGACACTATTTCCTCTGAAGTGAGTGCACTAACGGCGATTTCCTTGCTTCCATAAAGTAAAATACTTGATTGTGCATCACGTAATTTCCAATGGAGCTGTCCATGAACGGAATCTCTCGTCTCGTTAGCTACATGCAACGATACTTGTGTACCCTCCTCGCAAGCAGAAACAAGAATCGGTGCGAAGAAATTCCTGGAGTAATAATGCAGTGCTTTCCAGCGGCCAAAAGAATCGATACCCGACCAGGATAAGGTCGGCCAGCAATCATTTAACTGCCAATAGAGAGCTCCCATACAACGTCCTCTATGACGCCGCCAATGCTCCACGCCATAACGCATAGCTTCAGCTTGCATAATCTGTGATACATATATTAAGGAAGAGAAATCCTTCGGGTACTGAAACGTCTCTGATAAATAAGTGAGCATGATTTGGTTGCCCGATGGATTTTTCTGATGATTTTCCATGACATAAGCGAATAAATTACGGTCCTCTGGAATTGTAAATGCCTCTATCGTCTTCATATCGGGTATAGATTCAAATCCGAATTCAGACATGTAACGGAAATAGGTTTTGCGATATTCTGTAAAGGGCTTATTGCCAAACCAAACCTCCCAATAATGACCGTCCCCGTAATCCTCAGAATTCGTATTTAAGAAATCGCCGCCTGAAGAAGGTGAGCCCGGCCAATAGAAAGTGTCTGGCGCAATAGTCGCCATAAGTGTAGGAATTTCTTTCTCAAAAAGTCGGACATACCCGTCTTTATTCTCATCTGTACTCTCGATCCGCCCATCACCAAAGAACATTTCGATTTCATTATTCCCGCAATATAAACCCACACTAGCGTGATGGCGAACTCTCTTAACGTTATCCTCAATCTCTTTCAGTGAATTCTCAATGAATGATTCTGAGAAATCATAGATGCCACAGGAAAACATGAAATCCTGCCATATCATTATCCCGTATTGATCACATAGCTCATAAAAATTATTACCAGGATAGAATCCTCCACCCCATACCCGAATCGTGTTGAAATTGGCTTCCGCACAATCTTTAATCAATCTCTCTGTTCGTTCTCTAGTCAAACGCCCTAATAGATTATCTTCCGGGACGTAATTCGCACCCATGGAGAAAATCTTGATCCCATTTACTTCAAAGGCGAATTGATTTCCCCATTCGTCGGCATCCGTATTTACCGTAAGCGTGCGTAAGCCTATCTTATACTGCTTACGATCTAGCACGGTATCTCCATTGCATAGTGCGACTTCAACTTTATATAAAGATTGTTCCCCGTAACCTCTTGGCCACCATAAATCTGGTTGTTCAATAATAATTTCACCGGTTGAGAATTGACCAATTGAATCCGAAAGCTGCCACTTTGTCCCGTCTGGAGCAACAATGTCAACACTCGCTTCCAATGGAATATCCGTAAATCTTTCTAAATCCAAATCAAATCCGAGCCTCACTCTTCCCTCTTCATGTCTTTGATGGATATAGACATCCTTCAACATGGCGTGTGATACATTGAGGAGTGTAACATCCTTCCAAATTCCGCAATCGGGAAGCTTCGGACTCCAATCCCAACCTGACATATAGTGCGCTTTACGTAGATGAGTGAAACCCGGCACGACCATCGGGATGCCGAATAAAGGTTTTTTCGCTTGTTTTTCTTTCATATATTGGACAGGTGAATTTAAGCGAATAACCAATTCATTAGTCCCAGACTGTAATAAGGAAGAAACATCTACCCTATAGGTTCTAAACATGTTATCTGTATCTAAGATCCAAGCTCCATTTAGTCGAACCTCTGCAAGCGTGTCTAGACCATCAAACTGTAAAAATTGCTTGCGACCTTGGGCGCTATCTCCACTCCACTCAAAAGTACGGGAATACTCATAATCATTGTCAAACAGAGGTAAGAGAAGGTTATCATTATCCCTATCAAAAGGATCTTGAATTTCATTAGCCGACAATAGATCGGTAAGTAACGTGCCGGGGACGTTTGCATTTTTCCAGTCCGGATCGCCCACCATCCTATAATTCCAAATCCCATTAAGGCTTATTTTTTGTAAATTTGATTGTTGAAGCTCTATCATTTATACCGTTCCTCTCATCTCTACGAAGTAACAATTGGCTATCTGATTATCTAATTAAGATTTAACAGCTCCGGCAAGTGCACCATCTACGATATAGCGCTGGAAAGTTAAATAGAAAGCAGTAATCGGTAGGGATACAATAATTAAGGCTGCAGTTAATACCGTCCAGTTATTGTTGTGAACCCCAAAGAATACGAACAGTCCTTTAGTAATGGGATATAGTTTATCGTTAGACAAGAAAATGGTAGCTCGGATAATATCATTCCAAACATTCATAGCATTAAATATGATCATTGTCGCAATAGCAGGCTTCATGAGCGGCATAAGGATCATAAACATATATCTCAAATAACCACAGCCATCAATGGCACAGGCCTCGTCAAAGTCTTTAGGAATCGCCTTAATATAGGAAACGAAAAAATAGAAAGTAAGGCCACCAATGCTGAGCAAAGTAATAATGTAGCCCAAACTCGTGTTATACAGATTCATTTTTAAGAACAATTGAAATAACGGGATCGTTCCATCTGGCAGAAACATCGCAGCCAACATAAATAGAGTTAGAAACTGCGCACCTCTTATATATTGACGTGCGATCGGAAAGGCAAGGAAAATATTAAGCAATATCGTCATCACAGTAACGAGTATCGTATATATAAAACTGTTCATAATGTAGTTCCCAAAATTCCCAGTCTTCCATGCATCTAAATAGTTTTTCCAATGAAGAGATTCACTCAGTCCTACAGGATCAAGCATAAAATTATTAGAGGTCTTCAGAGAGATATTAAAGGTATAGAGAAGCGGATACAGATACACGACGACAATTACAGCAATTACAAAGTACATCAAGCCTTTAGAAAACGTAGTGCTTCTCAAAACATTTCACGCTCCTTACGGCTTCCATAGTACTGGCTTAGTATCGTAAATACGAGAATAATGACGAACAATAACATAGATAGTGAAGCGGCATAACCTTCACGATAGCTAGAACCCGTCCCTCCCGATGAACTAACTCCCATCCCAAATGCGGCATTTACAATCATCATCGGTAGCGTAACAGTATCAAACCTACCGCCGGTTGTTACATATATAATTTGGAAATTTTGCAATGAACCTATCATCGTCACCAATAGATTTGTGATTAAGGTAGGCAGCAGTAGCGGAAAAGTAATTTTGGTGAATTTGGACCACGGAGTTGTGCCATCTATGTAGCCCGCTTCATACAAATCTTTAGGAATCGTTTGTAAGCCTGCAAGGAATATGATCATCGTAAATCCAGCATACATCCAGATATTAACGGCAATTACAGTAGGAAAAGCCGCATCATAGGAGCTTAAGAAAGTAGAGCTAGTCCCAAACCAGCCAAGGATTACATTAATAGGTCCATCATTAGATAGTAATAGCGTAGATAAAATACCGACTACCGTGACACCTAGTACAACAGGCGTAAAAATGATCGTACGCGCAACTGACTGACCTTTAAACTTATTGTTCAGAAGTAACGCAAACAAAAGACCAATAGAGGTTTGAAATACGACCACAGCTATGGTGTAAATAAACGTTCTTCTTAATGCATCTACAACATCGCGTTTGTTTGATAAAAATAGGAATTCTTTATAATTATCCAATCCAATATATTTCCATGGCGCACCTGGAGTTCCTGATATATCGGTAAAGGACAAAACAGCAGTAGCAATTGATGGTCCAGCAAAAAAGACTAAATATATGAGGATACCTGGAATCATCCATAAGATGAGAGACCATTTGCGCCACACGCTAAAGTTGGATGACATTCATTTCCCCCCTATGATTAGGAATAAGACTCCACCCGCATTGCTAGGCATAGAGTCTTACCCCTTTTTAAACCAAACCTTATTCCAAATTAGTTATTTATTACTTTTCAGTGCCTTATCCCAATCGCCTTGCACCAAATCTGCCAATTCTTTCGTTGTAGCAATTGGTCCTCCGAACGATTTCAGCAATGCTCCAGCCGTCGCAGAGCCATACTTACCTACACCCTTTGGAGTATAATGAAGAGATTCATAGTGTAGCTTTAATGAAGTACCTAACTCTTTCATGAATTCACTTTCCATAACAGTGCCAATTTGCGTTGGAATAAGTCCTTGTGTATTTTCAAATTCTGTATAATTTTCTTTTTCATTCAAGAACGCGAGCCATTTTAATGCTGCATCTTGATTAGGCGATTTGGCATTGATCAGGTAACCGATGTCAAAGTTCCCTTGCAGCACTTGATCGCCTGCATCGTTCGGTAAAGGAAAATAACCATAATTGACATTCGCGTCTGCACCCGAAATCTCGCTAGCCCGCCAAGAGCCATCCGCCAGCATCGCAGCTTTTCCTGTGACAAAGTGACTTAGTGCTGCATTATAATCCACACCAAGAATTCCTTTATCGAAAAATCCATTCCATTGATCCATGCGCTCCCATACTTTCATAAACTGCTCATCATTAAACTTTCTTTCACCTGTCCATAGTTGACGATCTAAATCCTCGTAATTGGGGATAACAGTACCCACCAAATTATTCATCATCATATTAGCCGGCCAGCCATCCTTGCCTCCGATTGTAATTGCACTAATACCTGATTTTTTTATTTGATCCACTAGTACCACAAAGTCATCCCATGTTTTAGGAGCACTCCAGCCATTCTTCTCGAATAAGTCTTTATTGTAGAAAATCCCATTGGAAGCAATTGAGCCTGTTGGAATGCCGTAAATCTTCCCTTCCCAGCTCATTGCCTTCTGTGCATCCTCAGTGTAGTTACCCACCCACGGCTGACCACTCAAATCCGTATACATTCCTTGCTCAATGTCACTGATCCAAGTTGGTTTATCTGTCACTGCCCAATCAACTGGTGGCGAATAAAAAGGGGCAGATTGAATGATGTCTACATCACCTGCTGTCATACGGGTAAGCTTTAGCTGTCCGAAGCTATTCGTATCCACAATATTCATATCCACTTTAATATTGGGATATTTAGCAGAAAATTTTTCGTTTAGCTTTTTAAGCGCTTCCACAGTAGGGACATTGTTCCACCCAATTAACCGAAGGGTTACTGGCTTTTCATTCGCAGTTGCTGATGGCGATTCCGTTCCATTGGTTGATGTCGGTTCACTCTTCGTATCATTATTTCCTCCACAAGCAGCCATGACGAACAAAAGCATCGTACAAATTACAACAGCAGTTGAACGTTTCAAGAATTTTGAGCTAAACATCTAATTTCCCCCTAGTACGATAATGTAAGCGCTTATAGGGCGCTGAAATCATTGTATCAACAGTCAAGCTGTTTGTAAACCAAAATAACGTTACTTTTAATTACTTTTACACAATATATTTGAGTCATTCTGTATTATCACAGTAATTAACAGTTCAAGCGAATAAAAATTGAAAAAAAACGCAAAAAAAACAGGTTCGCACCCACTTTATTTGCCTATATTTGCAATTATAGTCATTTGTAAACAACATTACTTAACTTTACAAAATCATAAAGAAAGAACGGAGTCTCTTTCAATCAAATGTGTAGGTATCTGCCACTTAATGAATGTATCTGGTTTTTTCATAACAATCTGAACCAAATCTATAGTCGCTTCACACATCGCCATCTTATCCACTTTAATGGTTGTGAGCTGCGGAGTTGTAAACGTAGCAATCTTAATATCATCAAATCCAACAATCGATACTTCTTCCGGCATCGCTACTCCACGTGTATGTAATACATCCATTAAATTAGAGGCAATACTGTCATTTCCACAGAAAAAGGCAGTCGGCTTCTGCTTTAGATGATCATAAAACGAGGAGATACCTTCCAGATTGCAGTTATAATCTTCTGATTCAGTCAAGCAATAATCCATATTTAGCTTAATCCCACAATCCTGATGCGCCTTCCAATAACCTAGCCAACGTTCAGCATGACTACTCGCCAAATTTACAGGACCAATAAAACCAATTTCCGTATGTCCTGCATCAATTAATAGCTTCGTTGCCTTGTAAGCACCTCCCGTATTTTCCGAGGTTACGGATGAACAAGGAATATCCATGTAATACGAGTCCAGCATTACCAATGGCTTACCCAGATTAAATACAGTACGCACATAATTTTTCTCGACGATACCAAATAGAATAATGCTGGAAAATTGAACTTCATAGATTAAGCTCGGAAGCTCTAGGTTACGTTCCATCTCTTCATCAATTTTGGCAATGATGGCGTTAAATCCTTGATCTCGTGCGCTCTTCTCAATTCCCCATACCAAATCGTAATAATATTGAAATTGATCGTTATCCTGATAGATCATCGCTCGAAAAGGAACCAATATGAGTACATTTTTCTGACTTTCATCTGCTTTAGCAGCAAACTTATATCCCATACTCTTTGCAACTTGATTTACCTTCTCTCTTAATTCATCGCTAATGCCCTTTTTATCCATAATCGCTAAAGATACGGAATTCTTCGATATCCCCAAACGATCTGCTATATCTTGCATCGTTACTTTTTTCTTTCTGATCGACATTATTGTTCCTCCATTAACATTCATTTGTTTAAAACTTATCGCAAGTCATTTATTCTGTCAAGTTCAGTCAATTGAAATCAACAGTAAGTAGAGATATCGAGATCATTATATTCGAAAATAAACATAGAAAAAGCTCCCCAAGAACACAGGAGCTGGTTTAGCATACTCATATATCTATTTAATCCAAAGGATTAATCCATCTTAAATCCAAGCTTTTAAGTGTATCAGACCATCCCTCAGGAGGCTCTTGATCGGATACAATGATATGGATATCTTTCAGATCAGCAATCTTAGCTACCGTACGTTTAACTATTTTAGAGTGATCGGCTACAACTATTGTCGTCTCTGAAGAACGGATGAGCTTTCTTGTGAACGCAGCTCGATCGTAATCGTAGCTGGTAATACCATTCTCCAATGAGACACCGTCAACAGAAACGAATGATTTATTGACATAGAAGTCTTCCATTATTTTCTCAGCAATTGGCCCTGATACCCGCAGATGCTTAGCGTTAACTTCCCCACCGATAAAAATAATTTTACCATCAAAGGTTCCACGCTTGTTGTATTCAATTAGCAGCATAAGCGTTGGTATCGAGCTCGTCAATATCGTTAAGTTTTGCTTATTTTCTAAGAAATGAATGATCTGCAAAGCGGTGCTTCCTTCATCCACGACAATAACATCGTTATCCTCGATTAGTCCTGCAGCTAAGAAGCCTATTTTGCGCTTAGCCTCTGCGTGTATAGACTCTCTTTCGTAATGCGCGGGCTCCACTTCCACCTTAAACTTAACCGCTCCACCGTATACCTTTTTAAGCTTGTTTTCTTTTTCGAGATCATCAAGATCTCTACGAATCGTTTCTGTTGAAACCTCAAAAAGCTGAGAAAGCTCATTCGCTATTACTTTCCCTTTTTCATTTAGCAAATTCATTATACTTAATTTTCTTTCTTCACCTGCAAGAGACACCTTACTCTTCCCCCTCATAATTTAACAGCAGCTTTACCGATATTGTAGAAGATTAAGACCATTATTCGTCATATCAAAAATGTGAAACTTACTAGCCCTAAACTTAATATAAACGATATCGCCCGAATTAACCTCAATTTCATTGCCAATTAGTAGCCGAATCATTGTTTCGAGCTTCTGCTGAGGATCAATTGCCTTTACCAGCTTCCCGCTGCCTAAATGCTCAACTAAATCAACCTTCATCTTAATGGCTTGATTGTCCGTTTCATCACAGAACGAAATATCATGCGGCCTAATTCCGAATTGGACAGATTTCCCCATATCCGACTTCGCGAGTCTTCTATCCTCAGGAAGAACAAACTCAAAGCCACTTGTGACGACAACTTGATGACCAGACCTCTCTTCAACTGTTCCCATGATTAGGTTCATAGGCGGGTTACCTAAAAAGCTGGCTACGAATAAATTGATCGGATGGTTGAATAGCTCGTTCGGTGGTGCGTATTGTTGAATTTTACCCCCATTCAAGATCGCAACTCGATCAGAAATCGCGAGTGCCTCCTCTTGATCGTGAGTTACAATAATCGTTGTTACATTTAATTTAAGCTGTATTTTACGAATTTCATCACGCACGTCTAGCTTCAGCCTCGCATCTAAATTAGACATTGGCTCATCCAGCAGCAATATTTCTGGATTTTTGGACAATGCCCGAGCCATCGCAACCCGTTGCTGCTGTCCGCCTGATAGCTGGGAAGGCTTACGATCAAGCAAATGATCAATTTGCAAAATTTTGCTCGTTTCTTTCGCACGCTCATAAGCCTCTTGCTTAGGAATCTTTCTTTCTCTTAAAGGGAAGGCGATGTTGTCCCGTACCGTCAAGTGAGGGTATAGCGCATACGATTGAAATACCATCCCGATGTTACGATCCTTTGGCTCGACATGATTGACCAGCCTATCACCGAAATAAATCTCTCCCGACGTCGGTTTAAGCAGCCCCGCAAGCATCATCAAGGTCGTCGTCTTCCCACAGCCGGAAGGGCCAAGTAATGCTACGAATTCCCCTTTATTAATCTCCAGATCCAGACCATCAACAGCCTTATTTCCTTCTTGCTTGCCGTCGTATTCCTTCACGATGTTTTTCAAAGTAATCATACCTGCTTAGCCCCTCCCAAATTAACCTTCATGAATATTTTCTGGGTGAAGATGTAGAACACAACGATCGGTAGCGTATAGAACAATCCGATAGCCGTAATTAATCCGTAATTAATAATTTGATTTTCCTTCGTTATTAATTTAGATAAGTAGCCTGCTAGCGTCAGCATGTCATCATTAAATATGAGTAGCTTGAAGAGGAACCACTCCCCATATGCACCAAGAAACGAGAATACAGCAATCGCGCCGATTCCAGGTAATACATAAGGGACTAACACCTTTTTGAAAGCAGTAAACCGAGTACAGCCGTCAACCATTGCAGCCCATTCAATATCCCAAGGCACTTCGTCGAAGAAGCCTTTCATAATATACACTCGACCTGGGAGAGAGCCCGTAATCGCTACTAACAGCACTCCTAAATAGGTATTAACTAAGTGCATTTGAACGAGGATGAAAAAGGTCGCGATAATTAACGTGACGCCTGGAAAAGATCTCATAAGAAACAGAAACTTCATCGCCGCTCTCTTCCCCTTAAAGTCCAGCCTGGAGAATGCATACGCTGTAGGCACAGATATGGCTACCTCAATGGCGACAATTAACAGCGAGTACATAATCGTATTTAGTACGATCGGCCAAATTAACGGCAGCTTTACTCCTGCATATTCCACAGGCTCCTTGAAGAAGGAGAAATTGTCCATTGTAAATTGCCCTGTCGTAAAGTTCATTGTTGCCGATAGAAAATACCAAACGATCATCGCTATAATCGGCAACGTAAACAATGTCATATACGTATGGACGAGCGCTTTTTTCAGTGTGCTAGGTGACATGATCTTATCTCCTTCTTACATGCTAATCTTCTATTCTTGAAGGTTTAATCATTTGGTTAAAATCGAACAGGCGTAAAAAGAATAGGGTCAGTATAAAAGAGATAAATACGACGATTAATGATACAGCCGCTCCGTAACCGTAATATTTCAAGTTAAACGCTTGTTGAAAGGCGTATAAGGACAATGTTGTTGTATCCCGCATTGGACCGCCGTTCGTCAGCAGCATGATAAAGAAATAAGAGGACACAAAGCCAATGAGCTCCGATATCGTAATATACATTAGCGGCCATTTTAAGGTTGGAAGGATAATTTTGAAAATAACTGATTTCTCACTTGCACCATCTACTCGAGCTGCTTTGTACAAATCCTCAGGAATCGAGTTAATAGCTGCCGACAGCAGAATCATTCCTCCTGAAATCGTGGATACGATCGTTGCCAATATAACAATGGCCATAGCGCCTTTCGTAAACCAAGATACAGGATCAGATACGATACCTAGTTGATGCATAATATTGTTGAGGAAGCCTTCCTCGGTAGGATCGAATACATATTTCCAGAATGTCACATAGACGACAGCAGGAATAATACTAGGAATAAGCCATAACACTCTGTATATTACAGCTGACACTTTGCCTTTAAGAAAATACTGTGTGGCAATTGAGATGATTAAAGCAAAGAGCAACGAGATGAGCAACGATAGAATGGCAAAGATTGCTGTGTTCCATAAAATTAACGGGAGATTGTAATCATTGAATATTCTCGTAAAATTAGTTAATCCGATAAATTTAGGCTTCATAGAGGCGTTCAAATCGGTAAAGGACATCACTATCGTTGCAACGGCAGGTAGAACGAAAAATATGAACACGAGTATCGCGAACGGCATGATGAAAAAATAAGGATATAGCTTTTTCGTTAACGGTTTTTTGTATCTTTGTGGAGGAACTACGCTTTCCATACCGATCTCTCACCCACTTCCTAATCATATAAGTGGAAAGGAGCTCTAACCTGAGATTAGAGCTCCTTTCAGCAGAGCGCAGCCCGCGTCGATTTATTTATTGAATAACAACATGATCTGCAGGAACATTTTGCTTCACTTCTTTTTTGAATAATTCGTAAGCTTCTTCTGCTGATTTACCTTTAGTTAGGATGGAATCCACACCTAAAGTGTAGCCTTTAATAAATACTGCATAATCTGGCTGTGCCGGGCGAGTGCGAGTAAATTGAACCAAATAGGCGTGATCCTTGTAAAATTCCATCGCCTTAAACCGTTCATCCTGTTGAGCTTCAGGTGTTACAGGCAGCTTACCACTCGCAATGGTATGATTGATTTGCAGGTCGGGATCAAGAACGTGCTCAATTAATTTTTGTACGTAAGGCATTTTGGCATCGTCCACTTTCGGACCAACGAACATCAGAGCCGGGTTACTATAGGAAGAAGGCTTTCCTCCCTTAGCTGCTGATGGCACTGGAATCCAGACCACATTGTCATTAAACCATGTGTTGTAGCCTTCAACATCATCCTTCATGCCGTTCGTTTCACGCATCATCTGGTAAAACTCCGTGCGGGCAAATTCTGCGAAAACCTCACCCTTAACGAACATAGGAGCGGCCTTATCTGTATCAATATCTGCAATGCCTTCTGTAATTACTCCGCGTTTCACAGCATCGGACCAGAAGGAATATACGTCCTTGGCTTGCGAAGCAAGCACTAATTTGTTTTGCTCTGCGTTGTAGTTAAAGTTGTTAAACGCATAGTTCCAGCCTTCGAATCTTGTATCTTCTACAGCAAATCCGATTTTAACCAAGCTTTTTTTCTTAGCTTCGTCCGCAAGATTTACCAAATCCTCGAATGTAAAATCTCCGGAATCAACACGCGCTCTTAAGCCGTTGATCTGCTCGTCCGTCCAGCCTAAGCCCTGTAACGCTTTACGGCTAATAAATACCGGGGAAGCATCCATATCCTGAATGACACCATAATAATGACCATCATATTTCATAATATTTGTATAAGAGTCCGGAACGCTTTTGAATACTTCAGAGTCTTTAACCCAGTCGATCTTTTGAATTAGACCCGCATCAAGCTGCCAACCAATATCGACACTGGAATTAATGAAGATGTCCGCTGCTTTACCTGCTTGTAATTGAAGAATCAACTCATCATCGTCAATTCCTGGCCACCAATCGATTTTCACTTGAACATTTTCTGCCTTTAACTGCTCATTCAAGCGCTTCTCAGCTTCGATAAAGTTGTCTTTACGTGCTCCCCAAGTGTTTTCACGAACAGAAATCGTAACTACCTTCGTGTTGTCTCCATTGCTGGCGCTTCCTGTTGCAATTGAATTTCCAGAATCATTTTTCGTTCCGCAGCCTGCTAACAGACCAACGCTCATGACCACACTTAAAGCAGTAACTACAAGCTTCTTCATTTCTTTGTATCCTCCTTATGGTCTCTTCACTCGTTTTTTCTCTCGTACAAGATTAGTATAAGCAAGCAGTGTAAAAGGAGGATTAATTCCACGTTAATTATTTGTTTTATTGTTGTTTCATATGTTATATCGTTGTTTTATTGCGAAGAAACTTCAGAAATTGCGGCTTCAATAATATCTAATGCTTGTTCTAGCTGTTCCTGGGTCGTAATTAACGGTGGTACTAGTGTAATTACATTGCCATTAGAAACCTTAAAGCTCAAACCTCTTTCCATACACAGGTACATGACTTTCTCCGTTTCCTCTACTGCCTTTTCCTTAGATTGCCTGCTCCTGACTAGCTCAATCGCTGCTAGCATACCTATAACGCGCACATCTCCGATGATTTCATGCTTGCTCATCATCTGTGTTAACCGATTTTTCAAGACGACACCCATCTGCTCTGAATGCTCAAGTAAGCCATTATTTTCGATGTATTCAATAGTCGCCAATGCCGCTGCACAGCCTACAGAGCTTTTCTCGTGCGTGTAATGTCCAAGGGAAATGTCTTGTGCAATATTAAGACCTTCACGTGCTATGATCCCTGCCATCGGGAAAACACCACCGCCAAATCCTTTGCCAATAACAACAATGTCCGGCACAATATCGTAATGCTCATGCACGAACATTTTCCCCGTTCTTCCGAACGCTGTCGGAATTTCATCCAGTACTAGCAGAACACCGAATTGATCACATAGCTGGCGCAGTCGCTGAAAGTAAGCCTTAGGAGGAATTTGTACATCGGTGCTGCGGATAGGCTCTATAATAATAGCCCCTACATCACCTTCTCTTTCCAGCACATACTCCAAGTAATCTAAGCCCTTCATGCCACCATCATCACACTCACCTAAAATACTGCGATAAGAATTGAAGGGCATCATATGCTCTGTTCCCGGTAACAGCGGACCCATATCGTTGCGAAATACTCCTTCGCCCCCGACTGAAATGGCATCTAAGCTTGCTCCGTGAAACGAATCCCAAGTAGATATTGTTTTGAACTTACCCGTTGCTTTCCTTGCAAGCTTCATCGCTAATCCAATGGCACTCGTTCCTCCAGGTGTTAATAACACCCTGTTCAAATCACCCGGGGCAAGCTCAACTAGCTTCTGAGCTAGCTGAATGGCAATAGGGCTCGTATATCGACGCGGTAAGAAAGGTAGCTCATCCAATTGATTCTTAACGGCTTCAATGACATATTGATTTTTATATCCGACCTGATGAACACTATTGCCATGAAAATCTATTATTTTGCGACCATCCATATCCTCTAAATAAATGCCTTCCGCGTTCTTAATGACATTCAAGCATGGCGTCGACATCGATTGATGAAGAAAATAACGGCTGTCATTGTCTAGCACATCCATCGTTTGCTCACTCAAATGAGCCTCCTGCCATTGCCCACGCTCCGGAGATATATTAATGTCGCCTTCGGTTCTTAAATAAGATTTAATTTCCACTTGGATGTCCCCCTCCGATAAGGCGGGTATTAATCGCTTCAATAATGTCGGGTAGCTGAGACATGTCCTCTATTACATAATGGGCTCCATATTGTAAGAAACGTTGCTTAGCTGCTTCTATTAGATCGCTAAGCTTGCTATCTTCCATTGCGTTAACTTCATCCTGAGTCAAGCCTAGCATCGAGCTTCCTTTAACGATGCCAACTGCCCAAACTCCGGCATTCCTTGCCTCTTGTATATCTGATGCTGTGTCTCCAACCTTCACAACCTGTGAGACCAGCCCCATATCCAGCTGAATCATATTTTTATAGATCATATAGGGAGAAGGACGTCCCTTACCGTTCACTGAATCCGGCGTTAGCCAATAGTCAGGTGCATAGCCGTTCTCGCTTGCCTTGCTGGCAACAATATTCATCATGGCATCGTTATATCCTGTTGTTGCACCGATCTTCAAGCCTGTCTGCCGTAATTGATCGACTACATTAATCACGTGCTCAATTGGATCGGCAAATTGATGTAAGATTGCTAGTAGCTTCGGTTCAAACTCATCGTGCATTTGATCGACATCGCTATCCGTATAGGGACGCCCAATCTGCTCTTCGAATAGCTTGCCAATTCGCGGCATCTCCAGCATCGTCTTTATATGATCCCATTTCAGAAAGCCCATTGGCGCCCGTACTTCCTCCAACGTCGGCTCGATCCCTTTTGTTCTGAATATATCCAAGAATACATGCACCGGAGCCATGCACCCATAATCGACTGCTGTTCCTGCCCAATCTAAAATAATTCCTTGTACTTTCATTATCGCATCAGCACTCCCGTAGTGTAGTTGTAACGTAGGTCGACACCGCTTCACACAGCTTAACAATATCCTCTGGATGGACGTCCCCAATGGTACCGATTCTGAAAACCTCCGCCTCGCTTAATTTGCCTGGGTATATAACGAAGCCCTTTTCTTTGAGGAATTCATACAAAGATTCAAATGTAAATCGATCATTATTCGGATATTCAAAGGTTGTAATAATAGGCGAATGCAACACTTCAGGTAAAAAAGCTGTAAATCCGGCATGCTCCATTAAACGCACTAACGTTTGCTGATTATGAACATATCTTGCATAACGTTTCTCGATTCCGCCTTCTTGCTCTAATTCAATAAGAGCTTGATAGAACGCCCGAACGACATGCGTGGGAGAAGTAAATCGCCACTTGCCAGCTTCCTTATCCATCACCTGCCATTGATCGTACAAATCCAGAGACAATGACCTAGCATTTCCTTTACACTTCGCTAATTCACTCTTAAGGCTAATAATAAAGCTGAAGCCCGGAACGCCTTGAATACATTTGTTCGCGCTGCTAATTAAATAATCGATGCCCCACTCCTCGACAGCAATGGGCATGCCACCAAAGCTGCTCATCGCATCAACGATTGCGATTTTGTTATGTCTTTTGATAACCTTAAGTAGCTCTTCTAGAGGATTTAGAATTCCTGTTGTCGTTTCACAATGCACGAGAGCAACGTGTGTAATATCAGCATCCCGCTCCAAAGCAGCATTTAATTGTTCGACATCAAGCAATTGATCCGGCGAGAAGATGATCGTTCTATGTTGGATTCCTAGTACACGTGCAATATCCTGAATTCGCATTCCATAGGCACCGTTAGCCATAATTAAGAGCTTTCCGTTAATAGGTATCGCCGTGCCGATCGTCGCCTCAACGCCGAACGTTCCACTTCCCTGTAGCAGCACAGAAGTATATAAATCCTCGGATGCTTGACCTAGATGAAGGAGCTTATGTCGTATCGACTGAACGATTTGTTTATAGTCGTTGTCCCATGTGCACCAGTCCTTCAGCATCACTTCTTTAACAGATAATGTTGTCGTTAGCGGACCGGGCGTTAGTAATATATAAGGCTTCTCCATAATTCCTCCTACATGTCGCGAACAAGATTTCTAGCCCACTTATTTGAACGGTATCTGAAAAATCCAATACACGCCTTAGATACTTCCTCGAGTGTAAACATGAGATAAACCCACTCCACCGGCCAGTGGAAAAGATACGCCCCCGCAAACACTAATGGGAGGGCTATAAGCCAGGTTGTAATCAAAATTAAATTCATCGTGTACAGGTTATCTCCACCTGCTCTAAACATGCCGACAATCCATAAGTTATTTAAGAAGAACATAACCAACACTAAAGCTTGAATAATGACGACATGACGAAATGCCGATTGGACCTCACTGCTGAGGTTAGGAAATAGATAAACAAGATACGGATTTAAGAGAAGCACCACTGCACTTACAGCTAATGCTGAATACAATGCGATGCGGGTAAATTTACGAGCGTAAATAATCGCTTCACTCGGATCATCCTGACTTAGCTTCTGTCCTATCATTACTTTTGCTGCATAAGCAAAGCCGAATATTCCCATCATAAAATAGCTATTGAACGTATTCGCCAATTGATAGGTCGCTAGCGCCACTATGCCCAAATGTCCGAATGCAACGGCATATAACATATTTCCGACCGCCCATAAACCTTCATGGAACATGAGTGGGAGTGTTGTGGTATAGACTTTTTTCACAAATGGCCAATCAAATGAGAAAATTTCTTTCAAAGTGACATTTACGTAATACCTTTTCCAATAAACGTAGCCCAGTAGTAAGAATGTACTTAGTAATGATGAGGCTAACGTTGCCCATGCCGCCCCAACAATACCGTAGCTAGGAAATCCGAATTTTCCGTATATGAGTATATAATCCAGAACAATATTGACTATCATCGCAATGATGCCAACTACTAATGTTAGCTTTATTTTGCCAATGGAGCCGAGAGCGTTACCGTATACTTCCTTAATCGAATTAATGAGAAAAACGAATACGATAACGGATAAATATTGAACACCATAAGCGATAGCCTCTTCGTCCTTGATAAAAAGCGAGAGAAGCGGAGCCTTAAAACAGGAAACTAGAATAAATACAACCAAAGTAATGACGATACTGGAAATGAGCATAAGACCGAATGCTTTCTTCACATTTACATAGTCGTTTGTGCCATAAAATTGTGTTATAAAGGCAGTAATTCCGAATATCGCCGTTAAAATCATACTGAGGATGAAGCTGATCTGTCCTGCTGCTGCCATAACTCCAATAGCTATGTCTCCTAAGCTTCCAACCATTAACGTATTGATTAACGAAAATGAATTGCCGATTAGCATTTGTAAAATGGAGGGCAGGACAAGCTTCTTCATATCTTTGCGAAATTGCGTTTCTAAGCTGCTCATACCTTCTCCTAATACAGCTCAGATGGGAAAATAGGGTTGGACCACGCCACATTCCCTTCAAAATCAACACATTCCACGCGAATATATTGCTCTAGCCCCTCAACCCTGTAGCTTCCTTTGGTTATTAGAGAAGCATCCTTATGATATAAAGTCCGTCCATTAAAAGGATGGGTAATGAATCTAATAAATTTTACCGGGGAACACTCAATGTGTAAGAAGCCATCCTCAACCCGAAGGTCAAAGATTTCTGGACCATTCGATGAATAGTAATGACCGCTTTTCAAGGCGGAAATAATCGATTGCTGCTGCAGCTTCTCTGCTTCTACGCACACCCAACCGCCAAAAAACTCTGATATGGCGGTATTCATATCCCCACCATGAGCGTCATCTGCAGCAATCCCGAAAACCTTGCGACCATTTTTCAATAAATAGTCCCAATGCTTCACACCGTAACCAACCGCTTCATCAAGCTCGGACTGATGGTTGTAGATTTCAATGGCAAAATAGCCCTGAAGCTTCAATAAATCATCCAGCTTATTTCTAGACCATTCCGGGTGATTCATGATAATAAGGTTCCCTCTGTTCCGCATATCGTCAATCATGCTTTGAATGGTCCCTAAATCCTCATAATCAGGCTTCTCGTGCTCTTCGTCATGCTCGAATTCACTGTCCGAATTTAGTGACTCGTCAAGCAGCCCATGAACATGATATTGCTGCCCTGTCTTCTGCCAGCTCATCTCACAGGCCATTTCGTAGCCATCCAACATAATAAAATGATCATCGTCATGCGCATTGGACTTGAAATAAATCTCATGATCACTCAGGCACATGAAGTCATAGCCCTTATTCTTATAAGCGTTAATAACAACCTCAGGAGCATATTGTCCATCGCTTCGTGTTGAATGGGTATGAATATTGCCTTTATACTTACGTTTACTTCCATCCAAGTAGATGATCGGATCAGTTCCCATCTCTACTCACCTCCCTGAATTAAGTCCGCTACAAACACTGGATTAGACCAAGCAACATTACCTTGAAAATCGATACATTCCACACGGATATATTCCATATCCTCTTCGATTGCCATCGATGCCTGAGACACTGGCTCCCCGCTCTCGTAGTTGCCTACGAAAGGTCCTCTAAGAGGAAAAGCTTTGAACATAATGAATTTACATGGTGAGCATTCTATTGATAATTGGCCATCCTCAACTCGCAAATCATAGATTTCTGGACCGCTGCTTGAATAGAATTGTCCTTGCTTTAGACTTTGCACGATGTCTACATGCGTTAACGCAGCCGATTGTACCTTCACCCAGCCTCCACCGTATTCAGGAACCTTCCAATTCGGATTATGCTCATGGGAATCATCTCCCGCGATACCGAATACTCTTTTGCCATTTTGTAGCGCATGATCCCAATAAGCTGCTCCATAGGAGCTCGAGGTTGACCATTCTGTTGCGTGGTTATAGATTTCAATAGCAAAGAATCCATCATATTTGACCATGTCTTCGAAGCGCGTTAAGTGCCATTCCGGATGATTAAAAATAACCAAATTGCCGTGCGCTCGCATCTTATCAATCAGCACCTGCGGAGAATGATCGCCTTCCCAAGGAATTGGTGTTGAGAAGGTCTGCAAATGCTCGAATCTTTCTTCTTCGGGCTCAACAGTAGGGTCATCTATTACGCCGATATGATAGCCTGGATCTTTGTCGAGCACAGGATTCAGACCGCCTCTTTCCATTCCAGGAATCGTAATGAAATCCGCAGAATTGAACTCGTCCGTTCTCGAATATATGTCATGGTCACTTATAGAAATAAACTGATAGCCCTTCTCCTTGAAGGCTTGAACGACCTCAGCTGCCGGAAGAGATCCATCAGACCATGTCGTATGAAGATGCAAATTCCCTTTATACGTAGGCTTGCTGCCATCTAAGTAAATTTTGTTTTTCATAACAATTCCTCCTCATGTGGATAATATTGTTTTATGTGTTTTCAGTTTGAATCATGTTGTTTGTGTTCATCATACAGCTAGAAATAAGAGGTTTCAATCGAATTGAAGTTATTTAACACGGCGTTTACAAAGTTAATAAAACAACAAAGCACATGATCCAACATTACCCTTTTGTCTTCTTCTATTTGAGTTAAATTTAAGATAAAGGGGGAGGGCTACCTCTTGCTATGTCTATCGATTATAGTTTTTGCGGGGAAATATCTCCTTCCGGTTGTTGTTGAGATCGTGAAATCTGAATGGGTAAACTCTTAAAAGGAGATTTCACGATCTCAAAGACAAACGCTTCGCTCCTACAGGAGATACTTCCCCTCTTTTCTTATCGATTAAGGCCAGTAAAAACACAAAAAGAAACCTCTCTTTAGTCAAATGGAAGTGTCGAGCAACCATTTAAGAGATGAGGTTTCTTAGTACATTCAATATATCATGGACTAACTTTATGGATTTTGCGGACTTACTCAATAGTGGGGCATAGGCATTTTTCTTTACTTAAGGAGTATTTGCTTTAATATCTGTTGTCGTTCATCGATAAACTTTATGACTACATTAGGGTCTATATCCGTCATACTAAAGCCTCTGATATCTTTGTTGCAGGACCTGCAATAGACGCTAGAAGCCTTATTCGTTTTTCCACACTCGCATTCCCATTTCTCACTATCTAAAACTTTACCTCTATTTGTAAATACACTTTTCAAGGTTTGTTTCATCGCTTCCATTTTATCAATATCACTTAAATCGTAAGAGGATTGATGGCTCATTATGCTTTTTAAACTCGCTTTTTGGAATTCAAATGAACTCACATTTATATACTCATTAACCTTGGAATAATCTAGCATTTTTGCCCTAGCAAGCAAATTTAGAATTCTGATAGGCTTCATAGAGGTAAGTATCTCCTTATATAAATACGGTCTCGAATATACCTCTAATTCTTGTATATATTCGACTACTTTTACACTAAACTCTTCATAGAGCTCTGTTTGTAAATAATAGTTAACAACTTCATTCATTACTTCGAAGATATTGTGCTGTATGAAGTACGGCATGTACTGTGAAATTAATGAGGAATCATTTCTGATATTATTTATTACTTGCAATTTGTTGATCTCATATTCCAATCTCTCATGATTGATTTCGATAGTCCTTTCTTCCTCCGTATTTGAAAGCGTAGAATTATCGATTGCTACAGCGGTTCCCGTTGCTGTTACCATAAACATTTGCTTTCCTTTTCCGGAAATTTCATCATGATCAATTCTCACACCAATAATAGCATTGGCGCTCACTTTTCTCGCTTCATCCGTTAATAATTCGATTACCTCGTCATAAATACTTTTCAATTGTTTCTGATATGTATTGGATCGTCCCCCAAAAACATCACTAAAATCAGCAAAAAGATCAGCAAAATACCCCGTTCCCGTAACTACCCTCGCTGAAACAATACCTTTATAATGCTGTATTTCTGTACCTTCAATTGTTGAAGTTGTAGTTATTATCATTTTCTTTTTGCTCATGACCAAACCCCCAATTGTGTTTTATTAACAATTTCGACATTATACAGCATTTACCTTTGTTTATTGACACTGTACCTGACAAGGGCGATTCGAAAAGGCTAGCGTGCAATCAATAGAAGATACGCATTCATAAAATAGGACTAGTGATAGACATTAACGAAGAGTGGACGAGTGACTGTGGAGGGGGAGACGCGTCATGCAAGCCTATTGCGGCGATGCAAATGATAATTCCAATCCTATTTCAGGCGTCAACTCATGTTCTGGTGTCAGTAGTGTCGGCTGTGGCTCCAATTGTAATTCCTGTGGCTCTTTATGCTGTGATGGTATATCCAGTAAATGCGTGACTGGGGCTACCGGGGCTACTGGCGCTACTGGGCCGACTGGCGCTACTGGTCCGACTGGGGCTACTGGTGTTACTGGTCTGACTGGTGCTACTGGTGCTACTGGTCCGACTGGGGCTACTGGCGCGACCGGAGTGACTGGGGATACTGGCGCTACTGGCGCTACTGGTCCGACTGGGACTACTGGGCCGACTGGGGCTACTGGGCCGACTGGGGCTACTGGAGTGACTGGAGCGACTGGAGCGACCGGTGCGACTGGAGCGACCGGTGCGACTGGTGCGACCGGTGCGACTGGTGCGACCGGTGCGACTGGAGCGACCGGTGCGACTGGTGCGACCGGTGCGACTGGTGCGACCGGTGCGACCGGAGCGACTGGTGCGACCGGTGCGACTGGTGCGACTGGTGCGACCGGTGCGACTGGTGCGACTGGTGCGACTGGAGCTACCGGAGCTACCGGGGAGACCGGAGCTACCGGACCTACCGGGGCTACTGGGGTTACTGGGGTTACTGGGGTTACTGGGGTTACTGGGGTTACTGGGGCTACTGGGGCTACTGGGGCTACTGGGGCTACTGGGGCTACTGGGGCTACTGGGGCTACTGGGGCTACTGGGGCTACTGGGGCTACTGGGGCTACTGGGGCTACTGGGGCTACTGGGCCGACTGGGGCTACTGGGCCGACTGGGGCTACTGGGCCGACTGGCGCTACTGGAGTGACTGGACCCACTGGAACGACCGGAGTGACTGGGGCTACTGGTCTGACTGGTGCTACTGGTGCTACTGGCGCTACTGGTGCTACTGGTGCTACTGGCGCTACTGGCGCTACTGGCGCTACTGGTGCTACTGGTGCTACTGGCGCTACTGGTGTTACTGGACCTACTGGACCTACTGGGCCTACTGGACCTACTGGACATACTGGACCTACTGGAGAGACCGGTGCGACCGGGGTGACTGGAGCCGTTGGACCGACTGGCGCGACGGGAGTTACTGGCGCTATTGGGCCGACTGGTGCGACCGGGGTGACTGGAGCCGTTGGGGCGACTGGTGCCATTGGACCGACTGGGGCCATTGGACCGACTGGGGCCATTGGACCGACTGGGGCCATTGGGGCCACTGGTGCCATTGGACCGACTGGGGCCATTGGACCGACTGGGGCCATTGGACCGACTGGGGCCATTGGGGCCACTGGTGCCATTGGGGCAACCGGAGTTACTGGTATAACGGGTCCCACCGGGCCAACGGGGCCATCATTGCAAGCTGGAGCAGCAGTTAATACTAACGGAGCGACACTTGCAATCACGCTTTTAAATCCTACGGTTAATATACC
The DNA here is from genome assembly GCF_004295585.1 of Cohnella abietis. Taxonomy (NCBI): domain Bacteria; kingdom Bacillati; phylum Bacillota; class Bacilli; order Caryophanales; family Paenibacillaceae; genus Cohnella; species Cohnella abietis. The sequence continues at coordinate 1,625,394 of NZ_AP019400.1, read as the reverse complement.
CTTTCCCAATGCTCAGAATTTGTCTGCTGGTATTACAGTTAATAATCCAACAGCCGATACGTTTACGATTAACACCGCAGGCAGATATCACATCACTTATTCCTTGTATCCAACGCTTACACTTCTAACCTCGTTTCAATTATTTCGAAATGCGACAGCTGTACCAGGGACACAGGTAAATGCCGCTATTGGAATCGGGATGGTTTTCAATCAAATCATTATCAATATTACTGCAGGAGATACAATACGAGTCACAGCCAATGCTTCTTTAGTTGCTACAGTTACGCTTGGAGCAGGAACAGCTGCGGCCACCGTTTCTATTATACAAGTCAGTTAGAACCAGATTCCCCACTAGGCATATAACATGGTTTCTATGAAAAAGCCTAAAAAAAATAACCCTTTGCCCCTTCCTTACATTTAATACAGGATAGCTTTCTTATTCGTATTAACGAAAGAAGGGGTTTCCGCTGAAAAGGAGAATTTATTCTTCAAAAGAAGCCATTGCTGGCTTAATAACTGCCCTACTCCTAAACGGCCCTTCGAAAAATCGAAAAAAACAAAAAGGAAACCGTCGCTTAAAAATCCGAATTTCCTATAATCATAAATGTGATGATAAGCCTATACGAAAAGTGACGTGTAAAAGGGGAAGGTCAACTCTCAAGCCCTTCTCTTCACGCTGCTATCTTCGCCCCCATACACAACCTTTTTCTCCAAGCATACCTCCTACTCCTAAGCCTATCCCATCAATTCCTCCAAAGTTACCTACTCCAGTACCCATAGATCCCCCAGATCCCCCCCTTTCGAGCGTGTGCAAATTGTGGGATAAAGAGTGCTGTGGTAACTTTCTCATTCAAGGTCACCAAACAAAGTCTCAAGAAATATGGAGAGCTGGGGAAAGTATCTGTGTTGACCTCGCTCAAATCTCTATCTTCAATAGTCCCTCCAGTACAAGCTTTCTCGAAGTAAAAATTACAGGTAATGAACAACTAAGCCTACAAGTGTATCCGGGTAATACCAGCACTTTTACAGGTCACAATGTTAAAACCATTCAGGTTTCCGCCAAGGAAGGCGACCACACCTATATTGAAGGTAAATATTGCGTGACTACTTCTTTTAGATTAATAGAAGATTGCTGCGATGACGAATGATAGATGTCTATCTTTAAGGAAGCTGGGATGGTCAACAATTTGTAAAATTAGAACCATAGAATCATCGACAGACACCAAAAACCCTCTTCTCCCCGTACAATCACGGTTTAGAAGAGGGCTTATTTTTGTTTAGTTTATTAGACCGGCGTTAATTAGATAGCGGGCAATCAGCGCTGCGGCTTCAGCACGGCTGGCAATGGCGTTGCCCTCCAGCTTCGTCGCAGTTTGACCTTGAATCAGACCGGCTTTGACCGCCGAAGCGAACTCGACCTTTGCCCATTGAAGATCTGCACGGTCTGTAAATCCTGCCAGTGCCGCATCTGCTTCCGCAGCGGTCGATAGCTTAATCGATTTACCAGCATACCCCATTGCGCGAACGACAATTGCGACCATCTCCTTGCGGGTAATCGGAGAATCTGGTTTAAAGTTTCCTTTCTCGTCCCCTTGCATTAGACCTGTTTTCGTAATCGCAGCTATTGTTCCCGAATACCATTTGGACGACAGCACGTCATTGAACGTATTCGTAGGAGACGATATCGGCTGAATGCCCAGTGAACGGATAATTAAAGCCGCGAACTCGGCACGTGTAATCTGACGGCTCGGCTCAAAAAGGTTATTTTCTGTACCTTCGACAATTAGCTTCGAGGATAGCGTCGCAACATCATTTTTAGCCCAGTGTTGCTGCATATCGTTAAATTCCGTTGGCTTTCTCTGGATGACCGTGTAAATAGAGGTCCCGTCTCGCTTTAGCGTGACAGTTGTAATATTATCTTTCACTGTAAAGGTGCTCGGCACGAAGCTAAGCTTATCCTCAACCGGATCGTAGAGAACAGCAGTTGCCATTGCCGTGACCTCTGATGACAGAGGGATCGTACGGGATATAAGCTGACCAAAGTTACTGATGACAATCTCTTTATCACCAGCTGTTGCCACAACGCGAAAGTCGATGGCATCAGCAAGCTGATTGGCGCCAATGTCGCTTATTGCATTCGATACAGTCGAAGCCGCTTCTCCCGTCTGCTTTTTCATTTCCACACGGATGACCAAATCCTTCACATCAACCCCGAGTGCTTGAGTGAGTTCTTCCAGCTTCAGCGTGGACAGGGGCAGTGTGATGGATACACCGGTATCGTTGTAGATTGATAACGCATGACTAGAGGATAGGGCATTGGCGGGCAAGTAGACGGTTTCCGACGCTGTATGGATAATTGCATTCGGATTTGCCTTCAGGGCCGCAATCAACAGGTCAGCATTAGCTTTACCATCAGAGCCTACAATGTTATCGCTGGCTACCGGTGGGATGCTCGTTGTTGGCGGACTGACATTTGAGTTACTACTGTCATTGACGATCGTCACTTCGTAGTCCACTGAGGTACTATTACTATGAATCGAATCGCCGGGCTCCGCATTGTATATCACCCGCAGCTTATGCTCTCCTACCTCCAGTGTCGAGGTTTCTAAGAATGCTTCACCGTTCAATACAGTCGCTCCGCCCAGCTCCGTGCTCCCATCCATAAAGACGACCTTGCCTCCGTCAGGCAAATGTTGATTGTTCGACTGATTAGCAACTTTCGCTATCAGCTTAAGCTTGTCGCCGTATTTCGGAGCTGCTGGCGAGTAAGTCAGCGTTGCCTTAGTCTTAATAGCCTCCACAGCTTGTGTCAGACTACTGGAATTGCTTGTGTTGTAATTATCATCTCCGTTATAGAACGCCGTAATAAGATGTGTGCCTAACGGTAGGTCGCTGTTAACGAGCTTCGCCTTACCATCTACATCCAGCGTAGCGGTACCCAGTATGTCCGTTCCGTTCTTAAAGGTCACCGTTCCTGTTGGTTTAGACTGTCCAGCAACGGAGTCCGTCACGTTTGCAGTGAAGGTCACCTCTTCCCCGTACTCCACAGTCGCGGAGTCCGAGCTGAGATTTGAATGACTACTAGCTTTGCCAACCGTCACTTCGTAGTCTACAGAGGTACTGTTACTGTGAAATAAATCGCCCGGCTGTGCGTTGTAGATTACATGTAGGCTATGCTCTCCTGCTCCTAGTGTCGAGATTTCTAAGGAAGCTTCACCGTTCAATATAGTCGCTTCTCCTAGCTCCGTGCTTCTATTCAGGAAGATCACCTTGCCTCCATTAGGCAAATGCTGATTGTTCGACTGATTAGCAACTTTCGCTTGCAGCGTAAGCTTGTCCCCGTATTTCGGAGCTGCTGGCGTGTAAGTCAGTGTTGCCTTAGTCTTAATAGCCACCACATATTGCGTAAGACTACTGGAATTGCTAGTATTGTAAATTTTATCGTCACCGCTATAAACCGCCGTAATAAGATGTGTACCTAGCGGGAGGTCACTTTTAGCCAGCTTCGCTATACCATTTCCACCTAGTGTAACGGTATCCAGTATGTCCGCTCCGTCCATAAAGGTCACCGTACCTGTAGGTTTAGGCTGTCCAGTAACTGAGCCTGCCACATTCGCAGTGAAGGTCACCTCTTCCCCGTACTCCACAGTCGCGGAGTCCGAGCTGAGATTTGAATGACTACTAGCTTTGCCAACCGTCACTTCGTAGTCTACAGAGGTACTGTTACTGTGAAATAAATCGCCCGGCTGTGCGTTGTAGATTACATGTAGGCTATGCTCTCCTGCTCCCAAAGTCGAGATTTCTAAGGATGCTTCACCGTTCAACACAGTCGCGTCGCCTAGCTCTGTGCTTCCATCCAGGAAGATCACCTTGCCTCCATTAGGCAAATGTTGATTGTTCGACTGATTAGCAACTTTCGCTTGCAGCGTAAGCTTGTCCCCGTATTTCGGAGCTGCTGGCGTGTAAGTCAGTGTTGCCTTAGTCTTAATAGCCACCACATATTGCGTAAGACTACTGGAATTGCTAGTATTGTAAATTTTATCGTCACCGCTATAAACCGCCGTAATAAGATGTGTACCTAGCGGGAGGTCACTTTTAGCCAGCTTCGCTATACCATTTCCACCTAGTGTAACGGTATCCAGTATGTCCGCTCCGTCCATAAAGGTCACCGTACCTGTAGGTTTAGGCTGTCCAGTAACTGAGCCTGCCACATTCGCAGTGAAGATCACCTCTTCCCCGTACTCCACAGTCACGGAGTTTGAACTCAGGTTGGTTTGTGAATTTAATCCCCCCACCGTATGTATAATCCCAGTTGAGGTACTGCCGCTATGTGGAGATCCCTCTCCTGCCCGATAGACCGCTTTGAGATCATACACGCCTTTAGGTAGCTCCGGGAGCGTGATGGATGCTTGGGCATTTGCATGACTCAAAAAAGCCCATGACAGGGTGAAAGTTCCACCTTGCCCCGTAAAGGTGACAGTACGATTAGCCGGATCGAGTTCTATTTGGTTAACATACCGCACGGGCTTAGAATCTACTTTTTCCCATTTCTTCACAATGTTATTGTGGGCATCCACAGCAACTAGCAGTGTAAATTCATTATTGATGGAGTATGAATACGCCCAATAGGTGAGTCCTCCCCATTCTATCGTAGGACATTCAGAGCCACATGTAAGCTTAGCATCCGGGATCTGTGGGGCACTCTTACTTGGCCTTTCTTTAATGACCGGGAGGTTCTCGAATAGTTCCGTTGAACCCACGAGATCGTTCCCAGCATAGAAGTCGACAATCCCCTCAGGCACATTGTATGTGTTCTCCGTATCATCAGAGACAACTGCATTGATTGTAACGGAGTCCCCGTAGGTAGATTGGGCAGCTCCAGTCAAAGTGGTTGTTGTTTGGATTGTTGAATCAGCACTCGCCGCCGACCAACCTATTAACGTTATAAAAAGCGCTATAGTAGCCACGCGAATCCAACTGTTCAAAAAAACGTTCTGAATTTTTTCCTTCATCCCCAATCCTCCTATAAATCTATCCATAATCTAGTAATAACAATCTTAACATAAAATAGCGAATTTTATCGAAAATTAACCTCTAAAATCCGTAAGATGAAGAGAGCAAAAATAACCCGAGAGCAAATCAGCTCCCGGGCGAATAATTTATTTATTAACTCTCATGGTCGGTGGGCAAGTATGTCAATTCATTAAGGTTATTTACAGGGTATATCGAACGGTTATGCAAAATTCTCCTTGTGTGTCAGCAGCTGAAGATAATGTAATGGTATCAAATTTGGAAATCGTAAATGTGGAGCTTCCCCCCGTTGGAATTGTAATCGTCTTAACTGTTGCAGCATTTTCTAAAAAGGTAACTGTCAGCGGTCCTGCTCCGGTTTCTAGTTTAACGTACCCAGATGCACTTATGATTTGGGAAATGTTATCCGAATAAACAGTTGGTGTACCGCCTGCAACGACCGCCCAGTTAATACACACTTTATCTTGAACAATCGTTTTATTGCCACAACAGCTTAGAGTAGATGTACATGTACATGCGCTCATCGTAAACCTCCTTAATTCTGTAGTAATTACATAGGATAACGAGTAGTTATGCAGAATTCTCCCTGAAATGTTCCTGTCGCTGCTGCAGGAATGACAACTTGGATAGCGCTGAACCTACGATAAGTAAAAGCTACACTTGTTCCTGGTGTTAGTGTGATCGCAGTACCGATAACTGCCCCTGCGCTGTCCAGAACCTCTAGGGTAATGTTGCCAACACCAGTGTCATACTGCAAATAACCGGTACCTACGATATTCTGTGTAATATTATTGCTGTATACAATGACATCAACAGCAGCAACAGCACCTGTTCCACTCCAAGGGCTACAAACCTTATCTTGCACGTACTCTTTATCTGGGCAACAGCTTAATGCAGACGAGGAACTATTGCATCCCATAGTGTGCAACCTCCTTATTTAATTTGCTAGTTAGTTAATGCAGGCTGCTACAATCTCGCTTGGACATCCGCCCGATGAACCTATATTGGGCTATCGTAAAACGGTTAAATACATACAAAAATAACCGACCAACCCAACGAAAAAACTTCCGTGAGGTTGGTCGGTATTTTTATTATCCGAATATTGCTATTGAACTTCCCATAACGAGACCACGCGATTGTTCTGCTTTTCTCCAGGCAACTCACGTTGCGGCCTCATCCAATTCTAGAATTAATACGTTTATCTGAGCGAAATCCGTATCGTTTTAATTTCATAAGGCGAGAGATCTAAGATGATTGGACCAGACTGAGCAGCAGTTTCCAAAGGCCGCTCCAGTAAATCTGTTTCTTGCCAAGACTGAATCGGCACATCGCTTGCGAGCGCAATCTGGCTTCTTCCGCCCTTGTACTCGTGCAATCGGACAATTAACCCCATGCCATCCTCTGCACGTTTAACAGCATCGATCATCGCATCTCCTTGTACAAGCCGTAGCAACGAGAACTTTGGTGTCGGGGCGCGACCAGCAGTTGCATATACAGGCTGATTCAGCTGCCATGCCGCCTGTGCGGTATGGCCCTCTCTCCAATCCCCTTCATGCGGATAGAGCGCATAGGTGAACAGATGCTCACCCTGGTCAGCTCCCGGATCAGGATAGGTTGCTGACTTGATCAACGTTAATCGAATGACCCCATCCTTGATGTCATGACCATATTTACAATCATTCAGTAGACTTACGCCATAGCCATGCTCCGACAGATCCACCCATTGGTGCCCGACCGTCTCGAAGCGCGCGTAATCCCAGCTTGTATTCCAATGTGTAGGTCGTTTAACGTTGCCAAACTGAATATCATAGGTCGCTTCTGTCGTTCGAATATCGACTGGGAAAGCTACCTTGAGTAACTGCTGACGCTCCTGCCAATCTACCTCTGTCTCGAAGTCGATCCGGCGGTTGTCCGCATAGACAATCATCCGCTGACGAATAGAAGAATCCATATAGGACCAGACGAATGTGACGACAGTACGCAGCAGCCCCACCTCAACCTGACTGGAAACGAGCCCATCGATCTCCTGCATTTTCTCGCCATAGTAAATATCAATATCCCAAGCTTCAAACATCTTCGGCTTGTCCTCGAATACCTGAAGTACGTTCGCACGATTACCGGGAGCAAGCACCTCTCGTCCTGCAGCGCGATCGTATAGACGTGTCAATTGACCCTTTTCATTCCATTCCAGTTCATAGAAAGGGGTGTCGATTGCGCGATCACGTATGGAAAATGGTGATACTCCCTTCGTCTCCGCTTCCAGCGAATCTTCACGACGGAGTGTAACGAAGCCTAATGCAGGTACATCCTGTACCTTTACCCAATGGCGCTCACCATCAAATTCGGACACTAGCAAACGCCCCTCGGCATCTCGCCAAGCTGTATCCTTCGCGCAGTTCTCCACGGCGACTAAACCATTGTAAGACCAGGAGGAGGCATTCCAGATGACATATTCATCGTCTCCTACAGTCCCCTTATCAGAAAGTGCAGTTATCGCCTGTACGCGGCAATCTTCTAGCGTATCCTTCGCTTGCTCATATTCTTCTCTGGAGTCATGATAAACCTCAGGAATCGACGAACCTGGAATAATGTCATGAAACTGGTTACGCAAAATGATTTTCCAGCTTTCATCGAGCTGTTCCTGCGGATAGTTCGACCAATCGCCACTCAGCGCAGCACGACAAACCTGCAGCCACTCCGCATCACGTGAGAGCAGCTCCAGCTTGCGGTTCATTCGTTTGTTATACGCCTGACTCGTATACGTTCCGCGATGATATTCGAGATAAAGCTCACCATCCCACGTATGTACATAACGATCGGATTGTTCAACCGTTTGCTGTAGCTTAGCGAAGTATTCATCCGCGCGTCCTGTCTCCACCTTCGGCAAGCCAGGCATATTAGCTAGCTGTCTACGCATTTCTAAGTGCTCGCGGTTAACACCTCCCCCGCCATCCCCGTAGCCATAGGAGAGGAGCAGCTCGCGATTAACCTCTTTGTCTCGATATTTATCCCAAATGCCTTGCACGCTTGAAGCGGTGATATCTCCATTATACGTATACCACCAATTATCACTGTCTTCAGGTGTCGTGATGAAATGCGTTAACACCTTGCTGCCATCAATACCACGCCATTGGAACGTGTCATGCGGCATCCGGTTATATTGGTTCCAGCTGATCTTGGTCGTCATAAAGGTGCTAATGCCACTTTTCCGCAGAATTTGCGGCAACGCCCAGCTGTAACCAAATACGTCAGGCAGCCACAAATAGGTACATTCTGTGCCGAATTCCTCCCGAAGAAACTTTGTACCATATAGTAACTGGCGAACAATAGATTCTCCGCTTGTCAGATTGCAATCCGCCTCTAGCCACATGCCTCCGGCCGCTTCCCAGCGACCTTCCTTCACCCGTTCCTTCAGCGCAGCATAGATGTCTGGATAATCATTTTTCAAATATTCATAGAGCTGTGGCTGCGTCTGGAGAAACACATATTCGGGAAAAAGCTCCATTAGTCTTAGTACCGTACTGAACGAGCGAGCCGACTTTTCCCGCGTATGCTTTAGCCGCCATAGCCATGCAACATCAATATGTGTATGCCCAATGCATCGCACCGTCACTGATGAGTTGTTGCGAGGTATTGCCTCAATCGCCTGACGTAGCTCGTCCTCTGCTGCACTAATCGACTCGTAAAAGCGCTCCGAGCCTGGTCGGGACCAGTCGATGCTGAGGAAGGAACGATCAAGCGCCGTTAATAGATCTGTCCGCTCAGCGATGCCAGAGCTTAGTACCTTTATCGTCTGTAGCACAGCTTTGGACATATAATAGAAGCGATCCGTTGCTTCGTCTAGCCACACGATTTCAGCGCGGTGAAGCCGATGCTCCTGCTGCTGAGGCTCGCCTCCCCCTTCGAGTCCTGACCACAATCGGAACTGGACCCGGACAGTCGTTCCCGCTGCACCTTCAGGCAGAAACACCTCTTTATGGTTTGAATCCACGCCTTGGTAAGGCACACCATTCAAATAGAGTAAAGATTCAAAGCCTGAGTTGTTACCTGCGCCAGTAAGCCCGAAATCAAATAAGCCGACAACCCGGCGGTTAGTCCACTCTGCTGGAATAGATACGTTGGCATCGAGCCAGAGATAAAGATCTCTTCCTTCCCAGCGGTCGCCCTGTTTCATGTCACGCCACTGGCCCCCCTCCGGAGGACGAACCCCGACTTCGCCTTCCTCATCGACAAGCGCACGAAACACCTCGATACGCTGCGCCTCCCGATAACGCCATGACGCTAGCTCTTTAACTCTCGCTTCTAGCTTTTCCTCTGTCCAAAACATCCATCGTCACACTCCATTTAGTTGTTAAACTATTCCAACTGTACAATATAAATATAGAACATGCCATGCTCTATTAATCTGATCCCACTGAAAGGAAAAGGACCCTAAGGCGATTTAAGCCCTAGAGCCCCTTCCTTCATGCTTATTTCAGTTGATTAATGGTACCCAGAATCAGCTTGGCCGCTTCTGCTCTTGTTGCATTGGCTTGCGGGTTGAACCTATTGTGCCCGTTGCCTTGAATGAGGCCCATTTTCTTCAGTTCTGCCACTGAAGAAATTGCCCATAAAGGGATATCCTTCGAATCAGCAAAATCGACCTTTACGCTCGCATCATCCTTTAATCCAAGCGCTCTGGCAATAAGCACAGCCATCTCCGCGCGCGAGATCGGAGCATTCGGCGCAAAGCGATCAACACTAACACCAGTAACAATGCCCGCCTTTACAGCTGCTTGCACACTTCCTGCATACCAAGCATCTGATTTCACATCCTTGAATGCCTTCACATCTTCAGCTGCTTCAAGGTTCAAGGCGCGAACTAAGAGTGCTACAAATTCCGCTCGTGTCGTTTCTCCTGCAGGCTGGAACAAGTTATCACTCACACCGTTCACAACGTGCTTAGCCGCCAGTATTTGCAGCGTCCTTGCAGCCCAATGCGTAGCCGGCACATCACTAAACGTTTTGCTATATTGCAAAACTGCATATTTACTTAGATGCTGTAGCTTAACCGTCATTGTCTTCGCACTACTGTTCAATTGTCCGCCTACATACTCCCATTGTTTGGTCGTTTCATTGTAGTAGTAGATACCGAGAAGCTCTGAATCAACACCATTGGCATCATAAGGTAATGTAATGTCTACGCTACCTGATATCTGTTTAACCTCAATTGTGCTACCGTTTGCTTTTATCAACCTCACACTAATCTCGTAAACCTGACCTGCCAATTTGATCTGCGCTGCTGTTCCTTGAGATGAAGTACTCATGCCACCGGTTTCGACCACTGGCTTGAGCTGTACCTCAATGGTTGCACCTGCCTCATTACCGCCCTGATTTCTCAAAGCATTTAGCTGCACCTGATCAATATTAACCATTACAGCTCCTGCCTGCACTTGGAAAGGATGGTCCCCAATCTCTGTTAATGGAACGGTTGCCGTCGTCTGATTTTTCTCGAGCTTGGCTACTGCTTTACCGTTCTCTAGCGTGACTTTAGTTATGTTGTCCTTATTACTACCACCAATATTGTTAATTGGTGGATTTGGCGTTTCTGTTGTATCATCACTAACGGAATTCACACTAATAATCGCTTGCTTCCCGTGGTAGGTAACGGTTATCTGTGCTGTTCCTTTAGCCACTGCAGTAACCTTGCCGTTAATATCTACTGTCGCTATGTTTGGATGAGATGAAACATAGCTTGAAGCTGAAGTGACTAGTTGATTAACTCCACTTTCAAATGCTGCATGAACGACTGTATCGTGCGTCTCTCCAACTTTTATCGTATAGCTTTCCGAGTCTAGTGTAATACCAGTCGGCTCTACCGATAAAAGATAGGGCTGTAATGGTGATAATAAAAGTGTATCTGCTGCAACTGCCGTTGTAGAGCTTATCAGGTCCTTCCAATTTCCTATTCGTTGACCGTTGACCTGAACGTAGACACTTTTCACAACTGACGAATAGTTATCGATATTAATTAACAATCTGTCATTCTGCCAGACTGAGCGCCATTCCACATCATAAACCGGAAGGTTTGTCGCCGTATCCATCAACATCACTTCATTTAATCCGACCTCAGCGAAAATCGGAGTCACCGTTTCACGAATTTGTTTAGCAAACGTATTGGAGGCAATAAGTGTTGTGTTAGCATTATTTATGACTTGATTACGAACGGAATTAGATAAAGCCCTGTTGTATTCGTCAAAACTTAATGAATCACTTCCGGTAATGACCAGCTTGCCTCCTTGCTCCACAAAGTGCTGAAGACTTACTAAGGTGTCTGCATTAATATGGGTCGCTTCTGGAACGAATAGGACTTTAATTCCATCCAAAACACCACTTCTCGCTTGCTTTTCTGAAACAAATCCAACCTTTAGACCACTGTAAGTAATCGCATTATACGCTTCGTTGATCGCTTTCGGATAAGCACGACTATAAATCATAGAGTTCATCGAGTACAAGATGGCGGCTTTTGCTTCATCATTCTGAAATGCCGTAACTTCTTCTGCTAACCGGTTTAAGTCAAGATTCGTTTTACCTACCCTTGCTACAACATCTGGTCGATTCATGATGCTTCCTTTAAAGTCAGGTACATCATCACTCCGTTCCCATACCCATATGGTACTTGCTCCACGACCATGAACTGCCCCTTGCCATAAGACAGTATTTACGTGAGAAGCAATTTCGGGAATATACTGCTCACTACCATCGGGAACAAGATGGTCTTCCGAGTTGAACACGGGTGCCTTTTTCAAGGAAGCTTGAAAATCATAAAATTTCAATTCTTCCGTGTAACCCGCAGGTCCCCCGCCATAGTAGCTATGACTGTCATTTCCGTTAATTTCGCTAAATTCCGTAAACTGCTCTGAATCAACACCCCAAGTCAGAGCAGTAACATCACTCAATGCTCCATTCATCACTTTAGCGTGCAAAGGAATACCTGGCGCCATATCATGAATAATATCAGCCATCCATTGGTGCCATTCTCCAAATAAATTGTTGTTAAATTGAACCCAATCATAGAAAAGTGGTGTACGAGTGACATTAGCAGGCATAGGTACATCATTAAACGATTGATAGGTTGTTTGATAAGTTTCATTAAGCTGCTGAATGCTCGGATATTTTTGTTGCAGGTACAGCTGCCATTTTGGCAAATTAAACGCATCCCTGTAGGATTGGTACACCGTTTCGTTACTTAATGTGATGCTATGCAACGATTTATAATCCTTAATTAGAGGGATAAGCAGACGCAAATAGTCTTCCATAATTGCTCTGGCTCTTGGATCGTTAATATTAAATTGAATAAAACTAACACTTTCACTCTTTAATTCAGGCCACTTCGCTAGCGCCCATCCCGGAAAATAATGCGGTGAAATCAGTAAATTGACAGCGATATTATTCTCATCTGCGTTTTGCAGCACACTAACAACGTCATTTTTAATTGATGTTGTATCCCCTACATATTCCTCGCTGCCTAAATCCACGTAATCCTGATCGAAATTTCCATTTTTCAATAAATTCCCCGTTACTCCTTGCTCGGTCAAGCTAATATCATCAATCCAGACGTTACCGACTACATTTTCAGACAAGATAACAAATCCAATCTGTGTTTCATCTGATTTAGTCGTATATGAATTCGTTACTTCCGTCCAGTTGTACGTTCCTGTAGGGAATGAGACTCGGTTCCCCCAGCTTGGATCGCCCGTAAACGATACGCCATTCACATTCTCGCCCTTCACCCACATTTTCATTTCATAGGTCGTATTAGGTTTGGCGGGTACCGTCTGCGAAACTTGCATATAAACATTCGGACTGCTTGGTGATGTATTA